>DASXQE010000104.1:0-26724 GCA_036493155.1 Candidatus Limnocylindrales bacterium | reverse complement strand
GGCGCCCCGAGCTTGTTGCGGATGAACTTGACGCCGGTGACGTGGCCGTCCTCGCCGATGACCTCGATCGGGCTCGCGAGGAACTCCATCCGGACGCCTTCGCGCTCGGTCTCGCCCAGCTCCTCCTCGTCGACGACCAGCTCGGACCGCGTCCGGCGGTAGACGATCGAGACGCGCTCGGCACCATGGCGGAGCGCGGTCCGCGAGCAGTCCATCGCGGTGTAGCCGCCGCCGATCACCACGACGTCGGCGCCGATCGGGATGGGCTGGCCGAGGTTGGCCTTCTTCATGAAGTCGACGCCGTACTCCATGCCCTCGAGCTCGGCCCCCGGCACGTCGAGGGCCACGGCGTTCATCGCACCGGCGGTGATCGCGACCGAGTCGAAGTCCTGCTGGAGCTGCTCGAAGGTGATGTCGACGCCGATCGTGGTGTTGAAATGGAACCGCACGCCGAGCCGCTCGACGAGCTTGACGTCCATCTCGATCGCCTCGCGCGGGAGGCGGAACGCGGGGACGCCGATCAGCATCGTGCCGCCGCCGTAGGGCAGGCTGTCGAAGACCTCGACCCCGTAGCCCTTCATCGCCAGCTCGCGCGCGACGGCGATGCCGGCCGGACCGGCGCCGACCACGGCGACGCGCTCGGAGCGAGCGTCGATGTGGGGCATGACGTCGGGGATGCCCGAAGCCTCGTGCCACTCGACCAGGAAGCGCTTCATCGCCCGGATCGCCAGCGGACGATCGATGTCGCCGCGCCGGCAGGCGCGCTCACAGGGCGCGGAGCAGACGTACGAGCACATCGCCGCGACCGGGTTCGGCTCGCGGGAGAGGATGTAGCCCTCCTCGAACCGCCCCTCGGCGGCGAGGTTCAGGTAGCCCCGGCAGTTCGTCCCGACCGGGCACGCCTCCTGGCATTCGATGTTGCACTGCAACCAGGACGCGTCGACGGGCTGGACGAGGAACTCCTGGCGGACGTCGAGCTGGCGGGCTTCGAGGGCCAAGACGCGGTCGAACCTCGGTGCGGATCGAGTGTGGAAGACCAGGCCGGCGGGGCGGCCACGGCGCTTGCCGGCCGGCGCTCCGAATCTACCACCCGCTCCCGATCGGTGAGCGCCGACCGGCGGGCGACGTTCGGGCTCGACTCACCCGTGGTCGCGAGGGTCGCCGCGCGGCCCTCGCGAAGTTGACTCGGTCCCACCGCGCAGCTACGCTCGGCCGAACCCGCAGCGAGGATCGACACCCCGCGTGACGCCGAACGAGTTCGCCTTCCTGGCACTCGGTCTCCTCCTCGGCATCGCCACCGGCGCGGCCATCGTCGTGGTCCTCCGCAGCAAGCCTCCCACGCACGATATCCGGGTCACGGTGACGCGCGACGCCATCCCGCGACGGGCCTCGACGCTGGCCACGGATGTCCTCCACGGGACCGCTGACGGCCCGGCTCCGGGCGGGCCCGGCGACCGTCGGCTCGTCGACCGTGACGGGGCGGGCCATCGAACGGGCGTTCATCCCGACGGCCTGCCCGTGGTTGCCTCGCCCATCCTGCCCTGGTCGCCCGATCCCCAGCCCGGCCGGGAGATGCCAGCCGAGCCCGCGCTGGCCCGTGCGGGCCGCCCCATCGCCTTAGCGATCCAGCCCGAGCCCGATCCGATGCTGGCGCGGCTGGGCCTCGGACCCAGCCCCTCGACGACCGCGAGCGCGGGGTCGCCGGCGTCCGCAGCGGCGGCGCCCGGAATGCCCGGCCCGGCCAACCTGCCCGTTGCTCCGACCCTCCTGCACGACCTCCTGGCCGGCGACCACGCGGCCATGCGTGGCGCGATCGAGGCCGTCGCCGGCCCGGACGAGGCCAGCCAGCGGGCCTGGGACACGCTGTTGACGCGGTTCGTCGAGGCCGTCCGGCAACGCGCCATCGACGTGGGCTTGGTGGACCTGCCGATGGGCAATCCGTTCTGGGATGCCTTCACCATCGACCAATGCCGCCAGATCGTGCTCACGCTGCAGGCCACCGGCCGGCGCTATGACGGACGCTCCGACTGGGCCGACGGCCAGGTGCCTGCCTACCGGGACCTGAGCCGGGCCCTCGCCGACTGCGGGATCGACCCGCGACGGGTTCGCGCCTGGCCGAACAGCCTCGAGATCGCCGAGCTGTTTCGAGGCGCCAGGGTCGCCAGCGCGGAGGCCGTGGCGCGCGCCGCGCCCAGCCTCGAGGCGGACGACCTGCGGGCGTTCCTCGACCAGCGGGATCGCGGCCTGGACGAGCTGTGGCCGCTGTGGGATGCCGTCCGCGGCGCCCTGCTCGGGATCGAGGCAGCCTCCGCCTAGGCCTCGCCCGAGGCCACCCCGGCCGCCACGCCTGCGGCCTGAGCTTCGGCAGCCTCGCTCGCCTCCTGCGCGTCGGCAGGTTCGTCCGGATCCTCGTCGATGACGATCACCCGGAACGCCTCGCCACCGGCAACCCCGATCGGAGCGCCTTCCTCGGCCGCCCATGCCCGGATGCGGTCCTCGAGGGCTTCCGGCTTGCGGAGCTGGGAGGCGTGGGCCCGGAGTGCCGCGACCTTTCGATCGACCGTGGCCGAGACGTCGACGTGGGCATTGGGCACGTTCGACCAGAACAGGTACAGCCGCCGAACGCGGTGCGGCTCCAGGCCGTCGCGCGTGACGAGCCACGGGAACGCCATCGCGTTCCGGGCTGCGGGATAGACCGCGTCGACGGCGGCCATCCCGGCGGCGCGGTGGTCGGTGTGGTTGATCCCGCCGTCGCCGTGGAACAGGGCCTCCGGGTCCGTCGCGAGCACCGCGTCAGGCCGGAACCTCCGGATCTCGCGCACGAGGTGCTCGCGGAGCGCGAGGTCGTTCGCGAGGGCGCCATCGGGCTGATGGAGGAACGTCAGGCCGGCGTAGCCCACGGCTGCGGCTGCGGCCCGCTGTTCGCGTTCACGCAGGGCGGCGAGCTCCAGCGGGTCGGTGGTCGCGTCGTCGGCACCGGCATCGCCGCTCGTGCAGCACACGAGCCAGCCTTCGGAGCCGGCATCGATCCAGGCTGCGGCGGTCGCCGCGGGTCCGAAGTCGGCGTCGTCGGGATGCGCCGCGATGACCATGAACCGCGCGGGCCGCCAGGCATGCGGCGTCGCGGCCGGGGACGTGGGCGCTGTCTCTGCCATTGCCCGCTCAGGCGCCGCGGGCCGCCCGCTCCTCGGCGAGGGCTTGGAGCACCGTGGCCGCATGACCGTCGGCCTTGACGTTGGGCCACGCCCGGGCGATCCGCAGGTCCGGATCGATCAGGTACGTCGACCGGCCGATGCCCCAGTACGTCTTGCCGTAGTTCTGCTTCTCCCGCCACGCCCCGTAGCGGGTCGAGACGGCCTTGTCCTCATCGGACAGCAGCGTGAACGGCAGGTCGAACTTCTCCTGGAAGCGGCGATGGCTGGCGGCTCCATCCGGGCTGACGCCCCAGACGTCGGCCCCCGTGTCCTTGTACGTCTTGTGCATGTCGCGGAACTGGCAGGCCTCGGTCGTGCAGCCGGGCGTGTCGTCCTCGGGATAGAAGTACAGGACCGTCCAGCGACCATGCTGGTCGGCGAGCTGGTGGAGGCTGCCCGTCTCGTCCGGGAGGGCCAGTTCGGGCGCCGGGTCGCCGACCTGCGGCGTCGCCGGCATCGTCGGAGCGCTCATGAATCGAGCGTAGCAGGGGTCTCCACGACCAGGAGCCGGCCGGCCCGGACGGTGACCGCCGCGTCCGGCGCCAGGCGCACGTTGCTGAGGCCCCGGGCTGGCCCGACGACGAGCGGTTCGTCGCCGAGGGGATAGCGCAGGCCATGCGTCGTGACGCCGTCGACGTCGCCCGCCAACGGCAGCAACGACACGAGATCGCCGACACGCCCCGGCAGCTCCCGCCGGACCGGCCGGCCATCGACGCCCGGGGCCGTCACGAGCGACACGCGAGCGCGCGCGTCCACGAGCTCGACGCAGGCGCCGACGCCCGTGGCGGCCGGATGTGCGAGCAGGAGGACGTTGGCCAGCTCGTGATCGAGCCGCGGACCGCCGAGCGCTCCGAGCACGGTGATCTGCGTGCAGCCGGCCTCGAGCGCCCGAGCCACGGCCAGCTCGAGGTCGGACTCGTCCTTCGCCGCCGGGACCCGCTCGATCCGGGTGCGACCGCTCGCGAGCGCATCGATCTCCGTCGCGGTCAGCGAGTCGCCATCGCCGACCCAGATGTCCACGTCCACGCCGAGCGAGCCCGCCAATCGAGCGCCGCCGTCGGCGGCGACGACCAGGGCCACCGCGTCGTCCCAGCCGGGCCAGGCAGCGTCGAGGCCGGCGCGGGTCGGCGGGTCGCCGTCGCCGAGGACCAACGCGTGGTCGCGGCGAGCGGGCCCGGGTCCCGACGTCACGCGGGATCGGCGGCGGACACCGCCGGAGGGACCGCGCGGTCTGCGATCGGCTCTGCGCCCGTAGGCGGCGGCGCGCTCGGGGGCGGCTCCGCACTCGTAGGCGGCGGCGCACGCAGAGGCGGCGCCGCGCCCAGGAACGAATCGACCCAGGCCACGACGGACGGGTGGACCGACGCGGCGCCCGCTGCCAGCAGGTCCTCGGCAGTGGCCAGGAGGCCCTCGATCCCGATGCCCGTCGCCCCGACGGCGCCCGCCAGCCGCATGTCGTCCGGTGCGTCGCCGACGTAGATCACGGGGCCGTCGCCGGCATCGAGCTCGGTCAGGGCCCGCCGGAGCGGCTCGGGATCGGGCTTGGCGGCAAGCCGGTCGTCGCCGCAGACCCGCACGCGCAGGACGTCGTCGAGCCCGAAGCGCCGGAGCTGCTCCTCGACGACAGATCGGTGGCCGGCGGTCACGAGGCCCAGGCCGTAGCCAGCGGTGGCGAGGCGCCGGAGCGCATCCGCGACCCCCGGGAACGGCGCGAGGGCGCCGGCCGCTCGATACAGCTCGAGCCACCGGGCGCCGGCCTGCTCGAGCGCCTCCTCTGGCACGCCCAAGCGGCGATACATGAGCCGCCAGTCGGGGGCATAGGCGATCCGGTAGCGCGCCTCGTCGAACGGCAGCCCATACGCCTCGAGGACCGTGACGTTGGCTCGGAGGATCGCCGGCAACGTGTCGACGAGGGTCCCATCCCAGTCGAAGACGACCGCTCGCATCGGCCGATCGTAGACGAGCCTCGCCACTCGAACGGGCGGCGGTCCGGGATGGGCCCGATGCTAGTATCCGGCCGTGACCGAGAGCCTCGAGCACCCTGCCGTCCGGCGGGTCGTGGAGGCCGCCGCCCAGCGCGGCGTCGAGCTCGAGATCCGGACCTTCTCCGAATCGACGCACACCGCGGAGCAGGCCGCCCGCGCGGTCGGCGCGCAGCTCGGGCAGATCGTCAAGTCGCTGGTCTTCGTCTCGGTTCGCGATGACGGCTCGCTCGAGCCGGTCGTGTGCCTGGTCTCGGGCCCGAACCGCGTCGACCTCGCTCGGCTCGGCGCGGTCCTTGGCCGCTCGGACGTCCGGCGCGCAACCGCCCGCGAGGCCAACGAGCTGACCGGCTTCGTCATCGGCGGCATCCCGCCATTCGGGCACGAGCGGCGCCTGCGCGTCGTCATGGACCCGGACCTCGGGCGATTCAAGCTCGTCTGGGCGGCGGCAGGCCTGCCGACGGCGGTGTTCCCGATCTCGCCGGCGAGCCTCCGGCTCCTGGCCGATGCGCAGGTGGCGCCGATCGTGGAGGAGCAGGAGCCGCCGATCCAGCGCGCTTCGTGACACGGCGAATGGCCCGCTCGTGACCGCCCGCGATGCCACCGTCGCGTATCCGGGCGCGCTGCGGGCCCGCTGGCGCTGGGGCGGCAGCAACGAAGCCGCCGAGGTGTTCGCGCTCAGCGAGACGGGTGGCGCGCTGACCGATCTCGGTGAGCTGTCGGGACCGGAGCCCGATGCGCGCTGCCGGGCCGAGCTGCGAATCGACGGACCGGCCGGTGCCTGGAGCGTGCGACTCGCCTCGACCCTGAACGACGATCCGGCGGCGGTCCTGTGGGACGAGCCCGGCCTGCTCGTCGTCAAGTACGGGTTCCACAGCTACGGCCTCGATGCGCGGAGCGGCGAGCTCCGGTGGTCGCATCGCTCGGCCACGCCGGTGCTCGCGGTCATGGCCTCGTCACGCCTTCGCCACGTGCTGGTCCAGGCCGAGCTCGAGACGTTCGCGATCGAGGCCGACGGATCGGTCGCCTGGCGGGTCGCGCACTCGGACGTGGTCGTCGGTGCGGAGCTGGTCGGCGGCCGCCTCGTGCTCGAGAGCTACAGCGGCGTCCGCAATGCCCTCGATCCCGCGAGCGGGCGGGCTGCGCCGGGCGGTCCCACCGGAGTCTGACCCTCGCCCCTGTGGAGCCCCGGTGGACAACTCCCGAATCGCGTCGGAATCTCGTGGACGAGCATGGTTGACCGGCCCGCCAGGCGGCCGCTAGCGTACGTCTCAGCCCGGAGGGGCCGAGCGACACTAACGGCGGCGATCGCATCAACGCCCACGTGTCGGGTAGGTTCCTCCGGGCCCTTCGATTCCCGGCCACCTATCATCCGGCCGTGGTCCCCCTCCTCCTCGTCGCCGCAGGTGCGCTCGCCCTCGTGCTCGGCGTCGTGACGCTCCGCAGCCTGGGGCCCGGCGTCCGAATCGGGCGGCTGCTGGCCACGGTCCCGCAGGTGCCGCTCGAGGATGCCGTGCGGCTGGCGGAGGCGGGCGAGCGTCGCTACGTCGCGGTCCACGGCCGCCTCGACGCGGAGGATCCGTTCCTCGATGCCGCCGATCGACCGCTGGTGTATCGCCGGACCCGGATCGAGGTTCGCGAGGGCCGCCGCTGGCGGCGCGTCGAGGAGTCGCTGGAGCAGGTGCCCTTCGAGCTTCGAGATGGCCCCCACGCGATCGGGGTCGAGACCGCCGGGCTCGGGGACGGACTCGTCGTGATCCCGCGCGAGAGTGCCGGCCGCGTCCGCGACCTGGCGGATCGTGCGCCCGAGGGCCTCGACCCGGATGCCGCGGCGCGTGCCCGGATCGATCAGGTCTCCAGCGTGGAGCACGCCACGGTCCTCGGCTGGCCCGCGCTCGATGCGTCCGGGCGCGCGGCGATGACCGCCGGCCAGGGCCGGCCTCTCGTCCTGAGCGTCCTCGAGCCGGATGAGGCGATGCGCGTGCTGGCCGGCGGGGACCGCCTCCGGCCGCGGCTGGCGGCCGGGCTGCTCGCTGCCGGCCTGGCGCTCGGCGCGCTGGGCCTGGCGTGGGCCGTGGGTGCCTCGATCGGCGTCGCCGGCGCCGCCGCCGCGGATCCAGCGTCGGTGGCCCCGGCGTCCGCGGCCTCGGCGTCCGCGCTGGTGCCGGTCGGGACGGCGGCGCCGGCGGCGCCCAGCGGGCCTGCACCGAGCGGGCTGGCCGGCGACACGCGAAGCTCGGGCGAGGGTCCGGGCCTGGTGGGCGCTCCCGGCCTGGCGATCGGGCTGGTCGTGGTGATCGGGCTCGGCGCCGTCGGCGGCACGCTCGCCTACGTTCGCCTGACGGGCGGCCCGCGCCGGCCCTGACCACGCGCGGCGCCATGCGCGGGCCAGCCGCACTGCGCTCGATTCACGCTCGGGTGGTGCGTCGGCGCACGCGCCTCGACGGCCGCTCGACGGTGCCATTCCGCGCCGCCCGTACTTTGGTCCCATTGGCAAGAAAAGTGGGGTAGCCGACAGTGCGCCGAGGAGTTCACAGATCCTCCTCGGGGGTCACGTGGTAGAGGTCGTTCTGCATCCGTCGCGACCAACCGACGCGACGCTCACGGTCACGAGGGCCGCCCAGGTCCTCGGCGTGCATCCCAACACGGTGCGGGCCTGGAGCGACGCGGGGCGGCTGCGCTATTACCGCATCAACCCGCGCGGCGACCGCCGCTACCGATTGGGCGATCTGCAGCGATTCCTGGCTGGCTCGCTGGCGACGCCGGCCGGCCCCGAGACGGACCACGACGGTCGGGGCGGGCGCGGCGCGCGCAGCGGCGATCCCGACCGCGGCGCATTCGACGGTCCGCCCGGCGCCTCCGGCGCCTCCGCGGGCGCGGCTCCGGACGCACGCCACATCCTCGACACGGACGTCGACGCCAACGCATCCCTGCGGCTGGCCTCGCAGCTCGGGAGTGTCACGGCCGACGCGCTGCGCCTCGCGGTCACCGATCCCGAAGCGCCGGTGGCAGCCGCGGTCGCGGCGATCCGTGAGGCGCTGGGTGCGCCCGTCGTCGCCGCCTGGCGCCTCCTGGACGATCGATTCGTGCCGGCTGCGGTTGCGGGTTCGGCGCGGAGCCGGCTCGTCGAGCTGCCTCGGTCCTTCGGTGCGCTGGCCCGCGCTGTCGATCAGCCCGGCGAGGTCGTGGACGGCGGTCACGCCGGCGTGATGGCGATCTCGCTCCAGCAGGGTCGCGAGCTCGCGGTGGCCATTCCCGGGCCCGCTGCCCCGTGGGGCGTCCTGGTCGTGTCGAGCCGGTCCGCCGGTCCGGTCGCACCCGGCGATCGCGAGGTCCTCCTCGCTGCCGCCGGCGGCATCGGCCAGGTGGTCCGCGCCTCGGCCAGCGCCGCCGAGATCGCCCACGAGCTCCATCGCGCCGAGGCGCTTCGCCGGGTCGCGGCCGACATCGGCAGTCGCCTGGACCTCGAGCAGATCCTGGCCGGCGTCGTCGCCCATGCCATGGTGCTGTTCGGCGGTGACCGCGCCGCCGTGTACATGTTCGAGGGCGAGGGGCGCCGCCGGATCGTGGCGTCGCGCGGCCTCTCGGCGGCATACCAGTCGGCGGTCGAGCACCTCCAGAGCAGCACCCTCGCCGCGGCGAGCGTCCAGGCCCGGCATCCCCTCTTCTCGGTCGGCTACCGCGACGACCCGCGCGTCGGTGAGATGCGTGAGGCGGTCATCCAGGAGGGCTTCGATACGGCCTGCCTGGCGCCGATGCTCGATGGCGACGAGCCCGGGGCGCTTGGCGTCCTCGGTGTCTACCACGATCGTCCGCACCACTGGTCGGAGGACGAGCTCGACACCATCGCCGCGCTGGCGACGCAGGCCGCAGTGGCCATCAAGGCGGCGCGGACGTACGACCAGCTCGCGACCTGGGCGGCCCAGCTCCAGTCGATCCAGCAGCTCGGCGCGCGCCTCAACCGCCTCACCAGCGTCACCGAGATCGGGGGCGCGATCGCGACCGAGCTGCGCCAGCTCATCGACTACCACAACGTCCGCGTCTACCGCCTGCACGATCGCGACCTCGTGCCCGTGGCCATGCAGGGCCAGGTCGGCGAGTACGTCGACGAGACGCCCGAGATGCTGCGAATCCGGTTCGGCGAGGGCATCACCGGCTGGGTGGCGGAGCATCGCCAGGCGGTCATCCTCGACGATGCCGACGCCGATCCCCGGACCCAGACCATCGCCGGCACGGTCGATGACCTTGACGAATCCATGCTGCTCGCGCCGATGCTGTTCGAGGACGAGGTCCTGGGGGTGCTCGTCCTGTCGAAGCTCGGCCTCCGGCAGTTCCAGGAGGATGACCTCCGGCTGCTCGTCATCTATGCGAGCTTCGCGGCCCAGGCGATGGCCAACGCCGATGCCACCGAACGGCTGCGGCAGCAGTCGGCGGCGCTGGAGGGCAAGGTCCGCAGCCAGCGCGAGCTCCTGCGCCTGACCGAGTCGATCCTCACCACCTACGACGTGTCGGCGCTGCTCGAGACCACGGCCGACCGCCTCGGCGACCTGGTCGAGTGCGACAACCTCGCGATCGAGCTCGTGGACCCGACATCCGGCGAGCTGATCCCCAAGACCGCGCGCGGCGACGACCGCGAGTTCCTCATGGCCCCGTGGGAGCCTGGCGAGCTGGGGCTCGGGCCGTGGGTCGTGGAGCACAACGTGCCGGAGCTCGTCGTCGACGAGTACACCGACGATCGGGTCAACCATCGCAACCACGAGCGCGTCCACGGCTCGCTCATCTGCGTGCCACTCCGCGATCGGACTGGCGCCGTCGGGGTCATCACCCTCGAACGGCTCGGCCTCGGCCAGGTCTTCAGCGCCGACGAGTTCGAGCTGGCGCAGCTCTACGCCGCCCAGGTCTCGGTCGGGCTCCAGAACGCCGCGGCCCACGAGGCGGTCGAGCATCGAGCCCAGACGGACGTGCTCACCGGCCTCCTCAACCACGGCACGTTCGTCGAGCGCATGAATCGCTCGATCGCGGCCACCGAGCCATTCAGCCTCGTCATGCTCGACCTCGATCGATTCAAGGGCGTCAACGACGGCTTCGGGCACCAGGCCGGCGACCGGCTCCTGCGGCTGGTCGCCGAATCGATCGTCCGCGCGAGCCGCGACTCCGACGCCGTCTTCCGCTATGGCGGCGACGAGTTCGCCGTCCTCCTGCCCGGGACCCGGGCGCCCGAGGTCGCCGCCATCGCCGAGCGGATCCGGGCGGCCGTGGCCGACACGGTGGGCCCTGGCTCGGGCTGGCGCGGCCGGGCGCGCGCCCTGGAGGCCTCGGCCGGCACCGCGTCGTTCCCCGACGACGGGCAGACCGCCGAGGAGGTCCTGCTCGCGGCCGATCGCGCCTGCTTCGTGGCCAAGCGCTCCGGCGGCGGCCGCGTCGCCAGCGCCGCCGAGGGCCATGCGATCGCCGGCGAGCTGACGCTGCAGACCCCGACCCCGATCGATCCGCTGCCCGCAGGCGTCATCTGACCTACGCCCGCTGATGCCGGGCGTCGCGATCCGTCGACCTCGTCCGTCATGATCCGGCCATGACGACCTCCACGCGTGGCCTCGGCTCGCCCGCGGTCACCCTGAGCCTCGCCGCCTTCCTGGTCTCCCTCGTCGTCCTCGCGACGGCGACCGGCCTCGTGAGCTTCCCGGGCGGTGGCCACCCGCCGTCCTCGAACCGGCCCTCGGCCGTCGCGGCCGTCCCGACGCCCACGCTCGAGCCAACGCTCGGCTATCCGAGCCCGACGCCCGCCCCGACCTTCATGACCTACCGGGTCGCCGTGGGCGACACGCTTTCCTCGATCGCCCGGCAGTTCGGGACGACGCCCCGGAGCCTGTCGTGGTGGAACCGGGGCACGTATCCCAGCCTCGATCCCGAGTCACCCGCCTACGACCCGAACGCCATCAAGCCCGGCTGGACCCTCGTCCTCCTGCCCGGGACCACCGTCGACGACGAGAACCCGCCGTCGCCCAGCCCGGCCCCGCCCTCGGCCTCCCCGCTGCCAAGTGCCGCCGCACCCTCGGGCGTGCCCCCGACAGCCTCGCCGCAACCCAGTGCCAGCTCGACGGCCGTCGTGCCGGCCAACGTCATCACCCACGGCTCCCTGACCTCCAGCCAGGTCGCGCTCACGCTCGACATGGGCGGCCGCCTGGATCCGGCCGTCGACATCATGAACTGGCTGATCGCCCACCAGGTGCACGCCACGATCTTCCCGACCGGCGCCGCGGGCACGACGACGACCCAGGGTGAAACCGTCCTGGCGCTCGCCAAGGCGCATCCCGAGCTGTTCGACGTCGGCAATCACTCGTGGAGCCACCCTGACTTCACGACCCTGACTGCCGGCCAGATGGCCCAGCAGATCACCTCGACCGAGGCGGCCGTCGCGCCGCTCGTCGGGACCACGACGAAGCCATGGTTCCGGCCGCCATACGGCGCCTGGAACGACGCCGTCCGCTACGGCGTTGCCGCGGCGGGCTGGCGCCACATCGTGATGTGGGACATCGACACGATCGACTGGAAGCCCGAGTCCGACGGCGGCCCGACGACCGCGACCATCGTCGCCAAGATCCAGGCCAACGCCCAGGGCGGCTCGATCGTCCTGATGCACCTCGGCGGCTACCACACCCTCGACGCGCTGCCGGGGATCCTCGCCGCCCTCCAGGCCAAGAGCCTCCAGCCGGTGACCCTCGGGGAGATGTTCGGGCAGTAGGCGCCGAACATGCCGAGACGGCACCCAGAGGAGTGGGCGCCGTCTCGGCGGTCGTGCGATCCGGGGGAGGAGGACCCGGACGCGGATGCGGGCGAACGTCGGTGATCGCGAGGATCGGTGGCGGGGCGGCCTACGAGAGCTGCCAGGTGAGCTGGACCGGGCCCGGGCCGTCGTCCGGGTCGGTGGTGGCGGTCTCCAGTGCCTGCGAGCGGCGGCGGACGATGGCCTCGACCTCGGGGATCGTCCAGTGGACCCCGGTCGTCGGGAGGCCGGCGAGGTACGCGGTGAGATTCGCCGCTTCGCCGGGCTCCAGCCCGCGAACCAGCAAGGCGCGGTAGATCGCCCGGGCCGGGAACGCCGTCAGGGTCCCGGTTGGCGTGCCGTGTGATGCGGGATCGGCCATGGGATCGGCCATTGAGGCGGGGCGCCAGCTCGCAGTGCGACCGGTGGGCCGTCCCGGGCAGATCCCGGGCCGGTTCGGTGCGGGGATGGTCGGTCTGGTGCGGTCGGGTGCGGTATGACCCGTCGGTACGGGGCCAACCGGTACCTGCGTCCGGGCCAGCGTCCGCAGGGAGCCGGCCCTTCGCGCGGCGCGGCTGCCCGGGCGGGCGGAGCCGTCCGGTCGGCGCACGGCGGCCGGTATCCTCCGCTGGTGGCGTTCGAGGCTGGGGACCGAGTCGGAGCGAAGCGCGATCGAGCCGCCCGGCTCATGCGCGTCACGAGCCTGCTCGTGGCCCATCCCGACGGCATGCACCCCAAGGACATCGCCGAGCGCCTCGGGATGTCGGTCCGGAACGTCTACCGCGACCTCCACGCCCTCGAGGACGAGGTCGAGCTGCCGGTCTGGGCCGAGGATGGCCGGTGGGGCGTCGACACGAAGGCGTTCCTGCCACCGCTCCAGCTGACCCTCCCGGAGGCGATGGCGGTGGTCCTCGCGACCCGGCTCATGGTCCGCTACGCCGACAAGTACGACCCCGACCTCGGCTCGGCCTTCGAGAAGCTCCAGGAGAACCTGCCGGGCTCGCTCCGCGAGCACGTCGCCCGCAGCCTGGACGTCTACCAGCGCGCACCGGTGGACCCCGAGTTCATCGAGCGGGTGCGGCTGCTGACGAAGGCCTGGGCAGATCGGCGGGTCGTGGACATCGAGTACGAGGGCGCCGCGTACGAGGGCCGCGCCGGCGAGGTCAGCCGCCGGACCGTCCAGCCGTGGCTGGTCGAGCCGTCGCTCCGGACCCATGCGCTGTACCTGATCGGGTGGGACGAGGATCGGTCCGCGATGCGGACCTTCAAGATCGAGCGGATCCGGTCGGTGAGCGTGACCCCGCGGTCCTTCGAGCGGCCGGAGGCCGAAAGCCTCGAGGCGGAGCTCGGGCGCGGCTGGGACATCATCGCGGACCAGCCCCCTGTCGAGGTCCGGCTGCGGTTCTCGGCGGCCGTGGCCGACCGGGTCCTGGAGACCCGCTGGCATCCCGCGCAGCAGACCGAGCGCCAGGCCGATGGCTCGCTGATCTGGTCGACGACGGTCAGCGGCACGATCGAGATCCGGCTGTGGATCCTCGAATGGGGCGACGACGTCGAGGTCCTGGCCCCCGCGGATCTCCGCGCCGATGTCGCCGCCCGGTTGCGCCGGGCGGCCGCGCAGTACGCCTCGGCGGGCAGCCTCGATGCCTGATGGCGTGACGCGCCACCCGTTCTCGGCGGTCAACCTGATCAGCGACCCGATCCATGGCTACGTCGAGCTGACGAAGCGCCGGTCCGCGCCCGAGCTCCGGTCGGCCGGCCTGCCACCCGAGGACGTCGCCGAGGATGACCTGCTCGACACGGCCTGGGTGCAGCGGCTCCGCCGGATCAGCCAGCTCCAGAGCGCGCGGTGGGTCTTTCCCACGGCCGAGCATTCGCGCTTCACGCACGGCCTCGGCGTCATGCACGAAGCCGGCGTGTGGGCCCGCTCGCTGTATCCGTCGCTCCGGTCCGCCGTCGCGAATCTCGCCCCCGCGGAGCCGCGCCCATCCGAGGGCCTGGTTGTGGAGACCCTCCGGATTGCCGGCCTGCTCCACGATGTCGGACATGGGCCGTTCGCCCACTTCTTCGACGAGCAGGTGCTCGCCGCCTTCCCGGCCCCGAGCGACACCCGGCGGGAGACGGCCAAGACGCTGTCGCACGAGGACCTCAGCCAGCTGATCGTCGAACGCGAGCTCGGCTCCTTGATCCGGGGCCTGCGGCGCGCCCCAGGCGCCGTTCCCGAGCGGGACGCGTTCGGCACCGGCGAGTCCATCGATCCTCGCTGGGTGTCGTTCCTCGTCTCGAAGCCGGCCCTGTCCGACCCCTCGATGCCGCACTGGGTGCGACTGCTCCAGCCGCTCCTGTCGGGCGTCTTCACCGTCGACAACCTCGACTACGTCCGGCGCGATGCGTTCTTCACCGGGGTCCGGGTCGGCATCGACGTCGAGCGGTTGCGGCGCTACGCCTACGTCTCGGAGCGCGGGCTGACCCTGTACGAGCCCGGCGCCACGGCCCTCGAGGGCTTCCTCAACGCTCGCCTGCTGCTCTACCAGCAGGTCTACTTCCACCGCACGGTCCGGGCCATCGACCTGGACCTCCGCGACGTCTTCGAGCCCTCGATCCGGGCGCTGTTCGGAGCCGACTCCCCGGCCGAGCGGCTCGACGGCTACGCCGACCTCGACGAGTACGCGCTGCTCCACCAGGCGGCTCGCTGGGCGCGAGGCGAGGACGTCGCCGGCGGCCCGGGCACGCCCGGCGATGGTCGCGTGCCGGCGGACATCGCCGACGCCTGGCGACGGATCCTCCTGCGGCGGCCGAGCTGGCGATCCGAAGCCGAGATCCGCACGACGTACCCGGCCGGCGCGTTCCCGACGGACCTCGTGGCGACGCTCGGCGACCCTGACCGGGCGCGGCGGCGGACCGCGATCGACCTCGCGATCGTGGATGCTCGCCCGGCCGTCGGCGACGCGCTGGCGATCGAGGCCCGGGACGGGCGCATGGTCCCGCTCGACGAGGCGCTCGCCCGGATCCCGGGCTACGCCCTCATCGCCCGCCGCTACCGGCGAGTCAGCGAGCGCTGAGCGCCGCGTCGAGCGCCCTCAGGGACCCGACGAGGGTTTCGCGCCCCAGCCCCAGGTGACATCGGTCGTCGACATCGGCGGCAGGACCGTCAGCGGATCGATCCGGGCGATCTCCGCGGCGGGCAGGTCGCTGCGCTTGACGATCTTCGGATCGGTGATGAAGCGACCCGGATCGGCGGGGCTGAAGATCGAGTAGTGGAGGTGGCAGCCGGTCGCGTCGCCGGTCCGGCCCTCCCAGCCGATGCGATCCCCGGCCTTGACCTCCTGGCCGACCTTGACCAGCGACTGGAACAGGTGCACGTAGACGCTGCGGTAGCCGTTGCCGTCGTCGGTGATGACCATGACCGCCTGTGCGCCCCACAGCTGCTTCGCGGTGAGATGGGCCTCGTAGCCGGTGACGTCGCCGACCCAGCCGAGGGCCGCCTCGACGTGGCGCCCGCTCGCGATGACCACGCCGTCGTGGGCCGCGTTGACCCGGTCGCCGCAGTAGGTGGCGATGTCGATGCCATCGTGGAAGGCCACGCCATCGACGTAGAACAGGCCACCGAGCTGCGGGGCGAATGCGGTCGTGATCCGGCCGTGATCGAGCGGCCAGCGATAGCCCGTCGGGAGGGTCATGCCGGTCAGGCCACCCGTCGCACCAGCGGGCGCGCCGGGCGTCGGCGATGGCGCGCCTGGCGCGAGGGACGCGAGTGGCAGCGGGCTCGGCGAGGCGCCGAGGGCCGCGATCGGGGCCGTCGACGCCGACGTCGCGGGCGCACCTTGGCCGGCGGACCGTGCTGGCGACCCGCTCAACGTCGCGGCCACGGTCACCGTCGCGACGAGTCCCACGAGGGCAACGCCGCCGAGTGCGGCGAGCCGGCGGTTGACCGCCCGATCGGTGCGGCTCGGCAGCTCGCCGATCCGGCGTGGCAGCGACGAGCGTGGCGGCTCCGGGACGCTCTGGAGGCCGACGTAGCGGGCATGCTCGACCCGCCGACCCCGCGACCAAGGACGCATCCGGATCAGGGTACCGGCTGTCCCCCGGTGTCGGCCACGATCTGGCCGTCGCGCAGCTCGATGACTCGATCGGCGACGTCGATCATCGCCTGGTCGTGGGTCGCGACCATCGCGGTGATGTGCTCCTGGCGAGCGACGTTCCGCAGCACGGTCATGATCCGATGGCCGGTCTCGAGATCCAGCTGGCCGGTGGGCTCGTCGGCGAGGAGCAGGCTCGGGCGGTTGGCCAGCGCCCGGGCGATGGCCACGCGCTGCTGCTCGCCACCCGACAGCTCGTGCGGCCGGTGGCGCATCCGCTCCCCCAGGCCGACCATCTCGAGCAGCTCCGCGACGCGCCGGTCGCGCGCCTTCGGCTCGGCCCGGACGAGCCGCATCGGGACCTCGACGTTCTCGGCCGCCGTGAGGATCGGCAGCAGCCCGAACGACTGGAACACGAACGCGATCGTCCGGCGGCGGACCTCCACGAGGTCGCGATCGGGCAGCGCCGAGATCTCCAGGCCATCGACGACGACCCGGCCCGAGGTCGGCCGGTCCAGCCCGCCGATCAGGCTCAGGAAGGTCGTCTTGCCGCTGCCCGACCGGCCCCGAACGGCCACGAGCTGCCCGCGCGGGATCTGGACGCTGACGTCGCCCAGGGCGGCGATGACGCCGTCGCCGGACTTGAACTCGCGGCGCACGTGCTCGGTGACGACCATCGGCCCGGTCGCCGCCGCGCGGCTCGCCGCGAGGGCTGCGGCGGCGTCGATGGTCGAGGTGGCGCCCATCGGGCCGGTCATCGCTCGCCCTCCCCGCTGAGCTCGGCCTTGCGGGCCGGCTTGGCCGATCCCAGGTCTTCCGGGTCGAGTGGCCGGGCCGGCGCGGTCGCGGCATCGCCCGGGCCGGCCGTTGCGGGTCGACCGTTGCCTGATTTGTCCGGGAACACGCCGACGTGGTCCTCCTCCAGCCGCAGCCGGACGCGGTCCTTCAGCGACAGCGCGTCCACGTGGGCCTTCGGGAGCTGGAGCCGGCCGGCCCGGTCGAGGACCGCGAACTCCTCCGAGATGACCTGATCGACGCCCTCGGCCGTCTGCTCCGTGCGGCGGACCGTCTCGGTGGCGGTTCGGCCGTCGCGGATGGACACGGTCCGCCGGACCTGCTCGGCCACGAAGGCGTCGTGGGTCACGACCACGATCGTCGTGCCGAGCTCGGCATTGACCCGCCGCAGCAGGGCGAAGATCTCCGCCGAGGTGCTGCTGTCCAGCTCGCCGGTGGGCTCGTCCGCGAGCAGGACGGCGGGCTGGTTCGCGAGCGCCACCGCGATCGCGACACGCTGCTGCTCGCCACCCGAGAGTCGATCCGGCCGGTGGCCCGCCCGGTCGGCGAGCCCGACTCGATCGAGCAGGTCCAGTGCCCGTGCTCGCCGGCCCTTCGCCCCGTCCAGGATCATGGGGAGCTCGACGTTCTCGCGGGCGTTCAGGTACGGCAGCAGGTTCCGGGCCGTCTGCTGCCAGATGACGCCCGCGATCCGCCGGCGGTAGAGCGTCCGGTCATGGCGGCTCATCTGCCCGAGGTCGTGCCCGGCGACCACGGCTCGCCCCGCCGAGGGCTGGTCCAGGCCGCCGAGGATGTTCAGGAGCGTCGACTTGCCGCTGCCCGACGCCCCCACGATGGCGACGATCTCGCCGGCATCGACGAGCAGGTCGAGACCCTGGAGCGCCACGACCTCGAGGTCCGCGACCTTGTAGATCCGGACGAGGTTGTCGCAGGCGATCACGGCGTCCTCGCCGAACCGGGCCCGCTTCGGCGGGGCGGCGGGCACGTTCGAGAACGACACGGCGGCGGTCATCGGCGAACTCCTCTCGGCGAAGGATGGCGTGTGGCGGCGTGAGCAGCGCGGCGGCGATCGATAGCGCTCATTCGAAGCCTCGCCGGAGCGCCGCGGCGGCGGTCACCCGGCGGCTGAGCCACAGCCCGGCCATGAGGCCGATCAGGGCGACGAGGATGATCCCGAGGCCCATCGCGAGGACCAGCAGCGGATCCAGCGTCGCGCCGACCTCCACGCCGCTGCCCACGAGCTGTGGCAGCCGCAGGCCCGGCTGGAGGAGCGCGAGGAGCCCGACGCCCAGGCCGAGGCCGGCGAGGAACGCGAAGGCCAGGGCCGGCCCCTGTTCCAGCAGCAGCGTCAGGACGGCCTGGCGGTCGGACAGGCCCAGCGTCCGGAGATGGGCGTTCTCGGTGGTCCGAGCAGCGCCGCCGAGCGCCAGCGCCGCCGCGACGGCGAGCGCGGCATACAGGGCCGCCACCACGGCCGTCGCGCCGATGCCCAGGCGGACGGCGCGGACGACGGGGGCGTCGCGGAGCGCGGCGCTCGTCTCGGAGCGGCCATCGACGACGGCCGCCGACATGACGCTGGTCACGGCCTGCCGGATCGCGTCCTCGTTCTCCGGCGGGGCACGGAGGAAGGCGGTGGTGGGCCGCAGTGGCGCGTCGGGGAAGATCGCTCGGAGCTGCTTCTCCGACACGACCATGAACGACGTGCCAGCCACGCCGGGGAAGGAGTCGAGATCGCCGACCACCCTGGCCTGGAACGTGTAGCCCTCGACCGAGGTCTGGATGACATCGCCGATCTTGTAGCGATCGGCACGGGTTTCGAGGCCCTTCGCGATGACGACCGGGACCGGCTGGGCGGCCGGCCCGAACAGGTCGATCGGGAGCTGCGGATCGGCGGGCGTGCCCTTGACGACGTTCTCGAAGCCCTCGACGTCGAGGACCAGGAGGTCGGGCTGCGTGCTGTGCGCGCCGACCGAGGCCGTGCCCTCGAACATCCGGGCCGAGGCGGTGACGCCGGGCAGGGCGTTGAAGTCGAACGTCCGCTGGAGGTAGTCCTGGCTGGCGTGGACCCGGAAGTCGGCCCCGATCGCCCGCCAGCCCGCGGCGTCGGCGGAGCGATCCAGGTTGTCGAGGGCCGCGCTGGAGAAGGCTGCGATCGTGGTCGTGGCCAGCAGCACGAGCAGGACCGGCGCACCCGCGCCGCTGGACGCCCGGCGCATGGCAATGACCCCGACGAGGCCACGGCGCAACCGCGCCAGCCACGCGAGGAAGCGCGTCGGGAGCGGCAGGATGCGCAGCGCCAGCAGCCCGGCCGCCACGCCCACCAGGGCCGGGACCGCGGCGATCAGCGGGTCCACGCTGCCGTCGGGCCGGAGCCCGCGCTCCCGGAGCAGCACGGCGCCCACGGCCGCGAGGAGCACGACGAGACCCTCGAAGACCAGACGGCGTGCGGTCGGCGGCCGGGGCACGGCCGTCTCGCGACCAGATCCGAATGCCGGGCCACCGGTGGCCGGTACCGTCGCGATCGTCAGCAGAGCGACGCCACCGAGGGCCACCAGCGCGCCGGTCACGGCCGGCAGCAGGAGCGGGTCGCTGGGGGCGACCTCGACACCGATAGCCGCACCGATGGCCGCCGCGGGCACCGCCAGCAGCAGCCCCTCGGCCACGGACGCGGCCGTGACCTGGGTCACCGATGCGCCGCGGCCGCGCGACAGCGACAGCGCGGCGCGGCGCCGCCGCGCCGCCAGGACCGCGACCATCCCGAGCGCGGCCACGGCGACCGCCGCCGGACCCACGACCGCGACGAGGAGCAGGGCCGTGGCGGCGGTCCAGCGGGCGCTCTCGCTCTCGAGGAACGGCCGCAGCGACGTCCGCAGGGCCACGCCGGCCGGGGGTCGCGGGTTCGGGCTGGGATAGCGCGCCTCGAGCCGGCGGAAGGCCGGCAGGAGCGTCGCGATGTCGCGCTGCCGCAGGCGGCTCGGGTCGACGAACTCCTGGAACGTGTAGCGGATGAACGTGAACGACGCGTCCTTCTGGATCGTCGCGCTCAGCAGCCCCGGGTAGGCGTCGGGCGAGAGCAGCGCCGCCATGTCCAGGAACTGGGCGTCGCCACCCGGCCGGCGGACGAACGGCCGCGCCAGCGTCGCGTCCCCGAGCCACGCGGGATCGTCGGGGTTGGCCACGTCGAACAGGCCGGTGACCTTCACGGCGGCCTTGAGGTCCGCCTGCCCGGCACCGGTCACCAGGCCGGCGTCGCTGGAATCTGATTCGAGCGGCAGCGTGTCGCCGACCTTGGCGCCGAGGACCGTCGCGTTCTGGTTCGACAGCGCGATCTCGAGCGTCGTCACGCCGTCGGCATCGGTCGTGGCCAGGCCCGTCGGCATCGAGCCGGCTGTCAGCTGGATCCGGGCATCGGCCGACGGCTGGATCCGCAGCCGCAGCGTGCTGGGGTCGTGGAGTCCCTCCTTGCGGACCGACCAGCGGACGCTCTCGACCAGGACGTCGCGCTCGGTGATCAGGGCCCGGACCTCGGGCGGGACGGTCTCGTCGAGCGCGTCGCCCTCGGCGTTGATGGCGCCCAGCGGGTCCTGCTCACCCGGCGGCAGGCGGCCGGCCTCGAGCAGCAGGATGTTCCGGGCGAGCGGCGTCTGGCGGTCGAACTCCGCGCGCAGGGTGTCATCGCCGAGCCGGTCGAAGGCCCGCGGCGCTCCGCTCGCGAGCAGCGCCGTGACGAGGATCAGCAGCGCGAACCCGATGGCGGTGGCGCGCTCGTCGCGGAGCCGCCGGAGATTGGTCCGGATCCAGGCCAGGCCGGACATCACTCGTCCCTGGCGCGCAGCGCGCCGCCGATTCGCAGCCGCAGGAGCTGGCGGCGGAGGACGACGACCGTGACGACGAACACGATCGCCGCCAGGCCGAGGACGGGCAGGAGGCCGTCCGGTGGAACGATGACCGTCGGCTGCGGGACGGCGGGCTGGCCAGTGGTGGTCAGCGTCGAGAACGGCAGCACGAGCCACGCCAGCAGGACGCCCAGCGCGACGCCGCCGCCCAGCCCGGCGATCAGCAGCAGGCCATGCTCGGCCGAGAGCCACATCGAGAGCTGGCCGCCGGACAGGCCCAGGGCCCGCAGCAGCGCGAGCTCGCCCTCGCGCTCGGCGGTCGAGACCGCGGCGTTGACGATGAACCCGATTGCCGCGAAGACCATCGCGGCCAGCGACCCCAGGCCGAGCAGCCCGATGACGCCGAGGGCCAGCGGATCGCCCCGGAGGTCGCGTTCGACCTGGGTCCGGCTCGTGACGGTCGCGGCCGGATCGACGCCCTTGATGGCGGAGCTCGTCGCGTCCGGATCGGAGCTGAGGATCCAGTACTCGTTGGCCGGGTCGGTGATCCCGTTGGTGATGAAGCGCGTGAGGACGAGGCTCGGGCCGTCGACGATCACGAAGGGCTTGGCCGGGTCGAGCGTCGGGAACTCCGGGATCGCGGCCACGAGGTGGAGCAGGACCTTGGAGCCGCGGATGGTCGCGGACAGGTCGTCCCCCACGCGGGCTGCGGTCAGGTCGAGGAACGTGGTCGAGACGATCGCGGGCAGCGTCGGGACATCGATCGTCGCGCCGAGATCGCCCAGCCACGCGATCTCGACGTCGACCGGCTGGCCGAAGCCGAAGGCCGGCGACAGATCACCCGGCTTGAGCGCCTCCAGGCCGCCCAGCACGAGGCGGGTCGGGTGGCCCGCCGGTGGGTGATAGGGCTCCACGGCGATGCCCTGATCCACCTGGGTCGTGCCGCTCCAGGTTGGATTGGCGGTCGTCAGCGGTGCGAGGGCCTGCCACGCGCCGGCCGGAGGCTGATCGCCGGTGGCCATCGACCAGTCGAGGTCGCCGAGGTCGATCGTGCCGCCCACGCCGACGTCCTCCACCGGCGCGATCACCGGCTCGAGCGCCCGCAGCACCCGGGAGCTGCCCGCGACGCCGCCGGCCGCCCCGGCCGAGCCATCCGCGAGTGGCTGGACGTTGGCGAGGGGCAGATCGATGCGGAGGCCATGGCCGGCCAGGGGGAGCGCGTCCGAGGTCACGCGATGGAGACGGCCCTGCGGGTCGGCCACGATCGCATCGACGCGGAACCCGAAGTCCTTCGGCAGGTCGCCGGTCACGAACTGCGGATCGCCCAGGACCTGGAGATCCATGTCCACGAGGAGGCCGAGCCTCGTGGCCCCATCGGGGATCGGGATGCCCTGCGGGTTCGGCCGGTCGGCGGCCAGGGTCGCCAGGGCTGCGGGCAGGCCCGCTCGATCGGTCGGCGGCAGGCGCTCCACGACGGGCCCGAGCTGCGCGGCGTCGAGACCGAGCACGACACCGCCGCGGACGGACCGGCCGGCATCCACGTCGAGGCGATCCACCGCCATCGCGGCCGTCGCGCCCGGCAGGCCGGCGAAGGAGGCCGTCGAGACCGCCGACGCCTTGCCGGTCGAGGGCGAGACGTCGACGTCAGCGCCGACGCGGTAGGCCGCCTGATCGGCCTGCGATCGCGTCCAGGTCGCGACGTGGGCCGTCGCGAACGTCCCGAGCGCGGCGGCCAGCATGAGCAGCAGGGCGCTGCGGGTGTACCGGAGTGGCCGCCGCGCCACGCCGCGGCCGCCGATCGCGCCCACCAGCCCGCGGCCGCGCGCCAGGATCGGCTCTGCGATCTCCGCGGCCCGCGGCAGCAGGCGGGTGGCGAGCAGGGCGCCCGCGAGCAGGCCGATCCCGGGCGCCGCGACGAGCAGCGGATCGATGCCCAGGACGCCCCGGGCATTGCGGGTCAGCGGCGCGCCGTACAGGCGGAGCTGCCACAGCGCGACTCCGGCGAGCACGACCAGCGCCAAGTCCAGGCCCAGGCGCTGCCCGAGCGTCCGGCCGGCCTGGCGCGAGATCGCTGCCCGCACGCCCGAGAGCGACGGGATGCCACCGAGGTTCGGCAGGGTCATCGCGACCACGCCCGCGACCGCGGCGACGACGTCCGCAACGAGGGCCGCCTGGCTCAGGTTCAGGCTGCCGCGGGCCGCAGTCAGCGCGCCCGAGGTGCCCAGGGCGTTGACGATCGCGAGCGAGATCCAGGGCGCGACGAGCGCCGCCGTGCCGGCCAGCAGGACCGCCTCGGCCAGCGCGATCCCGGCCACGTGGGCACCGGACGCGCCGCGGGTCCGGATGAGGGCCGTCTCGGGCCGCCGCCGGTCGGCGAGCATGCCTGCGACCAGGACGATCGCGTAGGCGGCCACGACCGCGAACTCCAGCACCAGGACGAGGACGCCGCTCCGGCCCACGAGCACCGAACGATCGACGCTGCCCAGGATCGCCGGGAGGTTCGTCTGGACGCGCGCCACGAAGCCGGTCGGCAGGGCCACCCGAAGCTGGTCCGGGAAGGCCGTGGCGGCATCGGCCAGCGGCTGCAGGGTCGTCGCGGTGAGCGCATCGACCGCGGGGATGGCGCGCCACTCCTCGTTGACGGTGTCGCCTGGGACGATCTTGAGGAAGTCGTCCTGCGCCAGCACGATGGGGCCGATCGTCGTGAACGAGCCGAGCACGGTCGTGCCCTGGAGGTCGAGGGCATCGTCGAGCCAGTAGTCGTCGCCGGCCCGGGGCAGGTACGTGCCGACGACCACGACCGCGATCGGGCTGCCGGGATGGACCCGGTCCACGAGGCTGAGCTGGCGGCCGACGCTGGCACCGAGCGCGCTGGCCGCAGGCGCCGAGAGGACCGCCTCCGCGGGCGTCTTGCCGGGAGTCGGCCAGCGACCTGCGGCGAGGCTGGCGTGGTCCTCGATGCCGGGGCGCGTCGCCAGAACCGTGAGCGTCGTGCCGCTGGCGGGCTCGTTCGCCTGGACCATCGACTCGGAGCTCAGGAACGTCGAGATGATGCCGCTGCCGCCGGCATCGACGACCACCTGCAGCTGGCCTCGCGCGGCCGCGTCCAGCGTCGCGACGTCGGCGACTCGTGAGGAGAGATCCACCCGGATCGCGCGATCGGTCACGTCGGCCGACCCGACGGCCGCGCGGAGGCCGCCGAGCGCGACCGCGTCGGCGTAGAGGGTGCCGGCCGTCAGCAGCGTCGTGGCGGCGAGCAGCAGCGCCCAGGCCGCGACCACGACGGGCCAATCGAACCGGAGCCTGTGGATGACCGCGCGCCACAGGGCCAGCGAGCGAAGCAGGGCGTACCTCCCACCTGCAGGGCGCGCTCCACCGGCCCCTGGCGGGGATCGGTACCCCACTCTACGGCCGTCGCTCGGGAAAAGTTCCGCCGAGATTATTCGGCGGTCGGCTGCGTGGCAAGGGAGGCGGCGAGACGGGGCGCCGCCTCCAGTCGCCGTCTCGTCAGGTCAGCCCTTGGCGCGCATCCGGTTGCCCTTGGCGTCGTGCGTCAGCTCTGCCAGCCCGAGGGCCTCGAGCAGCGGCGGCACGTACATCCCGAACCGGCCGCGATAGCCCTTCCGCAGGCCATACCAGCCGCCCACCGGGTTCGAGGGGTCGCGACCCCAGGCCTCGACCGTGCCCGGCTTCGCGTCCTTCTGCTCGTCGGCGGCGCCGAGGTCGATCCAGTCGCCCTGGGCCCGCAACCAGGCATGCAGGTCCTCGATCGCTCGGGCGTCGTACTTGAGCTGCGTGGACCCGACCTGGCACACGATGGCCGGCGGGGTCGCGGCGTCGTCGCGATACATCGTGTACTCGGACGTGCCGGGCGCCGTCTTGAGCACCCATGGATCGGCCTTGGTCCCGGATCCCATCGCCACGCTGCCGTCCTCCCCCGCCGGATCCCGGGGCCGCCACCCTGGCGGTCGCCGTCCGGTGCTGCGCTACCCTACCGTCCGCGCGCGCCCGTAGCTCAGTGGATCAGAGCATCTGACTTCGGATCAGAGGGTCGGGGGTTCGAATCCCTCCGGGCGCGCCAGTCCTCAGGGCCGGCCGCGGGCCGCCCAGGCGATCGCGGAAATCGTGAAGGGCCCGTCGCCCAGACGCGCATGGCAGGCCGCGCGCAGCTCCTCGCGGGCTTCCGGCGCGAGCGTCGCGACGAACTCGCCGGCTGGGCCGACGCCGGCCGTGAACGGCAGCCACCACTCGTCGAAGCTGGGGTGGTCGACGGCGACCTCCAGGGCGGTGGATTCGATGGCTTCGAGTCCGGCCGCCTCGAAGAGCTCGGCGAGGTGGCCCTCGCGCACGCCCGCGAGGTTCGATTCGTCGTGGACGCCGGGCTGGAGCCCTCGGGCGGCATCCCAGAACGCGGCGAGGGGACCGTGGCTCCCGGCGTGATCCCAGACGCAGGCGGCGACCATGCCACCGGCGCCGGTCACGCGCGCCATCTCGGTGATCCCGGCGGTCGGGTCCCGCATGAAATGGACGACGAGCTGGGCGAGCGCCGCATCGAACGTCTCGCTCGGGAATGGCAGTCGCTCGGCGCCGGCGCGCTCGACCGCGAGCCCCGGGAAGCGCGTCCGCATCGCTTCGACGAACGGCTCCGACGGATCGACCGCGGCGACGTGCTCGGGACCCAGGCGGTCCACGAGCTCGGCGGTCAGGGCCCCGGTGCCGCAGCCCACGTCGAGGGCGCGCTGTCCGGCGGCGATCCCGGCGAAGTCCGCCAGCCGCGGCGCGAGCGGCCGGGAGTAGCGGCCCATGAAGGCGTCGTACGACTGCGCCGGGACGTTGAACGCCACGGTGGCAGTGTGCCATCGGGCGCCATCGCGGGCCCGGAGCACGCCCCCGCCAACCCGGCCACAATCGGCGGCGATGGACGAGCTGCTGCGGCGCGCCGCCGACCTCGCCACCGGCTACCTCGATGGTGTCGATGACCGGCCGGTCGCCCCGCCCGTCGGACCGGCGGCCCTGCGTGATCGCCTCGGCGGCCCGCTGCCGGAGGCCGGCGAAGACCCGGATGCGGTGCTCTCGTGGCTGGCGGACGCAGTGGAGCCCGGCCTCGTGGCGAGTGCCGGCCCGCGCTACTTCGGCTTCGTCATGGGCGGCAGCCAGCCCATCGCCATCGCGGCCGACTGGCTGACCAGCGCCTGGGACCAGAACGCCGGCCTGTTCGTCCGATCACCGGCGGCCGCGGTTGCGGAGGAGGTCGCGGGCGGCTGGCTGCTGGACCTGTTCGGGCTGCCGGCCGATGCCAGCGTCGGCTTCACGAGCGGCGGCACGATGGCCAACTTCACCGCGCTCGCGGCCGCCCGCCATGCCGTCCTGCTCGAGGCCGGCTGGGACGTCGAGGAGCGCGGACTGGGCGACGCGCCGCCGGTGCACGCCCTGGCCGGGGCGGAGTCCCATGCCACGGCCTACGGGTCGCTCCAGCTGCTGGGCCTCGGCCGCGGAGCAGCCGTCCGGGTGCCCGCCGACGACCAGGGCCGGATGCAGGCCGACGCGCTCAAGTCCGCGCTCGCCGAGCTGCAGGGCCCCACGATCGTCTCGGCCCAGGCCGGCAACGTGAATACGGGCTCGTTCGACCCGCTGCCCGAGATCGCCGCGGCGGTGGCTGCCCATCGCGCGCGGGGCAACCCGACATGGCTCCACGTCGACGGTGCGATCGGGCTGTGGGCCGCTGCCTGTCCATCCCTGCGGCACCTGACCGCAGGGCTCGAGCTCGCGGATTCATGGACGACCGATGCCCACAAGTGGCTCAACGTCCCGTACGACTCGGGCCTCGTGTTCGTCCGGGATGCGGCGGCCCACCGCGCGGCGATGAGCTTCGGGTCGCACGGCGTCGAGCACGTCGAAGGCGGACGCGACTCCTATGACTTCGTGCCCGAGTCGTCGCGGCGGGCGCGGGGCTTCGTGGTCCTGGCCGCGCTCAAGGCCCTCGGTCGAGCCGGCCTGATCGATCTCATCGAACGGTGCTGCGGGCTGGCCCGACGAGCGGCCGAGGGCCTCGCCGCGGACAAGGACGTCGAGATC
>DASXQE010000103.1:0-14278 GCA_036493155.1 Candidatus Limnocylindrales bacterium | reverse complement strand
CGCTCCATGTCGTCGGTCGAGGGCGAGATCGAGATCGCGCCGCGGAGATGCTCGCCGGGCTCGGGCAGCGCGGTGAACGTCGGGAGCGCGTCGAGGGCCATGTTGACCTTGCCGGACGAGCCGCGGAACTTGAACCGCCGGACCTCGTCGGCGAAGGCGTCGTCGATCGCGCCGGGCTCGAGGAGGTCGAGGAACGTCCGGCGGACGTCGAGCGAGGACAGGATCGC
This sequence comes from Candidatus Limnocylindrales bacterium, assembly GCA_036493155.1. Taxonomy (GTDB): domain Bacteria; phylum Chloroflexota; class Limnocylindria; order Limnocylindrales; family CSP1-4; genus UBA5189. The sequence continues at coordinate 14,051 of DASXQE010000103.1, read as the reverse complement.
GTCGGCCTGCAGCTCCTCGCCGGATTCGAGGACGACACCGTTCGCACGCCCTCCCCCGACCCGGATGCTAGCGACGGGCGCTTCCGTCCTGATCTCCGCGCCATGGGCCCGGGCGGCGCTGGCGATCGCGTTCGAGATGCCGCCCGTGCCGCCCTTGGGGATGCCCCAGGCGCGGAAGGCGCCGTCGATCTCGCCCATGTAGTGGTGGAGCAGGACGTAGGCCGTCCCGGGCGACTTGATCCCCTGGTACGTGCCGATGATGCCGGAGGCGGCCATCGTGGCCTTGAGCGGATCCGTCTCGAACCACTGGCTCAGGAAGTCGAACGCGGACATCGTCATGAGCTGCACGAAGACCGCCTGCTGCCGCTCGCTCAGCTGCTGGAAGCTCCGCAGCAGGCCGCCCAGCGGGACCAACGGCCGCGGGTCGTTCGAGGCGGGGTCGGGCGGGACGATCGACAGGATCGGCTTGATGAAGCGGGCCATGTCGACCATCAGCTGGCCGTACTCCTCGTAGGCCTCGGCATCGAGCTTCGACCAGCGGCGCAGCTCGCGGATCGTCCGGCCGTGGTCGTTGACCCGCCAGAGGTAGTCGCCGGTCCCGATCGCCCGGCCGTCCGGCCCGATCGGGGCCGGCCGGCCCTCGCCCGGATGGAGCGGCGTGAACGTGCCGTCGAGCGGCAGGATGTCGAGGCCGTGCCTGGGCAGGTCGAGCTCCCGGATGATCTCCGGCCGCAGCAGCGAGACCACGTACGAGAAGACGCTGAAGCGGAAGCCCGGGAAGACCTCCTCGGTCACGGCGGCACCGCCCAGGACGTGGCGCCGCTCGAGCACGACCGTGCGGAGCCCCGCGCGCGCGAGGTAGGCGGCGCTGATCAGGCCGTTGTGGCCGCCGCCGATGACGATCGCGTCGTAGCGCTGGGGCACGCGGACCTCCGGTGCGAGGCCGAATGGGACGATCCGACTCTACCGGAGCGCGTGACACGCCGTTTACCCTCTCGGCCAGGGAGGACGCGATGACCGACTCCGGGGTGGTCGATCCGATCCGGGTGCCCGACTGGCTGCGCGACGCCGTCCGGGACGTGTGGCGCGAGACGCCGCTCCTGGTGCGCGTGTTCGTGGGGCTGGCGCTGCTCGATATCGTGTCGCGCGGCCTCGGCTTCCTCCAGCCTCGCACCGACCCGGGGCTCGACCTGTTCGGCATCTACGCGATGTTCGTGCCGCACGACCTCTGGATCCTGCTGCCGGCGGTCCTCCTGATCCGCCGGCCGGACGCCGCCCGCGCGACGCCCCTGGTGTGGTGGGGCGCGGTCATCGTGGCGGCCGTGACGGCCGTGGAGCGGCCGCTCGAGAGCCTGTTCACCGGATCCTTCGGCGCCACCCCGATGTCGACCGAGATCGGGATCCTGGCCTCGATCGCGTTCCTCGTGGCGTGGCTGCTCATGGCCCGCGGCCTCGCGGCACTCAATCCCACCGCTCCCACGCCACAGGTGGCCGGCTTCGCGAACCTCGTGGTCGGGATCGGCGCGGTCGGCCTCGTGGTCCAGCTCGCTCGCAGCCTGGCGGACGGGATCGTGACCGGCGATCCGGCCCTGGACGGCCTGCTGGTCCTCGGCAACATCGTCGCGGTCGCCCGGCTGGCCACGTGGCTGTACCTGCTGTGGATCGTCATCCGCGGCGTCGGCGACACGCGTCGCCCGATGATCGCGACGCTGGCCGCGGCGATCGGTGCGGCGATCACGGGCCTGTTCGACGCGGTGACCACGATGACCACGACGGCGATGCTCGCGCTGCAGACGCCCGGCCAGATCGCGACCGGTGCGCTGGGCGACGTGACCTTCGCCCTCGCGCTGCTGTCCGTCGGGATCGGGCAGGCCCTGATCGTGGTTGCGTTCGGCCTCGGCCTCGCCGAGCCACCGGTGCCGTACGTCCCGCCGCCAGCGGTCGATCCGGTGGCGAGCGGTGGCCCGGCCGTGAGCGACGCGCCGCCGCAGGCGGACCTGATCGAGCTGTAGGTCCGGGCCTCGCACGCCGGATCGAGGGCCGGCGCTCGCCCGGAACGCGCAACGAGACGCGCCGCGACGCGGGCGACGCCACGGCGCCCGGATCGAGCGGCGATACTGCGCCCGAATGAGCATCGGCACCCCGCTCCATCCCCGTACCGCGCCGCTCAACCGCAAGCTCCAGTGGCGGGAGTGGTCGGGCTATTGGGCATCCTCGGCCTACGCCGATGCCCTCGACATCGAATACAACGCGATCCGCGAGGCGGCGGCCCTCATCGACGTCTCGCCGCTCTACAAGTACAAGGTCAGCGGCAGGGACGCCCTCACGCTCGTCGACCGCGTCATCACCCGCGACGCCTCGAAGCTCAAGGTCGGGCAGGTCTACTACACCCCGTGGTGCGACGAGCACGGCAAGGTCATCGATGACGGCACCATCCACCGCCTCGCCGATGCCGAGCTGCTATGGACCGCGGCCGATCCGCAGCAGCGCTGGCTGACCCTCAACGCCCGCGGGCTCGACGTCTCGATCGACGATGTGTCCGAGTCCCTGGCCGCGATCGCCCTCCAGGGCCCGCTCGCTCGTGCCGCGCTCGAGGCCGCCACGGGCGAGTCGTTCGCGGACCTGCGGTACTTCCGACGGCGCGACGCGAATCTCGCCGGCGTGCCGGTCGGGATCTCGCGGACCGGCTACACCGGCGACCTCGGCTACGAGGTCTGGATCGCGTCCGAGCATGCGGTCGCGGCCTGGGACGCGCTGATGGCCGCGGGCGCCCCGTTCGGCATCCGGCCGGCCGGCATGCTGGCCCTCGACGTCGTCCGGCTCGAGGCCGGCTTCGTCCTCCTCGAGGTCGACTACACCTCGGCTCGCCACGCCCTCAACCCCGAGCAGAGCTACTCCCCGTACGAGCTCGCGATGGGCCGCCTGGTGGACCTCGACAAGGCGCCGTTCGTCGGGCAGCTGGCGCTCCGGCGCGAGGCCGGCCGGGGTGGTCCGGCGCGCCGCCTCGTGGGCGTGAGCCTCGACTGGTACGGCATCGAGGGCCTGTACACCGACCAGGACCTGCCGCCCGCGATCTCCGCGGCGGTCGACCGATCAGCCGCGCCGGTGTTCGCGCCCGATCTGGCCGGTGGCCTGCGCGGCGGTCGGCAGGTCGGCCGGGTCACGAGCCTCGGCTGGAGCCCGATCCTCAAGCAGGCGATCGGGCTCGCGTCCGTGCCCGCCGCCTACGAGGCGCCCGGGTCGCGCCTCAGCGTCGAGTGGACGGTCGAAGGCCGCCGCGGCCGCGTCGCCGCGACGGTGACGCCGCTGCCGTTCCTGGACCTGTCCCGGAAGCGCGCCTGACGGGCATGGCCGCGGCCACCCGGCGCAGGCTCGTGCTCGTGGTGGCGGCGCTCGTCGTCGGGTCGGGCATCGGCCTCCTGGACAGCCGCCCGACCTGGGACGACACCGGCGTGACCGTCGCGCTGCTGGTCCTCGCCGGCGCGATCTTCGCCGCCGTGGACGGGCGCCACCCCTGGGGTTGGGCCTTGCTCGTCGGCGCTCCGCTCGCGATCATCGAGGTGCCGGCGTCGGGCTCGCTCGCGCCGCTGGCCGGAGTGGCCTTCGCGGCCGTCGGCGCGGCGGGCGGCTGGCTGCTGGCACGAACCATCGGTGGGCACGTGGCGTCATCCGAGGAGGGATCGCGGTGGCGGATCTGATCCTGCTGGGGTGGATCGGCGGCATGACCGCCGCAGGCTGGCGGAGCGGCTTCGTTCGCCGCCTCATCGGCCTCGCCTTCATGGCCGTGTCGTTCGTCGCCAGCAGCTACCTGCGCGGGCCGGCCGGCGCGATCGTTCACTCGGTCCTGCCGAAGATCCCCGAGCCGTACGCCGACATGGTCGGCTACTCGCTGGCATTCCCCGTCCTGCTGGTGGTCCTGAACCTGTTTGCCAAGCCGATCCTCGACCGCGTCCCGCGGCATGGGCTGTCGCGCGCCACCGACGCGGCCCTCGGCGCCGCGCTGGGGTTCGCCGAGGCCGTCCTCATCGTGTCCGCCGGGATCGTGATCCTCCACACCTTCACGACCATCGGCTCGGGCCTGCCCTCGTCGTTCACCGAGACGGGCTTCCTGAAGGACATCCGGACGCAGGTCGACGACTCGACCATCGGCGGCCTGCTCGAGCAGACCATCGTGCCGATCGTCCTGCTCATCCTCGGCCCGTTCATCCCGACCGACATCAAGGACATCGTCCCGACCACGATCCCGGGCGGCATCCCGTTCTTCCCGGGCGGCATCCCGAAGACGCCCTGACCTCCCGGCGCCCGAACCGCGCTACCGACCGGCGAGGCGCTCCACGAGCGGGTCGAGCGGGCCCACCGTGCCGACCATGAACGAGCTGATGCCGAGCTCCTCGCGAACGCGGATGAGCTTTTGCTCCAGGGCATCGATCGTGCCGATGAAGATGTGCGGCGAGTCGAGGAGCTCGTCGGTCGTGAGCTCGATGCCGGTCCGCTCGGCCACCGCGGCCACGACGTCGCGCGCCTCGGCGAGCGCGTGGTCGGTCACCGACACGCCGGTCATCGTCGGGTAGACGTTGAAGACCAGGTCATCGAACCGCTCGGGTGTGGCGGCTCGGACCCACTCGATCTTCTCGCGGGTGCCCGCAACGGTGACCGACCGGGGGTCCGACTTGATCCCGGGCAGGATCCGCGGGGCGAGCCCGATGATGTCCGCCTCGCGGGCCGCCAGCTCGATCGTCTTGCGCCCGCCGCCACCGATCAGGAACGGCGGGTGCGGCCGCTGGACGGGCTTGGGCTGGCCGTCGAGGGCGGTGATCCGGTAGGACTCGCCGGTGAACGAGAACCCGTCGTCGGGCGTGTCGGCGAACGCGCCCTTGAGGACCGCGATCGCTTCGATGAGGCGAGCCTGGCGCACGGGCGTCGGGTCGAAGGCGAGGCCGACGACGTCGTACTCGGGCTTGTTCCAGCCGGCGCCGATGGCGACGTCGAGGCGGCCTTCGGACAGGACGTCGATCGAGGCCAGCTCCTGGGCCAGGAGCACCGGGTGGCGCAGGTCGTTGTTGTGGACGAACGAGCCGACCCGGAGCTTGGTCGTCGCCGCCGCGATCCAGGCGCAGCCGGCGATCGGGCCGAGCTGCGGGATGAGGTGGTCGGGGATGACGAGCTCGTGATAGCCGATCGATTCGGCGTCGCGAGCGCGACGGGCGAGCTCGGGACCGCTGACGATCTCGCGGGCGTCGGCCAGGAACTGGAAGGGCTTGGGGCTGGGCATCGGGTGATCCTACCGGCGGCGCCCGGCGGAGGTTCGCGACCCGCCGAGCCGTGGCCCGCTACGCCGCGACGATCTTGTAGACGACGCCGCCCAGGTCGCAGACGTACAGCTCGCCGGCCTTGTCCTGGCCGAACGACGAGATCGGGAAGCCGGTCGACTTCAGGACCGTGATGGCGGCTGGCCGGGCCGACGCGATGTCGAGGGCCATGATCTCGCCGCTGCAGTAGTCGCCGAAGACGTACGTGCCGACGAGCGACGGGATCGCACTGCCCCGATAGACATAGCCGCCGGTGACCGCGCAGCGGCCGCCGCTGTGGGCATAGTCGGTGAGCGGGAGCGCCTTGCCGGTCGTGTTGCAGCCCGTCGCCGGGTCGTAGCAGTGGAGGCCCTCCATGACGTGCCAGCCCCAGTTGAGCCCGCGCCCCGGACCGTTCGACTTGGTGGTGCCGTGGTCGACTTCTTCATAGGTGTTCTGGCCGACGTCGCCGATCCACAGGTCGCCGGTGCTCCGATCGAACGAGTAGCGCCACGGATTCCGGAGCCCGTACTCCCAGATCTCGTCGAGCCCGGCCTTGCCGACGAACGGGTTCGAGGGCGGGATCTTGTAGTTCGTGGTGGCGGTCGTGCCGCTGACGTCGATCCGGAGCATCTTCCCGAGCAGCGTCGTGAGGCTCTGGGCTCGATTGCCGGGATCGCCCCCGCTGCCGCCGTCGCCGAAGCCGATGTACAGGTACCCGTCCTTGCCGAAGGCGAGGTTGCCGCCGTTGTGATTCGAGTAGGGCTGGGCGACCGTCAGGATCACCCGACCCGTGGACTTGTCGACGACGTTGGGGTTGGTCGACGACGTCCGGTACTCGCTGACGACCGAGTTGCCCTTGAGGTTCGTGTAGTTCACGTAGAGCTTGCGGTTCGTCGTGAATGACGGGCTGAAGGCCAGGCCCAGGAGGCCCTGCTCGCTGCCCTGCGTCACCGAGGTGTGGATGTCGAAGAACGGGGTCGAGCGGACGGTGCCCTTGGCCTCGATCAGGATCCGGCCGGTCTTCTCGACGATGAACAGCCGGCCGGTGGCGTCGGGCGATTCCGTGACGAACACCGGGTCCGAGAGGTTCGCGGCGACGGTCGCCAGGGCGATGGCCGGCGTCGCCACCGCCGCACCGCCCCCGGGACCCGTGCTTCCCGCGCCGGCGAGGCTCGACAGGAACGGCAGCGTCACCGAGGACAGCGCCGGGACCGTGCTCGAGGCGGTCAGCAGGAGGCCGACAACGATGGCGGCCATCGATGCCCGCCGGGCCCAATCGATGCGCACGAGCTCCCTCCCCCGATCGACGCCCCGGGACGGGCGTCCCGCGCATCGTGCGGTCCGCGAGCGCCCGTGTCGATGGGAACCTCGTCCTAGACTCCCCCGGTGCGCCGGAGCATCGTCGTCCTCGGCTCGCCGACTGCGCTGGGTGGCCATGTCGGCGGGATGGAGCGGACCCCGGCGGTCCTCCGGCAGGCAGGGCTCATCGACCGGATCCGGGCCGAACCGGCGCTCGCGAAGACGCAGGTCATCGACGCCGGCGACGCCCCGAACGACCCGGGCTGGGCGCCCGATCCCGACCCACGGGCGAAGAACCGCGCGCTGATCGGCCGGTACCTGCCGGTCCTGGCCGGGCGCGTCGAGGCGGCCTTGGTCGAGGACCCTGAGGCGCGCCTCCACCTGATCGGCGGCGACTGCACCAGCCACGCCGGCGCGATGGCCGGCCTCCTGCGGGTCCTCGAGGCGCGACTGGGCCACCGGCCGCGACTCGGGATCGCCTGGTTCGATGCCCACGGCGACTTCAACACACCCGACACCACGCCGTCCGGCAACGTCTGGGGCATGCCCTTCGCGATGCTCCTCGGGCGCGGCGACGCCGACCTCGTGACCGCGGCCGCCGGACCGACGGCCCGGGAGGACGACGCGGCCCTCCTGGGGGGCCAGGTCCTCGACGAGCGGGAGTCCCGGATGCTCGCCGCGTCCCAGGTGAGTCAGTTCGGGGCCGGCATGCTCGGCACGCCGGCCGGCCAGGCGGCGCTCGCCGGGTGGGCCGCGACCGTCGCGTCGCGCTGCGACGGCCTCTACGTCGCCTTCGACCTCGACGCGATCGACCAGTGCGAGGGCCTGTCGCTGACGATGCCCGAGCCAGGCGGCATCAGCCTCGCGACCGCGATCGCGTCCGTCCGACTGCTCGCCGCGGCGATGCCGGTCGCGGGCATCGGGACGACCGCGGCGATGGAGCGGCCCGGGGTCGATCTCGAGCCGACGGTCGCGGCGATTGCCGCGTTGGTGGCCGCGGCCCTCGGCTCCGCCTGACCAGGTGAGCCGCGGGTGAGCGGCCACCGTCATCGTGCCCCGTGCGCCCCCACCGCCGGCGAGACCCGCCGTGGAGGATTCGGATGGCACCTCGGCAACGGTGGATCTGGGGCCTTGCCTTGCTCCTCGGAGCGGGCGGGATTCTCACGGGAGGCGGCCTGCTCGCGGCAGAGCGGCTGCTGGCGCCGGTGGAGGCGGGCCGGCCAGCGACGGTCCCGCGCCTCGCGGCTTGTGACGGCTCGCCGGCCGTCGGCGCCGCGGCCCAGGCGCGGCCCGGTACGTTCTTCAAGCTGCAGGCCAACGTCGACGCGGGCGGCGTCCTCGCCTCGCAGCACCTGAGTGTCGGCGCGGGTGGCCAGACCAGCGCCGCCACCGACCTGCCGGCGGAGAGCTCGGCGAGCGGGCCCGTCGCTGGCGTGGTCGTGGTCACCGCCGACGATGGCCGGTCATCGGCGCTGCAGCTCGTCTGGGTGGCCGCGACCTGCCGGACGACGATCTACACGACGGACGCGGTCATCCGGCGGGCCATTCTCGACCCGGCCGACGGCAGCGTCCTGTTCCACGTCGTCAGCCGGCTCGACAGGGCCGACCTCGGTGTCTGGCGACTGGCGAGCGGCCAGGCGCTCGCGACGCGGGTCGTCGAGCCCTTGCCCGCAGCGTTCGGCGCGGGCCCCGTCTGGGGCACGGACCTTCGCCTGGATCCTGCCGCGACGCTCCTGGCCGTCCAGTCGTGCCTCGATCGCGGGTGCCTGACCAGGGTCGTCGACCTCGGCAACCCCGCCCTCCCCGCGATCGTCGTGCGTGGCCAGCGGCAAGGCCCGCTCCTCGGCTTCGCGGGTGATCGCTTGGTCACCTGGGCAGCGTGCGACGGCTTCCCCTGCGCGGTGCTCGCGTGGGACCTCGCGTCGGCCACGGCGACCGACCTCGTCGCCTCGGCAAGCGCTGCGGCCATGACGGGCGATGGCCGCCTGCTGGTGGCCATCGGTGGCGACGGCTCCTCGGACGGTGCCGTCGTCGTCGACCTCGCGACCGGCGGATCGCGAACCCTCCATGGGCTCACCAGCGGCGACCGACCGATTGCGGCCGCCGGCCTCACGGCCATGGGCCTCGAGGTCCAACCCGACCAGGTCGTCGTGTCCCCCAGGGCAGGCGACCCGCACGCCATCCAGCCAACCGCCGCCGGGGAGGTGCTCCGATGACCGCGCCCGTGACCGCTCGCCGGAAGCGCCGCCTGGTGGCCGCCTGGACGGCGATGATCCTGGCCGGGGCGATCGCCGCGCCCGCCAGCGCCCATGGACCGGATCCGCTGTTCGGCACCCGGACGTGGTCGGCCAACCAGGTCGTCGGCTATACGTGGCAGTCGGGCATGGTCCCGCCGTCGTGGATGCAGCCCGGCATCGACGCCGGGGCCGGCGACGTCGGCGAGAGCCGCCACTCGCGTGCCGCGACGTTCGTCCGCCAGGCCGGCGCGGCGAGCACCATCGCGTACGGCGCGTACATGCCCTGCCCAAGCTACGCGATCGCCTGCGCCGATCGGACCGGCGTTCCCTCGAGCTTCGCGGGCCTGTGGTTCCGGGTCCAGGGCTGGGCCTTCGACTGGGGCACGATGCGCTGGTGCCAGGCCCAGGCGACGTTCACCGACGGCTGCTACGACGTCGAGAACATCGCCCTCGACGAGCTCGGCCACATCGAGATCCTGGGCCACCACGTGAACTACGACGACGGCAGCGACTTCACCGATGCCGTCGTGCAGGCCTCCGCGCGGGCCCGGCCGCGGACGGGCTGGAACCAGCACGCCTTCGGCGACTGTGACGTGGCCCGCCTGCAGCTCGAGTACGAGCGAGTGAGCCCGTCGGACCCCGTCTCCACCTGCCTCTCGATCAGCTCGGTGGCGACGCTGAGCGCCTCGCCGACGAGCGCCTACAGCGGCACCACGGTGGCCTTCGCGGCGACGCTGAAAATGACCCTGGATGCCTCGACCAACCGGGCCCTGTCGGGTGACCCGTTGAGCGACCGGACCGTCCTGCTGCAGCGGCGGGCCGTCGGCAGCACGACCTGGACGACCGTGTCGACGATGACCCCGAGCGCCTCGACCGAGGGCCTGTACAACGCGCTCTGGACACCGACGGTCACCTATGACTGGCGGGTCCTGTTCGCGTCGCCCGTCAACGAGGGCGTCAGTGGAGCCACCTCGGCCGTCGTCCGGGTGACGGTCAGCGGCTGCTCCGGGCCCGGCTGTCCCAGCCGGCCGACCCCCGGCGGCGGGGCGTGACCGATGCAGCGAGGCCGGGTCTGGTGACCCGGCCTCGTCTTGCGGCAGGTGATTGGTCGGGTGCCGGCCCGACCCGTGTTCAGGCGGGCGTCGCGGCAGGCGTCGCGCTGTAGATCGACACCTGGGCGTCGTCGGGAAGCATCGCGCCGAAGACCTTCTGGAGGGTGAGAAGGTGGACGCAGACGTTCCAGGATTCGAAGTAGTGGCAGGTGCAGTGCCACTGACCGGCGTCGAGGCTGACGTGGTGGGTGTCGTTGTCGCCGCGGAACGTGAGCTGCATGCGCTCGATCGAGATCCGATCCAGCTCACGGGCGTAGCGATTCGCCTTCTCGACCTTGCCGATCAGGGAGCTGTGCATCTGGCCAGACCCTCCAAGCCCCGTCGCGGGGCTGTGGCGATCGCCGTCCGGTCTTCGCACCTCGACCGAGCGAGGCGGTCGCGGCCCTAGCCTACATCGCGACCGCCGCCGCGGTCACCATCGGAATCGACCCCCGACGTGACTACGGCGTGGAGGTTCCTTCGCGCCCGAAGTCGTCCTCGACCCGGACGACGTCGTCGAGCTCGGGGGTCGAGACCTCGACCACATGACAGGTCTCGACGGCCTCGAAGCGATGGATCTTGCCGACCCGGACGTGGGCGCTCTCGCCGGGGCCCAGCTCGCGCTGCTCCACGACCCCCTCGTCGTTCTGGAGCGTCACCCGGAGCCGGCCGTCGAGGACGTGGACCCACTCGTCCTTGTGCTCGTGGTACTGGAGGGACAGGCGCTTGCCGGCCGTGATCGTGAGGATCTTGCCGACGTAGCGCGGCGTCCAGGCCCAGATCAGCTCGCCGCCCCATGGCTTGTCGACGTGGCGCGGCAGCTCGGCCTCGGGCGGCGGCGGCACGGCCCAGTCGACCGCCGGGAGGTCGACGAACTCGGCGTCGATGGCGCTGTGGTCGTCGGTCACGCACGGCCTCCCTGCGAGCCCATGGAGATCCGGGGCGTGCGCGTCATCCCCGCACCAGCTTCTCACCGGCGGCGAGCATCGCCTCGCGGGCGTCGGCCGAGGTGGCCTCGGTGTAGACCCGCACGAGCGGCTCCGTGCCGGAGGTCCGGATGAGCAGCCACGAGCCGTCGCCGGTGAAGAACTTGAAGCCGTCGTTGGTGTCGAGGGCCTGGGTCCGCGCCACGGGCTGGCCGGCGAGCGAGGTCGGCGGCGCTGCGGCGAGATCGACGAGCAGCCGGCGTTTGGTTTCGGCGTAGACGGCCCGGTCCACGTGGACGTCGATCCGCCGGTAGAACGACGGGCCCGCGAGCTCGTGGAGGTGCTCGACGACCTTCGAGACCGGCCAGCGGCCGCGCTCGCGCTCCCGCAGGAACAGGTCGAGCAGGAGGAGGTCGGCGTAGATCCCGTCGCGCTCCGGCAGGTGCATCCCGAAGCCGTAGCCGCCGCTCTCCTCGGCACCCATCATCGCGCCGGTCTCGATCATCTTCGGCCCGATGAACTTGTAGCCGACCGGGCTCTCGTAGGCGGTGATGCCGTAGTGCTCGCCGAGCTTCGCGGCCATCGAGGTGTTGTTGACCGAGATGACCACGGGCTCGCGCTTGCCGAGGTGCTCGGCGAGGTAATACATGAGCAGCCCGGTGACCTCGAGCTGGTGGATGAACGTGCCGCGCTCGTCCGCCGCTCCCGCGCGATCCGCGTCGCCGTCGAGCAGCAGGCCCATGTCGTAGCCGCCCGTGGCGAGGATGCCGAGCGCCTCGTCGACGTTGGGCCGGATCGGCTCGGGGTTGACCCCGCCGAAGTACGGATTGCGCTCGCTGTGGATCTCCGTCAGCCGGATCTTGCCGTCACGGAGGAGCCGCGGCAGCCAGCCGGCGCCGGCGCCGTAGAGCGGCTCGACGAGGACGTTCACGTCCGCGGCCTTCAGTCGATCGAGGTCGACGGTCCTTCGGACATAGCGCTCGTAGCCGTCGAACGGGTCGTAGCGCTCCACCAGGCCGCGCGCCTCGGCGTCGGCGAACGGCCGCCGCTCGATGTCGCCGCCCTCGGCGATCGCGGCCTCGATGACCTTGAGCATCTCCGGACCGCCGGCCGACCCGGTCGGAGCCTTGACCTTGAAGCCGTTGTCCGTCCAGGGATTGTGGCTGGCGGTGATGACGATGCCGGCCGCCGCGCTGCGCTCGACGACCTCGTACGAGCTCATCTGGGTCGGCACGGCGTGGACCGCGTACGCGACAGGGATGTCGTGGGCCAGCAGCACCTCCGCCGCGGCCATCGCGAAATGCTCCGACGCGAAGCGCCGGTCGTAGGCGATCACCACGCCCTTGGCCTGCTCGCCACGCCCGACCACGTAGCGAGCCATCCCGGCGGCGCAGCGGCGGACATTGTCGAACGTGAAGTCGTCCGCGATCCTGGCCCGCCAGCCATCGGTGCCGAACACGATCGGCGACGCGGCGGGCGATCCGGCGCTCGAAGCGCCCGAGGCGGTCGAGGCGCCGCTCGAGGCGGTCGAGGCGGCGTGCGGGGCCGAGGTCACAGGCGAGCCTCCCAGGCGGCGACGCGCTCGACGAGCGCCTCGATCTGCGGTCGGAATGATGCCGCACCCGACAGCAGCGCCGATGGCCCCGGGCCGGAGATCGTCCGTGGTCCGGGCTCGAGGGCCAGCCGGCCGTCGGCGCGTTCGATCACGAGATCGGCCGCCTCGGCGCTCGCGTTCTCGTTCGGCTGGACCACCCGCCCGTCGGCCCCAGCGCCGATCTCGGCGAGCAGCTGGGTCCAGCTGCCGAGGTCGTTCCAGCCGACGGCCATCGAGCCCATGACGACGTGACGGTCGCTGGCGGCGCTCTCCATGACCGCCCGGTCGATCGAGACCGGCATCGCCCGCTCGTAGGCGGTCAGGAGGCCGCTGTCGCTGCCGATGACCGGGCCCAGGAGCGTGACCAGCCCGGTGTACCGAGCCAGCGCGGCATGGATCGCGCCGCGCTGCCACAGGAAGATCCCCGCGTTCCAGGCCGTGCCCGGGTCGTTCCGGAGCTGGGTCGCCCGCTCCACCGTCGGCTTCTCCTCGAACGCCCGCAGCCGGTAGGCGTCGAGCCGGTAGCCATCACCGCCATCACCCCGACCGAACGACGGGCCATGGCGCTGCGTCTCGTCGGGGATGAGGTAGCCGTACTCGCTGGCCGGTCGCGTCGGTTCGACACCCAGCGTCACCAGCGGCGCCTCGATGTCGAAGGCGCCGTGCGCCAGCTCCCGCTCCGCATCGCGGAGGATGCCTCGGAACACGGGCTCCTTCTCGGGGGCGAACACGTGGTCCGCGGGCAGCACCACCATCACGTCGTCGGCGGGCCGGTCGATGGCGAGCGTCGCGAGGGCGATCGCCGCCGCCGTGTTCCGGCCCACGGGCTCGGCCAGGACATGGACGCCGGCCAGCTGGTCGCGCACGAGGCCCGCGTAGCGCCGGTCGGTGACGACCGTGACGTCGCCGCGCGAGAGCGGCAGCTCAGGATGGCCGACCAGCCGCTCGACCGTCAGCTGGAGGAGCGAGGCGTCGCCCAGGAGGGGCAGGAAGGGCTTCGGGGTCTCGGGCCGGCTCAGCGGCCACAGCCGCGTTCCGCCGCCCCCGGCGAGGATGACCGCATACACCGCGCCATCCTATCGGCGGCGTCGACGATGGGGCTTGCGCCCGGCTATCAGCTCGGCGTTCCGGCCGCGGCGCGCGCTCCGGCCGCGGCGCGCGCTCCGGCCGCTGCGCGCGCTCCGGCCGCGCCGGCGCTCCGAGGGTCAGGCGGTCGCGAGGGCCGGCTGCTCCGGCTGCTTGATCCCGGCCTCGGCGGCCAGCAGGGCAGCCTTGTCGGTCCGCTCCCAGGGCAGGTCGAGGTCCGGCCGGCCGAAGTGGCCGTACGCAGCCGTCTGCCGGTAGATCGGCCGGCGCAGGTCCAGCGCGGCGATGATCGATGCCGGACGCAGGTCGAAGTGCTTCTCGATGAGGGCTTTGATCGTCGCGTCGTCGACGTGCCCGGTCCCGAACGTCTCGATCGACAGCGACAGCGGCTTGGCGATCCCGATCCCGTACGCGATCTCGAGCTCGAACCGATCGGCGAGTCCGGCAGCGACCACGTTCTTGGCGACCCACCGCGCGGCATAGGCGCCGGAGCGGTCGACCTTCGTCGGGTCCTTGCCGCTGAAGCA
>DASXQE010000102.1:0-5214 GCA_036493155.1 Candidatus Limnocylindrales bacterium | reverse complement strand
CGACCGGCCGGCACGAGCGCGAGACGGCCGGCGCCGGCGCCGCCGGCGGCGTCGGGTTCGCCCTCCTCTCGATCGCCGATCGTTGCCGGTCGTTTGCCCTCCGGCCCGGCGTGGAGCTGGTCATGGCCGCGACCGGCTTCGATGCCAAGCTCGCCGAGGCGGACATCGTCGTGACCGGCGAGGGCCGGATCGACGCCCAGACCGCGCACGGCAAGACCGCCCTCGGGGTCGCGAAGCGCGCCCAGGCGGCTGGTATCCGGTGCTACGCGGTCGGCGGGACGGTCGAGCCGGACGGCGGGTCGGCCCTCACCGCCGTTGGTGTCACGGTCGCGGCTGTCAACCCGGGCGCGATCACGCTCGAGCAGGCACGAGCCGCCGGCACCGCGCCGATCGAGGCCGCCGCCGAGCGGATCGCCCGCGGCCTCACAATGCCTGGGTGAGCCCAGCCTCTCCGACGGCAGCCGGACGCCCGCCGCGAATCCCCAAGATCGGCCCGACCGGCAAGCGCGCCCCCGCCAGGCGCAAGGCCAAGCGTCGCAAGCCCGACCCGATCAAGGCCTGGGTCAAGCGCCTCGATCGCACCCGTCCCGGACTCATGTCCTGGACCCTGCAGCGGCTTTCCGAGCGCTACGGCCAACCGGGTTGGGAGCGCCGCCTCGACCCGACCTCGGAGCTGATCCTAACGATCCTGACCCAGAACAGCGCCGACGTGAACGCCGAGCACGCGTTCGTCGAGCTTCGGCGGGCCTACCCGGGCGACGGCGATTCCCGGCCGCACAACCCCGGACCGGGCTGGGGCGGCAAGGGCCTGCCCGACGGCATCGCGCCGGACTGGGCACGGGTCGACGCCGCACCGCTCGAGGAGCTCGTCGAGGTCATCCGGCCGGGTGGCCTGCCCAATCAGAAGGCCAAGGGCATCAAGGCCGCGCTGCGCTCGATCCGCGAGCACCGCGGCGACTACGACCTCGAGTTCCTCGGCGAGCTGACGGCCCTCGAGGCGCGCGCCTGGCTGACCGCGATCAACGGCGTCGGCGTCAAGACCGCGAGCGTCGTCCTGCTGTTCTCGTTCGGGCTGCCGCTCATGCCCGTCGATCGCCACGTCGAGCGGGTGGCCCGCCGGGTGGGCCTCATCCCGGCGAAGGTCACCGCCGAGCAGTCGCACGACTACTTCCTGGCGATGCTCAGTCCCGACGAGATGCACGAGGCCCACGTCAACCTGATTCAGCACGGCCGCACGATCTGCCACGCCCAGCGCCCGGCCCACGAGCTCTGCCCGCTGCGCGACCGCTGCCGGTTCGTCGACCCCAAGGCCCCCTGACCTTCGGCGCGCTCGGGGCGACGCTCGGGTAGGTGCGTTCGGGCACCAGCCCCGGGCTATCCTCCGGCCATGTTCGCCGGGAGCTGGCGCGACGGGGTTGGGTCGCCGCGGATCCTGCTCGTCGACGACGATCCGAACCTGCTCGTCCTGCTGGCCGAGCAGCTGAAGGCCGACGGCTTCGAGGTCACCACGGCTCGGGACGGCCAGGAGGCCCTCCGGAAGCTCCAGGGCGGCTGGCCCGACCTGCTGATCGTCGACATGATGATGCCGCGGATGGACGGCCTGACCCTCGCCCGCGAGGTCAAGAACCGGGCCGACCTGCCGATCATCGTCCTCTCGGCGATCGACACGGCCGATTCCAAGGCCGACCTCCTCGAGGAGGTTGCCGAGGACTACATCACGAAGCCGTACCACTACCCCGAGCTGCGAGCTCGCATCGGGCGCGTGCTGCGGCGCCTGCGCGATCGGGTGCCGAAGCGCGAGCTGACGCTCGGCCCGGACCTCGTCCTCGAGCTGCACCACCGAACGGCGACGGTCCGCGGCCAGCAGGTGGCCCTGACCCCGACCGAATCGCGCCTGCTCTACGCGCTTGCCGCCAACCTCGGCCAGGCGGTCACCACCGAGACCCTGCTGGATCGCGGCTGGGGCGACGCCGAGGATGCGGATCCGTCGTACGTCTGGGTCACGATGCGCCGCCTGCGGCAGAAGATCGAGGTCGACCCCGACCACCCGGCGCACCTCGTGACGGTTCGCGGGTTCGGCTACCGCCTCGTCGGCCAGGACGACGCCGAGGCCGGCGGATGAGCGGCGGCCCGGCGAGCCGATTCGAGACCCGGCACATCGCCCCCGATCCGCAGCGGATCGGCCCCGGCATCTCGTTCCGGGCGCGCCTGACGGCCGGCCTCATCGCCGGCGCGGTCGTGCCGCTGGCCGGCTTCGGAATCGTCCTCCTGGCCACCGAGGCCATCCGCAACGGCGGGCTCGATTCGACCCTCGTCCGGATCGTGCTCTTCGCGCTGGCCGTGGCCGTCATCGGCGCGGTCGTGTTCGCGTTCATCCTCGGTTCCAGCCTCACCTCGCCCCTTCGCGCGATCTCCCGGGCCGTGGAGCGCGTGTCGGCCGGTGACCTCTCGGCCCGCGTCGAGGTGGCCGGCGAGGACGAGCTCGCCCGCCTGGTCGACAGCCACAACCGCCTGGCCGCCGACCTGCAGCGTCGCAACGACCAGCTCGGCGGGATGCTCCTCGCGATCGGCGAGACGTCACCGAGCGATGGCCTCGACCGGCTCGTCAGCCACGCCACGGCGAGCGCGCGCGAGACGTTCGAGATGATCGATTGCGCGATCCACCTGGGTGATCCGTCGGACATCCCGCTCGACGAGGTCATCCCCGGCGAGCCTCGCCCCATCCGCGCCGTCCTGGCCCTGCCGGACGGCCGGCTGGGCATCCTGACCGGACACCTGCCCGCGACCCGCAGCTGGGATTCGGCCGACCAGGACCTCCTCGAGCTGTACGCCAGCGAGGTCGCCGTCGCGATCCGCAACATCGAGCTGTTCGAGCAGGTCGAGGACCAGCGCCGCAAGCTCGTCGAGCTGGATGCCGCCAAGGACGACTTCCTGCGGGGCATCAGCCACAACCTCCAGACACCCCTGACCAGCATCCGGGCGTACGCCGAGCAGCTCCAGGGCGAGCGGCCGGATCGGCGGCTGTCGATCATCGTCGACCAGTCGGAGCGGCTCTACCGGATCGTGCGGCAGCTGCTCGCCGTGAACCGCCTCGAAGCGGGCACCCTGCGGTCCCGCTCGGAGGTCCTGGCCCTGGGCCCGAGAGTCCGGCGCGCCTGGGAGGCACTGGGCGCGGCCGACACGCCCTTCGAGCTCGACGACGCGGCCGCCGGCTGGCTCGCCGCCGCCGACCCGGACCAGCTCGACCAGGTGCTGTGGGCCCTCCTGGACAACGCCGTCCGGTACGGCCGTGGCGCGGCCGTTCGCGCCGCCGTGCGCCCGGAGCCCGGCGCGCAGCAGCTGGTCGTGACGATCAGCGACGACGGACCCGGCGTCACGGACGCGGACCGCGCGACCATCTTCGAGCGCTACGAGCGCGGCTCGGCCGGCAAGGCCATCGAAGGCACCGGCCTGGGCCTGTACGTCTCGCGGTCGCTGTGCCGGACCATGGGTGGCGACCTGCGCCTCGAACCGGACGCGGCCGGGCGCGGTGCGGCGTTCACGGTGGTCCTGCCAGGCGAGGCGCCCGCCGCCGAGTCCTGACCGGCGGACGAAATGCCCATCGCCGGCTGGTACCAACGGCTGGCCTGCGGGGCGGCGGCGCAAGGTCTCATGCAAGGGCCCCTTTCCAATCTCGGAACCGATGGAACGCCCTGCCATGCGCCAGCACCTGCATCGCCTCGCAGCCCTCCGGATCCGCCTGCCCAAGGCGGTTGCGCGGCGTGTCCGCGCCCGGACCGGGGCGCGTGGCCAGAGCCTCACCGAGTTTGCGCTGACCCTGCCGGTCACCCTGCTCATCGTCCTGTTCGGCCTCGACTTCGGCCGCGTCTTCCTGGGCTGGATCAGCCTGACGAACGCGTCCCGGGAAGCCGCCAACTACGCGGCGATGAACCCGACGGCGTGGGGCTCGTCGCCCAACGCGACCGTCCAGGCCGAGTACGCCCGGCTGGTCACGGCCGAGACCTCCGGCATCAACTGCACGATGCCCAATCCCATCCCGATCCCGACGTTCCCGAACGGCTCGACCCTGGGCTCGCCGGCGACGGTCTCGATGACCTGCAAGTTCCACCTGATCACGCCGGTCATCGGCGACATCCTCGGCTCGCTGATCTCGGTCACGGCGTCGTCGTCGTACCCGGTCCGGAGCGGGATCATCGAAGGCATCCCGACGCCGTCGCCGTCGCCGAGCTCGGCGGCCACGGTCGCGCCGTCCAGCGGCGCCAGTGTCGGCCCGTCGGCGGCGCCGACCGCGACGCCCAGCCCCACCGCGACACCGCTGGTCACGCCCTCGCCGACACCCACGCCGCAATGCACCGTGCCGAACCTCGTCAACGTGAAGACGAACGCCGCCGGCAGCAAGTGGACGAAGGCGGGCTTCACCTCGGCCAATCTCGTCTATAGCCCGCTGGTCGGTCCCGGCAACAACTACACGATCAAGGCCCAGAGCCTGCTCGGCGGGATCACCGTCGACTGCACGGCGTCGATGACCGTCTACGACCGGGTCCAGTGATGCGCGCCCGGGATCGCCGCGGCCAGCGCGGTTCGCACGGCAAGCACGGCCACCGCGGCCAGGCCCTGGTCGAGTTCTCCCTGGTGTTCCCGCTCCTGGTGCTGTTCGCCGTGGCGATGATCGACATGGGCCGGGCCGTCTGGGCCTATACCCAGATCACCAACGCCGCCCGCCAGGGCGCCCGAGTCGCCGCGGTCAACCAGGTCAGCAGCTCGTCCGAGTGCGACGCCAGCCGGCCCATCGAGGACCCCCTGGATGCCCATTGGACGATCGTGGGCTGCGCGATCGTGGCCGGCGGCCCCCTCGGGCTGACCGCTTCGAACGTCAGCGTTTCCTACGCCGCGCCGCCGAGCACCACCGTGAGCTGCTCGCCGACGCTCCACATCGGCTGCATCGCGTCCGTGACCGTCACCTACGCGTACACGCCGGCCACGCCGATTCTCAGCGCCATCCTCTCGCCGATCGGGATGAGTGCGACGTCGCAACAGCCCATCGAGCGGGTCTTCCCATGAGCCGGTCCACCGTGAAGGAGTCTCCGATGCTGCACGTGCCCTGGGGGCGGAAGAGCGAATCCGGCCAGGCCCTGGTCTTGATGGTCGGAGTCGTCTTCGCCGCCGTCGCGACGGTCGGCCTGATCGTCGACGGCGGGAACGTCCTGTCGCATC
>DASXQE010000101.1:0-42919 GCA_036493155.1 Candidatus Limnocylindrales bacterium | reverse complement strand
TGCTCGCCGGCGACGGGCCGCGAGTCGTTCGGCATCGTCCTGCTGGAGGCGATGGCCGCGGGCACCGCGATCGTCTGCAGCGACATCCACGGCTACAAGGGCGTGGTCCGGCGAGGCCGCGAGGCGCTCCTCGTGCCGCCGCACCAGCCGAAGCTCCTGGCGGCCGCCCTGGCGAAGGTCCTGGCCGACGATCCGTTGCGCGCCGAGATGGGCGCGGCAGGCATCGAGCGGGCCCAGGAGTTCAGCTGGGAGCGGGTCACCGCCAAGGTCGAGGACTACTACGGCTTCGTGATCCGGCGCCTCGCGGCGCAGGGCCAGCTGCCGCCCGGCTTCCACGCCGACGTGCCCCCCTCGAGTCGGACGCTCGCGGCGGCGAGCTAACGCGGAGCTGGCGGCGGGCTAGCGGCGGGCTGGCGGCGGGCTAGCGGCGGCCCGACGCCTTGGGCTCGTCCAACGACGGTTCCGGGCCGGCGATGCCGGCGGCGCCCGCGGCCCCCGGCGCCGCCCCGAGCGCAAGGCCCTCGGCGCGACGCTCGGCGAGCGCCATCCGCCACGACCAGGCGCTGTAGGCCACCGCCACGGCCAGGCCCGCGACCATGACCCCCAGGATCGCCACCCAGCTCAGCTGCATCGGCCCGGTGGGCCGCGGCGTCGTGTTCACCCAGAACTGGAACGGGTAGAGGTAGCTCGGCAGCAGGCCCTGGAACATGTTCGTCAGGTTCGACGGCAGGGGCAGGGCCGAGATGTTCGGGTACCACAGCACGAACCACAGCCCGATCGCGATGAGCAGCCCGACCGCGAAGCGCCTGGCGTCCCGAGCGGTCGCGATGAACGCCGCTAGCGGCAGCAGGGCGATGGTCACGATCAGGGCGATCGGCTCGACCGGGACCGCCCGCAAGCGGATGACGCTGGTCGCCGGGACGAGCCAGGTGATGGCGCTGAAGCCGACAACCACGCTGACGGCGATGGCCCCGGCACGGACGACCCGGCCCCGAAGCCCCGCGCCGCCGATCCCGGCCGACCACGTGGCGCCGCCGCCGGCGTCGGCCTCGTACCAGCCATCGTCATCGCTGTCGCTCGACAGGAACAGTCGAAGCAGAAGCAGGACCCCGATGCCCACGACGATGGCGATCCCGATCGCCCGCGGCGACAGCGCGACATCGGGAATCGTCGTCGGACACGCTGTCGAGCCCGGGTTGATCGCCGTGACCTGCGCGATGCCACACAGCGGCCGCTGGAACAGCCACAGCAGGAACGGTCCGAGCACGGCGACCGCGGCCGCGAGCCGGACCATGACCCAGGTCCGCCACGACGGCCCATGCCAGAGCTCGGCGATGAGGTAGGCGAGGGCGATCAGCAGGAACGGGATCTCGGTGTAGTAGTGGTATTGGAACGAGGCCCGGTCGATGCGAGCCCAGGACAGCCACTGGGCGGCGAAGCCGACGCCCACCAGCCCGAGCGCGATGTTGCGGCGCTTGTAGGCCTGGAGGGCGAGGAAGCCCATCGCCGGGATGGCCAGCCACCACGCGACGAGGTTGCCGGCGTTGTAGATCGACGCGCTCGTGTCGCCGGCGAAGGAGTCCTGGTAGAACCACACCGGCTTGAGGTCCAGCGGCCAGGCCCACCACGGCGACGACGCCGGGTGCGGGGACGTCAGGTCGTTGTGGTAGTTGTACATCTGCTGGGTCAGCTGGATGAGCGTCTGCCCGGTGTGGCCGTTCGGCCAGCCCGGCCAGATCTCCGGCAGCAGCTGGTTCTGACCCACGAACGACCACGGGATGTACGAGGTCACGTAGACGACGACCGGGATGGCCACGAGGCAGGCCAGCGTCCAGAACGCCGGGATGCCGAACCCGGCCCCGAGGTTGAGCCAGCCGCGAGGCGCCGCTGCCGGCGGACCGAGCACCGCGGCGGGATCGTCCGGATCGGGCGGCAACGCCATCGGCCCGAACCCGATCCGGGCCGCCAGCACGAACGCCGTGTACATCGCCGCTCCGAACAGGATGGCCGCGAAGCCCAGCTCGAGCGGCGTCGCCTTGAGGGAGCCGATGCCGTAGGCCGCGTCCTGCTTGCCGAGTGCCAGGGCCGCCAGGACCGCGAGCACGCCGATCACGGGTGGCCCGAAGATCGCCAGCCGCTGCTCCTCCCAGGTCCAGGCCACCGGATGGAGGATCGACACGACCACGGCCAGCACGGTCAGGGCGATCATGATCGCCAGGAACGCGTAGTTGCCGCCGGCCTTGCCCTCCGGGACCGCGATGGCGATGTAGCCCAGGAACGCCGTGGCGCCGATCATCCCGAGGACGAGGATCAACCGGCCGAGGGCGCTCCGGGCGAGGACCAGGATGCCGAGGCCGCCGATCGCATAGGCCGCGACCCACTTCGAGGCCAGGGCGAGGCCCAGGACGACGCCGAGCAACGGCATCCCCAGGGCCCAGGCGACCCAGTGGCGCCGGCTGTTGCCGGGCCGCAGCCACAGCCACGCGAACAGGCAATAGGCGGCCATGATCCCGACGCCGACGTAGGCGTCGTTCATCCCGATGCGGCTCTGGACGAACAGCATCCCGTCGACGGCCACGAGGAAGCCCGCCAGGACCGCCACCTCCCGCCGCCGGAACAACAGCCGGGTCAGGATGTAGATGAACACGGCCATCAGGAGCCCGGCGATGACGCCCGGGAGCCGCCACGCGAACGCGTGCTGGCCGACCGGGATCGTGGCCATCTCGCCGCTCGCCGAGATCGCGACGAGCTCCTCGCGGTCGGACGACGGGTACTGGTCGTTGGCATCCATCGCCAGCGCGGCGGCGTCGAACGGCAGCGGGGCGTCTTCGTACACGGCGTTCGACACGGGGTTCGAGCCATTGGGGTCGACGACGTAGACCGTGGCGCGCGAGCCCGTCCCGCGATCGACGCCGGCGGGCGAGGTCCCCAGGACGTGCAGCATCATGCTGGCCTGGTCGTAGGCGATCGCCCCGACGCTGTCGCCCGGCAGCTGGAACGTCGTCTTCTGGGGCGAGCCGCCGCTGTCGCTGCCCGTGGCAATCGAGGCGATCATCGGCCCGCCCGAGCCGAGGTAGGTGGCGTACAGCGGATCCTGGTTCAACCCCGATGTCGCGGTGATGCCCTGGACGGGCCCGTCGAGCTGGACCGTGGCCGTGCTCCGGCCGGTCGTGGTGTCGACGAGCTCGACGCCCTTGGAGTCCGCCACCGCCACCTGGCTCGCCCCGTGATCGACGATGCCCTTGACACCGGCCACGTCGAAGCGGGCCGTCTCATGCTCGGCAGATGCGTCGTAGGTGATGAGCGACGCGGCCGTGGGGTCGCCCGCGACGACCTCGAGGGCGAGACCGTCACCCGTCGGGTGCAGGGCGTCGATGGCGCCGCCGGCGTTGAGCCACGACGCGGCCGCGATGGTCGGGGCCGGCGCGCCGCTGGCATCCGGCACCTCTGCCGGGGTATTGGTGGCCCGCAGGGCGTCGAGGCCGAGCGTATCGATCGAGTCGATGTCGCCGGCGGCCGTGCCCACGAACACCCGATGGCCCGCGTTGTCGACGGCGACCGTCGTGACCCCCGGCACGGGCCACGTGGCGACCACCTGGCGCGTCGACAGGTCGTAGGCGCGGACCTGGTCGGTGCCCGCGACCCACAGCCGGTCGCCGGAGCGGGCGTGGCTGCCGCCGTCGTCCCAGCGCGGCTCCACCTCCGCCGCGGTGATGCCAGTGATCCCGAGGTCGTTCGTCGCAGTGACCTCGTCCTCGCCGAAGGCCTCGAGGCCGAGGGCCATCGCGTACTTGGCCATGTGGGGATGGGTCCACTCGTAGATGTCGTGCGAGATCCCGTAGCGCCACAGCTGCAGGAACTCCATGGCCGTCCGCGGGTGGTAGACCTCGTCGAAGTGCATCTGGTACGGCTCGGCAAGGCGCCAGATCCGGATCGTCCCGATGCTGGCGACAAGGACGAGGATCAGCCACAGGTCGAGCTTGTCCAGGCGGCCGCCGCGCTCCTTGGCAAGCGTCGCGCTCAGGTCCGCCCGGATCGGTCGGTCGTTGAAGCGGGCCCGCACCCAGGCCCACGGCCCCTCCCCGCCACGTTCGCGGTCGTCCCAGACGGGCACGAGCCCGGCCTCGGCTTCCGCCGCGACGGCCATCCCGCCGGGGGCCGGCGCGTCCCACGGGACCGCCGGATGCGTGGCGCCGGTGCCGGCATCGCGCGCCGCGAGCGCGGGCTGGGCGCGACCCCCGAGCCCGAGCCAGCCGCCCAGCCCGGAACCGCCGCTCGCCGCGCTCGACTCGATGTCGAGCTGGAGGTCCTCGAGCGGGCCGGATCGCAGCTGCAGGCCAGCCCAGGCGAAGACGGCGACCTGGGCCAGCGCGGCGACGGCGACGCCCGTCGATGACGTGACGACGTCGCCGACGTGCAGCCAGTCGCTGATTCCCGGGTTGTTCGAGTACAGCGTCGTCAGGACGGCGTACATGTTGGCGAGCATCGCCGCGGAGGAGATGACGTAGGCCAGCCGCCACCGGAGCGAGACGCCGGCCAGGATCGCGGCGACGCCCACCAGGGGGAAGAGGTAGCGCTCGTGGACGCGGGTCGGCAGCACGAAGAACGCCAGCGACAGGACGGCCAGCCCGACGAGCATCGTCCGGCGGTCCGGACGTCGAGCGACCAGCCACACGACGACCACGGCGACGATCAGGAACAGCCCCATCCCGACCAGCACGGCCGGCAGCGGACCGACCATGAACCCGTCGGCGCAGACCTGGGTGCTGCCGGTCGAGCCCCACTCGGGGATCGTGAACGGGCCGAGATGGAACTCGGATGGCCCGGTCGGGACGACCGTCGAGTCGCAGACCCACGAACGGTCGGCCGCCACGCCGTGGCCGTCCTGGCTGACCAGGGCCCACGGGTTGTAGGCATTGACCGACAGGTATGGGTAGCCCGCCGCGGTCTTGAACAGCTGGGCGATGAGGCCCGGGATCGACAGGCCGAACGGCAGCGACAGGACGACGGCCGTGAGGAGGCCCGCGAGGCCGGTCGTCAGGATCCGGATGGGCCCGGTGACCCGGCGCTCCCAGGCCGTGGCGCCGCGACCCAGGATCGAGGCCGGGTCGTCGTCGCCGTAGCCGCCCGCGGGCCACAGTGCCCGCCGGATCGTCACCGCCGCGACGATCGGGATGAGGATCCCGAGCTGCGGCTTGATCAGGGCAGCCAGCATCGCGAGGACGGCCGAGCGCTCGGGCCGGTCGCGCCACAGCTCCCGGAGGGACAGCAGCAGCACCACGACGCCGACCGAGTCGACCTGGCCCCACAGCGCGCTGTCCAGCCACGTGACGGGGTTGACCACGACGATGAATGCCGCGATGCGGGCCGAGCGCTCGCTGCCGCCGAGCTCGCGCGTCATGGACCACGCCAGGTAGCCGAGGGCGATGTCGCACAGGATCGGCGGGATCTTGATCAGGTCGCCCGGCCCGCCACCGAACAGGTTGCCGATCTGGCCGATGACCCACAGGACGTAGAGATACCCGGGGGTGTAGTCGTGGAAGAACGGCCGGTCGTAGAAGCCGCTCAGGCCCTCGGACGCGAGATTCGAGGCCCAATACTGGAACGACGAGATGTCGACGCCGAATCCCGAGCCCGGCAGGGCCAGTAGGATGAGGAACCGGAAGGCCAATCCGAGTCCCAGCAGGCCGACGAGGATGGCCCACGACGGGGTCCCACCGGCCCGTGGCGCAGGGCGTGTCAAGCGGGGATCGGCCTCCAGGTCAGGCGGCGGTGGGGTGGTCGGGAGGGTAGCACAGGGTGGTTGACGCTCCGGCTGGCGGGACCGAGCCTGCGGACGACGCGCAGGCTGGATTCCTCGAGCCCGTCGCGACCTGGCTGGACGGCCTGCCGGCGATCGCGGTTGGCCTCGGCCTGATCGCGCTCGCGTTCGCCGCGTACTGGCTGCCGGGCACGGATCGCTTCTACAACCACTTCGTCTGGCAGGCCGAGGCCTTCCTCCATGGCACGGCGGTCATCGACTGGCCGGTCCAGGCCAGCGCGACGAGCCCCGGCAATGCCTATTTCCAGGACGTCTACCCGATGCGGGTGCTGACCGGCGACCCAACGACGCCGGGGGCGCTCCTGCCGTTCCCGCCGCTGCCCGCCATCGTCCTCATGCCGTTCGTGGCGATCTGGGGCCTCGCCACCGATCACCGGGCCGTGTCGGTCCTGCTCGGGGCGATCGACGTCGGGATCGCGTGGTGGGCGCTCGGCCGCCTGCGGGTCTCGCGCCGGGTGCGCCTCGCCACGACGATCTTCTTCGCGTTCGGGACCGTCTTCTGGTACGCCGCCCAGCTCGGGACGACGTGGTTCTTCGCGCATGTCGTCGCGGTCACGTTCGCGCTGCTGGCGATCGGCCTCGCGCTCGGCGGCGACCCCGGCGCCGACGAGGAATCCACGCCCCCGACCGGACTCGCCCATTCGATCGGCGGGGCCTTGCGGGCCCCGCTGTCGACGATCGACCGGCGCCAGCTGGCCGCGGGCCTGCTGTTCGGGCTGGCCTGCACCGCTCGCCTGACCGTCGTCTTCGCGGCGCCGTTCTTCGTGTTCGTCGGCAGCGGCGGCTCGTGGGTCCGGCGGGCCGTCTCGGCCGGCATCGGCACGGCGATCCCGGTGGCGGCGCTCCTGGCCTACAACGTCGCCACGACCGGCCACGTCTTCCATCCCGGCTACGACTACCAGTACCAGATCGAGGCCAACGGCTATCCCAGCCTGGACTACCACCCCGACTGGGCCATCGAGGACATCCGCTACCTGCCCCAGAACCTGGCGATCTTCCTGGCCGAGCCGCCGATGCTGCTGCCGGACTCGACCCCGAGCTCCGTCGCACCGGCGCCCGTCTGCACCGACCCGGACGCTGCCCGCGGCCTGTTCGACAAGACCTGCCCGCTGGCCACGCCGCGGGACGTCGGCATGAGCATCCTGCTCACCAGCCCGGCGTACCTGTTCCTCATCCCGGCCCTGCGCGGGCGGCGCTCCAGGCTCGTGGTCGGGGCGACGCTGGCGGTGGGCGCGATCGCCTTCGTCAACCTGCTGCACTTCAGCCAGGGCTGGGTCCAGTTCGGCTACCGGTTCAGCAACGACTTCGTGCCGTTCGCCTTGCCACTCGTCGCCATCGGCATGGCCCGCCGCAACGGGGTGGGCCTGCTCGGCATCGCCCTCGTCGGGCTGTCGGTCGCGGTGAACCTGTGGGGCGTCATCTGGGGCAACGTCCTTGGCTGGTGATGCGGCCCTCGCTCGGTTGAACATGCGCGGCCGGACGGCCGTGCCGTGGCTGCCCGTCGTCGCAGCCGTCGCCGTCGTGGGGGGCGTGATCGTCAACGCCTGGTCGGGCCTGATGCCCGGCGTCGATTTCTGGGACACAGGCGAGTTCCAGACGGTCCTGCCGATCATGGGCACGGCCCATCCCACGGGCTACCCGACGTACGTGCTCATCGGCTTCGTGGCCAACATCCTGCTGACGCCGCTGGGCCAGCCGGCCTTCCGGATCAACGTCCTCTCGCTGCTGGCCGTGGCGGGCGCGGCCGGCCTCACCGTGGAGCTCGTGCGGCGACTCACCGGCTTCGTGGCGCTGGGCGTCGCGGCCGGCGTGGGCCTGGCGCTCACGCCCTTCGTCTGGCAGAACGCGACCCGCGCCGATCCACACCCCCTCCATCTGTTCTTCGTCGCCCTGGTGCTGGTCCTGCTCGTGGGCTGGGAGCAGGCCCGGCAGGCCATCCGGACCAACGACCTCTCGACCATCGGGACGCCGGCGAGAGCGGGTCTGGGCGGCGGGCGCGGCGGCTGGAGTGGCCATCCCGACCGCTGGCTGATCGCCGCGGCAGTGGCCTTCGCGCTTGCGGCC
Source organism: Candidatus Limnocylindrales bacterium (assembly GCA_036493155.1). GTDB lineage: Bacteria > Chloroflexota > Limnocylindria > Limnocylindrales > CSP1-4 > UBA5189. The sequence goes on along the minus strand of DASXQE010000101.1, from coordinate 35,034 downwards.
GGCAACCACTCCCTGACCTTGCTGCTGGCCCCGCCGATCGGGCTCTACGTCGTGGCCGTCGACCCCGGGATCCTCCGCCGGCCCCGGCTCGTCGCGGTCTGCGCCGCCGCCCTCGTGGCGACGCTGGCGCTCGTCTACCTCGAGCTGCCGCTCCGGGCCGGCCTCCTCCGGGCGCCCCTGGTCTACGCCGACCCGAGCACCTGGGACGGCTTCTGGTACATCGCCCTGGCGGAGCAGTTCCGGGGCTCGCTCTCGCATCCCTTCGACGACCTCCTGCAGAAGGCCGGCGACCTGTGGGCGCTCGGCGCTTCGCAGTTCGGGCCGCTCGTCATCGCCATCCCGATCGGCTTCTTCGCGACGATCCGGCGCGCGCCCCGGTATGCCCTGCTCAGCGGCAGCGCGATGCTGATCACCGTGGTGTTCAACGCGGCCTACAGCAACGCCGACATCAACCGCTACTACCTCGGCCCGATCCTGTGGGCCTGGACCTGGATCGCGTGCTTCGCGGCGGTCGTCGTCGACGGCGTCGTCGTGGTGTGGGCCCGCCTGAGCCGGCGGCCACCCGAGGTGATGCTGGCGGTCACGGCCTCGGTGGTCGCCGCCGTGGTCGCCGTCGGCATGCTCAGCCCGTCGGCGGCCGATCTCGGTGCGCGCCGCCTCGCCGCCGACCGCCATGACACGTCGAGCGCCCAGGCATGGCTCGACGACGTCCTCCCGAAGATCGCGCCGAACGCGGTCCTCGTGAGCTGGTGGAGCACCTCGACGCCGTTGTGGTACACGCAGTTCGTGGAAGGCCGCCGCACCGACATCGACGTCATCGACGACCGGACGATCCTCGACCTGGACTACGGCAGCGCCAACGGCGCGATCGCCCGATTCCTGGGGCTGCGGCCGGTCTACGTCATTCGCGCACTGCCGCAGGACCTGGCCGGGGTCGAAGCCGCCTACCGGCTCGGCCTCGTGGCCGGTTCGGGCAACCTGGCCGTCTACCAGGTCCTCGGCCCGGTCGGGGCCGGCTGATGGCCGGCATGCGCGTCCCGGAGCTGTCGTACTTCTTCCCGGCCCACAACGAGGAGGCGAACCTGCCCGGCCTCGTTGCCGAAGCGCTCGAAGCGCTGCCCGCGCTCGCCGAGCAGTTCGAGATCGTCATCGTCGACGATGGCTCGAGCGACGCGACACCACGGATGGCCGACGAGCTCGCGGCGGCCCATCCCGAGGTTCGGGCCGTCCACCACGCCACCAACCTCGGCTACGGTGCCGCGCTCCGGACCGGCTTTGCCGCTTCGCGGTTCGGGCTGCTGGGGTTCACCGATGGCGACCGTCAGTTCCGTGTCGCCGACCTGGGTCCGTTGCTGGAGCGGCTGGGGGCCACGGCGGCGGCGGGCCCGCGAGCCGATGCCGTCGCGGGGTTCCGGATCCACCGCGCCGATCCACTCGTGCGGACCGTCTACGCCCGCCTCTACCGCTTGGCGAACCGGATCTTCTTCGGGCTGCGGGTGCGCGACGTCGACTGTGCCTGCAAGGTCTTCCGGCGCGACGCGCTCGAAGGCATCGCGGTCGAGTCCGGCGGGGCGTTCTTCTCGGCCGAGCTGCTCATCAAGCTCCACGCCGCCGGGCGACGGATCGCCGAGGTCGGCGTGCCGCACTACCCGCGAACGGCCGGCTCGCCGACCGGCGCGAAGCCGTCGGTCATCCTGCGGGCCGTCCGGGACTTCTGGTCGCTGCGCCTGCGGCTGTGGGCCGACCCGAGCCGGGCCCTCCGGCGCGGATCGCCGATCCTCGGCGACCAGCCGCCACGCACGCCCGAGGCGGCGTCCTAGCTCCTCGGCGCGCGATCAGGTCGGGCGGCCAGGGCCCCCCGGTGTGGGTCCGCCGGGCCCCCCGGTGCCGCCGCCCGGGCCCCCGGTGCCGCCCGCGCCACCCGGCCCACCGGCACCGCTCGACCCGCCCGAACCCGGGTCGGTGTCGAGCGAGTTCACGAAGTCGCGGAACAGGTCGAGGCGCGGGTCGACCATGCCCTGGGCGTCGACCCGTTCCAGCGGAATCCGTCGCCGCGCCCGACCGGGCGGCTCACTGCCCGCTGCGTCCGGTTCGCCCTCGGCGGTGTCATCGTCCTCCTCGACCGCGTCCGGGTCGCCGCCGAGCGCGGCCAGCTCCAGCACGGACTCGGCCGCGAAGATCGGCACCTCGCCGCGGACCGCCAGCGCGAGCGCATCGGACGGCCGGGCGTCGACCTCGATCTCGAGGCCGTCACGCTGCAGGAAGAGCCTCGCGTGGTAGGTCTCCTCGGCCAGCGCGGAGATGACGACGCGCTCGATCCGGACGCCCAGCTGGTCCAGGGTGGTGGCGAACAGGTCGTGGGTCAGGGGCCGTTCCGCGGTGAGGCCCTGGAGTCGCATCGCGATCGCGCTCGCCTCCCAGGCGCCGATCCAGATCGGCAGGTAGCGGGCGCCCTCGGCGTCCTTGAGGATCACCACGTGGCGATTCGAGAGCATGTGCACGCGGACGCTCTCGACGACCATCTCCACCAGGCGGTCCACGACCCGATTATCCCATCGGGCCGCCGGTTGGTCGCATCGCCAGGCCACGCCCGAGGCCGACCACGCGAACGACGAGGCCGACGGCCGCGCCGGCGACGAAGCCCCCGATGTGGGCGAAGAACGCCACGCCGCTGTCGGCGGTCGCGGCCCCGAGGGCGCCGATGCCGCTGATCAGCTGCAGCACGAACCAGTAGCCCAGGACCACGAGGGCCGGGATCTCGAGCAGCTGGTAGAAGAATCCCAGGAACACCAGCGACAGGATCCGGGCGCCCGGCCACAGGACCAGGTAGACCCCGAGGACCGCCGCAATGGCGCCCGAAGCGCCGACCAGCGGCGCACCGGACGTCGGGTCGATCCAGACCTGCGACAGGGCCGCGGCGATGCCGCCCAGCAGGTAGAACGCCAGGAAGGGGACCCGTCCCAGCCGGTCTTCGACGTTGTTGCCGAAGATCCACAGGAACAGCAGGTTCCCGATGATGTGCAGCCAGCCGGCGTGCAGGAACTGGCTCGTGACCGTCCCGAGGAGCGCCTGGCTCAGGTAGTCGTGGGCATCCAGGGCCGCGGTGATCCGGCTCGGGACCGCGCCCCACGCCAGGAAGAACCGGTTGAGGGCGTCATCACCGCCGGACAGGCTGATCCAGAGCTCCAGCCCGAAGGCGGCGAAGCACGCCAGGATGAGCGCGAGCGTGACGACCGGCGTGCGCGACGTCGGGTTGCGGTCGCGGAGCGGGATCATCGGACGAGGACGCCGTCAGGGCGCGGTCGAGGCGGCCGGTGATCCCGCGCCACCGCTCGACGGCGCGCCACTCGAACCGGCGCCCGAGTCGCCCGGGCCGGGGCTGCCGCCGGGCGAGGTCGCCAACGGCTCGAGGACGGTCTTGTGCAGGGCGTTGGCGCTGATCCAGTACAGGGTGTCGGGCTGGTCGCCGACGCCCGGCTGGACGTACCAGCCGCGGAGATCCGACCAGCCGGTCGACTCCTCGGCCAGGCGGTATTGCTCGACATAGCTGCCGTCGGCCTTGAGGAACGCCACGACGCGCTTGTTAGCGGCATCGAACCCGTAGACCCTGCCCTCGCGCCGCGCCGATCCGGCGGTCACCAGCGTGTAGCGGCTCACCGGGCGGATGATCTCGTCGCCCGGGTCGCCCTGGGCCCAGCCGGCGGTCTGGCCGTTGACGATCCGGATCAGCTTGCCCGTGTCCGCCAGCCAGATGTCGCCGTCGATGTACATGCTCGTGATGCCGCTCACGTCACGCGGGGCCGCGAGCCGGCCCACCGGGGCCGAGGGGTAGCCGCTGCCGTCGATGGCCGGGGCGTAGGCCAGGATCTGCTGCTCGGATGGGTCGACCACGTACAGGTTGTACAGGCCCGCGTTCCGCTCGAAGGTACCGATCGCGATGACGTCCGGGCCCCACTCCGAGGCGCCCGTGATGCTCACTCGACGCGTCGTGCCGCGGCCGGTGGAGTTGGCCGGGGTCCATTTCCAGACGGCGCTCTTGGAGTCGAGGACGAGGAGGTCGCGCCCGCCCACGCCCAGCAGCTTCGGGTCGCCCTCGGCGATCGTGCCGACCTTCGAGCCGGACCGGAAGATCGCGCTCGCCTTGCCGGTGGCGACGTCGATGCGGTAGACGCTCTTGGTCCCGGCATCGAGGACATACGGTGCGCCGTCGGGGCCCACGACCGCCGCGCGGAGGTCGACGGGCTGGTTGCTGGGGAACGTGAAGACGACCTCGTCGCTGACATCCCGCATCTTGTAGAGCCGATCGATCGCGGTGACGGTCTGGTCGCGATAGGGCTTGATGGTCGCGAGGCTGATGCCGGCGACGGTGGCCTGGTCGAGCTTCGACATCGCATCGGCCAGGAGCGTGCCCGCCTTGCGCGGGTCGTTGCTCACCAGATCGACGCCCGGTCCGATGACGCGGGTGAGGTCGTCCTGGGCCTGGGCGAGGGCCTGCTGTCCGGCCTCGAAGGACGCGATCGCCTGGCCGGGGAAGGGATGCCCGCCGATGATGTAGACGCCGGCGCCCAGGACGCCGATGACGAGCACGAAGCTCAGGATCGCCACCGCGGCGCGCTGCTGCATCTCGCGACGGGCCGTCATCGGCCGCACGGTCCGGCCTCGCGGGGCTCGGGCCGGGAGGGCGTCCTGGAGGCGGACCAGGAGCCGCCCGGCCAGGCCGCCCGCGGCGGAGCGCGCGGCACCGGCAGCGCCCTGGGCTGCGGCCACCCCGCCGGCGACCGAGTCCGCGAGGGGGATCGGCGAGCGGTCGGGGATGCCGGCCAAGGGCTCGGCCGGCCGTACGGGGACCGGGGCCCGACCGGAGCGCGATGCCGCCACCTCGGCGACCTCGAGCGTGATCGCGCCGTCGCTGCCGGTCCCGCCGGCCTCGACATAGCGCTGGTGGAGCCGCTCGATCGCCGACTGCGGATGGAGCGTGACGAGCGCTTCCTTGAGCTGGTCGGCTCCGAGCCGCTCGGACAGGTTCGGGGAGACGAGCAGCAGCTGGTCGCCGGCGCTGATCTCGCCGCGCCACACGTCGGGCTCCAGGTCGCTCGCCGGGAGGCCGCGATCGCGGTGCGGGTCCGGCAGCGTCGAGAGGCGCGCGCCGCGGTTGAGGTAGGCCTCCGCGGGTCCAACCGTGGCCACGTACAGCTCGTTGTCGCGGACGACGGCCACCGCGACCCCGATGGGCCCCGTGCCGTTGGTCGACCCGAGCGCGGCCTTCTCGCGGGCGTGGGTCAGCCGCTTGTTCGCGGCCTGGATGGCCTTCGCCAGGCAGACCCGGATCCCGGCCGATTCGTCGTAGTAGTACTCGGCCCGGATCGAATCGGCGACCAGCCGGGTCGCCTCGTGCGCCCGATGGCCCGGGACGCGCGACGTCACCAGGAGGTAGAGGTGGCCCTTCGTTCGGGTCTGGGCGCCGATGCGCGGCTCGACGTGGAGCACGGTGTCCGGCGAGTCCGGCAAGCGCTCGGACTCGGGGATCACCCCGAGCTTCATCTGGAGGCGGTGGGCCAACGCGGGACCTCCGACCAGGGCGGGATGGGACGACGGCGGGGGCGGGGATTATCGCACGGGCGCGGGCCGAGTCCGGGATGGCTCAGGTGGGAGCCGCTCGGGTCAGCGAGCGGCTGACGAACCAGGCCGCCGGATCGTGATGCGGAGCTCCTCGATGCCGGCGCCGCCGGGCGCGGTCCGGAAGGCATCGCGCAGGTCGAGGGCGTGGAGGCGGAGCTCCTGGGCGACGATCGGCGCATCGGCTTCGATGACCAGGGCCGATCCCTCGACGCCGATGGCGCGGCACGCGCCGTGGGCCGCCGGCGCGAGCTCGGCGACGATCGCCTCGAAGGTCGCGGTCGCTCGCCCGCGGCGCAGCTCGTCCTCGAGCCCCAGTCGCGCGGCCGCTTCGGGGATGAGGTCCCCGATCCGCGCCATCGGCCGGCGGCGACTGCCCTCCGTCACCGCGCTCGCTCCGTCTCGGCCGAGCCCCGCTCGGGCTTGGGCCCCGCGCTCGGCGCGAGCTCCGCGCCGCCTTGACCAGCCCGAACCTCCCAGGCCGTCGCGATCCGCAGCAAGGCGGGATCGAGGTCGTCGAGGGTCGTGGTGGTCACGAAGGCCTGCGGCAGGCTCGCGATCCGCCGCACCAGGTGGGATCGCCGGGCCGGGTCGAGCTCGGAGAAGACGTCGTCGAGCAGCAGGAGCGGGGGGCGGTCGTCACGACCGGCCAGGAGGTCGAGCTCGGCCAGCTTCAGCGCGAGGATCGCGGTCCGCTGCTGCCCGCGCGAGGCGAAGCCGGCGAGGTCGCGCCCGGCCAGCTCGAAGGCGATGTCATCGCGGTGCGGCCCGATGAGGGTGGTGCCGTTCCAGACCTCCTTCTCGGCGGTCTCAGCGAGTCGCCTGGCCAGCGCCTGCCGGGGTGTCTCATCGGGGCCGGCGGGCGCGTTCGTCAGGTAGCGCAGCCCGAGGCCCGCCTCCGCGGCTTCCTCGGGCGCGATCTCGGCATGGGCCGCGGCCAGGGGGCCGGACAGCTCGGACAGGAGGCGGTGGCGGCGGGCCACGACCTCGGCGCCGGCATCCAGGAACGGCTCGTCCCAGTAGCGCAGCTCGTCGCGCGTCGCGGTCTCCTCGCGAATCAGTCGCAACAGCGAGTTCCGTTGCTGGAGCGCGCGGCCGTAGGTGGCGAGCGCCTCCGCGTAGGCCGGCCACAGACCGGACGCCAGACGGTCGAGGGTCGCTCGCCGGAGGGTTGGTGACCCGACGACGAGGAGCATGTCCTCGGGCGCGAACAGCACCACGCGGAGGTGGTCGGCGAGGCTGCTCGCCCGACGCGCGATGCCGTTCACCCGGATCCGCTTCCGGGCGCCGCCCGCGGCCGCCACCGAGCCCGGCCGCACCAGGGCGACCTCGAGCCGGTCGGCGGCGTGCTCCGGACTGCCGACCGCGGGACTGGCGTCGCCGGCCTCCCGCTGCAGGTCACCCTCGATCCGGGCGACGTCGTCGCCCCAGCGGATCAGCTCGGGGTCCACCGTCGAGCGATGGGAGTGGCCCCACGCCAGGAGGGCGATCGCCTCGAGCAGGCTGGTCTTGCCGGCGGCGTTGGGCCCCCACAGCAGCTGGGGCCCGGGCCCGAACGCGGCATCCAGCCGGGCGTAGCCCCTGAACGACTCGAGCCGGAGCGCGACGAGGCTCGTCCCCGTCGCAGGTGCCTCGATCACGCGAGCCGAACGTACCGGGTTCAGCTCGTCGTGCGGACGGGCATGACCACGTGGACGTAGCGGTCGTCGCCGATGGGCTTGAAGACGCCCGGGGCCAGCGGGCCCTGGAGCTCCAGCGCGAACTGGTCGGCGGTGACGTTCGTCAGGACGTCCGCCAGGTACTTGGCATTGAACGCGATCGAGGTGCCATCGCCCTCGACCGCGGCCTCGACCTGCCCGACGTGGTCACCGATCTCGGCATTGGCGCTCACGGTGATCCCGGAGTTGCCGTTCGAGGAGATCTGGAGCTTCACGATGTTGGCCGATTCGTGGGCGATGAGCGCCGCCGGCCGGACCGCGCGCAGGAGCTCCTCGCGATCGAGGATCGCCCGGGTCGTGTGGGCCTTGGGCAGGACCGACTGGTAGTTCGGGAACTGGCCGTCGATGAGCCGGCTCACGAGGTCCACGCCCTCGAGGTGGAACAGGACCTGGTTGCGGCCCTGGGCGATGACGATGTCGATCGGGTCCTCGGTGTCCCCGAGGATGCGCATGAGCTCCGTCAGGGCTCGCGCCGGAATCACGACGCTCGTCTCGGCAACGGGGTCTAGCACCGGGATCGTCTTGACCGCGATGCGGTAGTTGTCGGCCGCGGCGAAGGTGACGCTGTCGCCGTCGAAGCGCCACAGGACGCCGGTGAGGATCGGGCGGGCCTCGTCCGTGGCTGCGGCGAAGGCCGTCTCCTCGAGGGCCTGCTTCAGGACGTTCTGGGCAATCCGCGTCGTCGGTCGCTCGCCGACGGCCTGGATCGAGGGGAACTCGTCGGCATCGATGCCCTTCAGGTGCGACTGGAACGGACCGGCCGTCAGGTGGAGCGTCTCGTTCGCGCCCATCTCGAGCTCGACCTTGGAGCCGCCGGGCAGCGACGTGACGAGATCCGTGAGGAGCTTGGCCGGGACGGTCGTCGAGCCGTCCGTCTCGACCTTCGCCGGAACCCAGTAGACGAGCCCGATCTCGAGGTTGGTCGTCGTGAGACGAAGCCCGCCATCCTCGGTGCGGAGCAGGACGTTGGCCAGCACCGGCAGGGTGCTGCGGGTGGAGACGGCCCGGCTCACGACGGACAAGCCGCGCGCCAGGTTCTCCTGCATGACCGAGAGCTTCACGTCAGGTCAACTCCACAGGCTTCAACGAGACCTCGGCGACAGCGTTCGGGCGGCGCCACCGTGTCTTGGGCTTCTTCGCCCGTCGGCGCACGCCCCGCTCGAACCGGCAGTCCCGGGCGCAGTCGATCGGTGTGTGTATCTTCTCATTCTCTAGAGCTCATCACCACCATCATCATGCTGTGGATCCGGTGGACGGCCACGCTCGATCGTGGGGCGCATGGCCGTCGACGATCGGGACCGACCGGTGGAGGGCGGCCGGGCCCTGGGGGACGGCAGGCGGGACGCCCGGTGGACGACCGGCGGCGAACACGTCCCGCCTCGCCGGACATGGAGTCTTGCGTCCACCTTTCGACGCAGGCTTATCTCGTAACAATCCGGCACTTACCCACAGGCCCGGCAGGCGCGCTCCACCGCTGATCCCTCGGGTTGTGCACGCCGCGCGCCGCTGGGCGCGTCAGTCAATCGGCGTAGATCAGCTCCCGGACCGCGGCGATCTCGCGCCGCAGCTCGTCGTTGGCCGACGACTCGCGGGTGATCTTGTCGCAGGCGTGGAGGACCGTCGAGTGGTCGCGGCCGCCGAGCTCGGCGCCGATCCGCAGCAGCGAGACGTCGGTCTCCTCGCGCATGAGGAACATCGCGATCTGGCGCGGCACGACGATCGCCTTGTCCCGCTTCTGGCCACGGAGCGCGTCCAGCCCGACGCCGTAGTACTCGGACACGGCCTTCGCGATCCGCTCCGGCGTGATCTGGCGCTTCTTGGGGTTGTAGAGGACGTTCGACAGGACGGCCTGGGCCAGCTCGATGGAGATCGGCATCGCACCCATCGAGGCATAGGCCACGATGCGGTTGAGCGCGCCCTCCAGCTCCCGGATGTTCGAGACGACCTTGCGGGCGATGAACTCGATGACGTCCGAGGTGATCGGGACCGCGCCTTCCTCGGCCTTGGCCCGCAGGATCGCGATCCGCGTCTCGAGGTCCGGCGCCGTGAGGTCGGCGATGAGGCCCCACTCGAACCGGCTCCGGAGGCGCTCCTCCAGCGTCAGGATGGCCTTGGGCGGGCGGTCGCTCGACAGGACGATCTGCTTGCCGTCCTCGTGGATCGCGTTGAACGTATGGAAGAACTCTTCCTGGGTCCGTTCCTTGTCGGCGATGAACTGGATGTCGTCGATCAGGAGGACGTCGATCCGCCGGTAGCGGGCCCGGAACTCGTCGATCTTGCCCTGCTGGATCGAGGTGATGAACTCGTTGGTGAACTTCTCCGAGGACGCGTAGACGACGCGCTTCCGCGGGAACTTGGCGACGACCTGGTTGCCGATGGCATGCATCAGGTGGGTCTTGCCGAGGCCGACCCCGCCGTACAGGAAGAGCGGGTTGTAGGCGTGGCCGGGGCGCTCCGCGACCGAGAGGCTCGCGGCGTGGGCGAGGCGGTTGGCGGAGCCGACGATGAAGTTGGCGAACGTGTAGCGCGGGTTGAGGTACGTGGTCCCGCCCTCGCCGCCGACGCGCGTCGGCTCGACGCGGACCTGCTGCGAAGCGGCCGGCGCGGCGGCCCGACCGGGGGCCAGCTGCGTTCCGCCCCCGCGGCTACTGCCGGCCGGCAGGCCTGGACCCACCGCCTGCCGCATCGGTGCGGGCTCGAAGGCCAGGCCATCGCCGGGACCCGTCGGATCGTCGGCTGGGGCGACCTCGGCCGCAGGCCCCACGAAGAACTCGACCTGGACGCTGTAGCCCACGATGCGAGCCAGCGTCTGGGAGATCAGGGACCGGTAGCGGGTCTCGAGCCAGTCCTTGGCGAAGCCATTCGGGACCGAGATCCGGAAGCGGTTGTCGTCGACGTCCACGAGGGCCGTGTCGCGCAGCCAGGTCTCGAAGTTCGCGGGCGACAGCGACACCTGGAGCTCTCCCAGGGCGGCGCGCCAGACCTGCTTCGCGTCCATACGGTCGATGTCGACTCTCTGTCGGGGTGGGCTGGATGGGGTCGGGCGCGGGACCGGGACTGCGAGACCGAGGCCTCGCGGGAACGAGCGATGGGCGAGTCCGTTGCTCCGGTTCGCGGGGCGGGTGAGCCTTCCGCCGGCGCATCGGGGAGGGTCGGATCGGACCGTCCGGGGCGCGTCGGGGCGCGAACGATAGCACCGGCCCCGGGGTGTCGCAAGGCAAATCCGCGATACTCCCGGGGAGTATCAGGCGCAGGCGCTCGGTGGACCGCTGGGTGGTTCGGTTGACACCCTTTTCGAGGCCGACCTATCATCCGCCGGACGATGAACGCGCCACGCCCCGCAGGGGCGCGAGCGCGTTTACGTGCCTTTCGGGGTCATCGATGACGGCACCCCGAGGCCCGATGGAGAGGATCCCGCGCAGGCACGATGAAGCAGACCTACCAGCCCAAGAAGCGCCACCGCGCCAAGGAACACGGCTTCCGCGCCCGCATGAAGACGACGGGCGGACGCCGCGTCCTGGCCGCACGCCGGGCTCGCGGTCGCAAGCGCCTGTCGGTCTGACCGCCGAGCGCGGCAGGCGACCGCCGCGCCTCGAGATGCTTTCCAGCCCACGGGATTTCGCGGCACTCATGGAGCGGGGAACGATTCGATCCCACCCCCTCCTGGCGACACGAGTCCTCAGGACCGACCTCGGAACGACGCGGTTCGGCCTGGCAACGAGCCGGGCCCTCGGGTCGGCCGTCGTGCGCAACCGGGTCCGCCGGCGACTGCGGGAGGCGCTGCGATCGGTCGGAACGGAGATCCGGCCAGGCTGGGACGTGCTGATCATCGCGAGGCCGGGCCTCGTGGCGGTGAACCAGCGGATGTTGAGCGAGACGCTGACGAGGCTCCTGCGTCGGAGCGGCGTCGTTGGAGGCGAACCAGGCGTGCATCGAACGGGCGAGTCGTGAAACGGGTCGGGATCGCCGCGATCCACGCCTATCGATTCCTGTTCGCGTGGCTGCCATCGTCGTGTCGCTACCAGCCGACGTGCTCGGTCTACACGGAGCAGGCGATCGAGCGGTACGGCCTCCTGCGCGGCAGCTGGATGGGCGCCAGGCGCATCGCCCGGTGCCACCCCGGCTTCCCCGGCGGCTACGACCCCGTCCGATGAACGATCGACTCCGCCGACTGCTGCCGCTGCTGGGCCTCGTCGCGCTCGTCGCGCTGGTCGTCGCGGCCTGCGTGCCGGGTAGCGGGGCAAGCCTCGCCCCGGGCACCACCCCCACACCGACGCCGGTCCCGACGCCGCTCCACCCGGCCGAGCTCAAAGCCGACCCGGTCAGCGTCCTGTCGTTCCTCTTCACGCCCATCTTCCAGGCGTTCTTCCTGCTGCTCGTCGGCACGTACACCGTCCTGCCGGACATCGGCATCGCGATCATCGTGACGACCCTGATCGTCCGGACCCTGATGGTCCCGCTCATCCGGCGCCAGATGACCTCGATGCGCCAGATGCAGGCAATCCAGCCCGAGATCAAGGAGATCCAGCGGCGCTACAAGGGCGACCGGATGAAGCAGCAGCAGGCCCAGTCGGAGCTCATGAAGGACCGCGGCATCAGCCAGGCCGGGTGCCTCGCTGCGATGCTGCCGCTGCTCCTGATCCTGCCGATGTACCAGGTCATCCGGGAGGGCCTCACCGCCCCGGACCCGACCCCGATGCTGCAGCTGTTCGGCGTCCAGGTCCTGCCCCTGACGTGCGACGTCACGGCCGGCCACGCGTGCCTCAACACGACCATCCCCTGGCTCGGCGGCATCAACGCGGCCGGCTTCGAGGGCCTGCTCACGATCCCGGGCATCGGGATCAGCATCTCGGTGTTCGCCATCATCTACATGCTCATCCAGCTCATCGCCTCGCGGCTGGCGCTGCCGGTCCACGATCCGGGCATCCCGCTGGACCCGAACGTCCGCACGCAGCGCGCGATGAGCGTGTGGCTGCCCCTGATCACGCTGATCTACAGCACGATCATCCCGACCGGCCTCTTCATCTACCTGATCGTCTCGACGCTGTACCAGGTGGTCCAGCAGTTCCTCACCACCGGCTTCGGCGGGTTCTTCCCGCTGTTCGGCTGGACCCCGGCCTTCGCTCGGGGACACAAACCGCGCTTCCCGGTCGCCACCCGCTCGGCGACCGCCTCCTCCTCGCGCGCGGCGGGAGCGCCCGCGCGACCCACCCCTCAGAAGTCCGCCATCGAGCGGTCCGCCTCGGCGAACGCAACGATTCGCCAGCGGGGCCGCCAGGGCCGACGTGGGAGACGTCGCTGACATGACTGCAATGGATGCCTATCGCGAGTTCACCGGGAAGAGCGTCGAAGAGGCGCTCAAGCATGCCCGCGAGGAGTTCGGCGTCGGGCTGGACGACCTCGACTTCGAGATCCTGACGCCCGGCAGCCGCGGGGTCCTCGGCATGGGCGCCGAGCCGGCCCGCGTGCTGGCCGCGCCGCGCTCGGCCCTCGGCGGAGCTGCCCCGAAGCGCGACGCCGCATCATCGAAGCCCCTGCCGCCACCGCCGCCCCGCGACCGCGACGATGACCGCGACTTCGGGCGCCGCGACCGCGGCAGCTTCGGCGACCGCGGCAGCTTCGGCGACCGTGATCGAGGCCGTGGCGCTCCACGTGACGGCGACCGCGGCAGCCGCTACGGCGACCGCGATCGCGGGCGGGGCCCCGAGCGGGACGACCGAGCGGGCTTTGGCGATCGTCCTGCCGCTCGCGATGCGGCGCCCGCGGCCGAGGCGCCGATGGCGGCCGGCGATGGCGAGACGCCGGCGCGATCCGACCGCGACCGGCCCGGGTTCGGCGACCGAGACCGCGGGCCGCGCGAGGATCGCGGACCCCGCCGCGAGGATCGTGGGCCACGTCGCGACGACCGCGGCCCACGGCGCTACGACGATCGGGGGCCGCGCCGCGAGGGTGGCCAGCGCGGTGGCGTCGGGCTGAGCCAGACCGAGGAAGCCGAGGTGACGGCCGCGCGTGGCTCGGTGGCCGCCGAGCGGGCCGAGCTCGAGGCCGCCGAGGCATCGCCTGAGGCGCTCGCCGCCGGCAAGGTCATCCTCGAGCGGCTGCTCGACCACATGGGCTTCGACGTGCGGGTGGACGTCGAGTCCGGGGAGACGTCGCGGCTCAACGTCGTCGGGGACGGCGACGAGCGCGAGGCCCTCGGCGCCCTCATCGGTCGCAAGGGCGAGCGCCTGTCGGCGCTGCAGCACCTGGTCAACCTGATGCTGTCCCGCGAGATGGGCGCCTGGACACGGGTCCTCGTCGACGTCGAGGACTACCGCGGGCGGCGGGAGCGCCAGCTCCGCGAGATCGCCGAGCGAGCCGCAGCCCGCGTCGTCGAGACCGGCAAGATGCTCCAGCTCGAGCCGATGCCCGCGCTCGAGCGTCGCTGGGTCCACCTGGCGTTGCGCAACAACGCGGACGTGGCGACGCAGTCGATCGGCGAGGAGCCGAACCGCCGCATCGTGGTGGTGCCCAGGACCATCTGAGCGGGCTCGGCTTCTCGGGGGTGGCCGCGCCGCGCCACGCAGGCGCGCGCGGGCTCGGCCTAGCTTCGAGCCAGACTCAGCGCTTCCTTCGAGAGGCTGTAGGCACCCGCTGCATCCCCGAGCTCGGACCGCAGGTCGGCCCACTCGGTCAGGACATCGCGGAGCTGCGGCACGCGGTCGTGCTCGCGGGCGATCGCGGCGGCCGCCTCGAGGGCTGCCGCGGCTTCGTCGGTTCGGCGGAGGCTCCGCAGGGCGCGCGCGACGGTCAGCTGGGCGCTGACGGCGGCCTTGTGGTTGCCGGTCGCCTGGGCGGCCTCGAATGCCTGGGTCGCCAGCGTCACCGCTTCGTCGGGCTGACCAGTCGCGAGGGCGATCTGGGCTTGGGTTTCTGCCACGTGGGCCGCCTGATGGCGCTCCCCCAGCCGATCCCAGATCGCCGCGGAGGCATCGGCATGGGACCGCGCACGCTTGGTTGACCCGAGCGCCAGGTGGGTCAGCGCGAGCTCGTTCTCCAGGACGGCGACGTCACGTTCGGCATCGAGCTCCCGGAACCGGGCAATGGCCTGGTTGGCTGCGCGGATGGCAGCCTCGGTGTCGCCGCTCTCGCGGTAGCCCACGGCGAGCGAGGCCAGGAACGTCGCCCGGCGCCGATCGTCCAGCTTGTCGACGAGCGCGCGGGCCTCGTCGAGGTACGCCAGGGCCCGCTTCGGCTCGAGGTTCCGGCCGTCGATGACCGCGAGCGAGATCAGGATCCGCACCTCGAAATCGGGCTCGGCCGGGAGGCCGCCTCGAACCTGGTCGAGGAGCGAGCGCATGATCGATCGCGCCTCGGCGTCGTTCTCGAGCTTGTACTCGGCGCCGCCGAGCCAATACCGAGCCCGCGCCGCATCGGTCCGCCGGCCCATGGCTTCGAACGTGTCCGCCGCGCTCGTGGCCGCCTGCGCGGCTTCGTGCGCACGATCGATGCGATAGAGCGCTTCGGCCAGCCCGAGTGACAGCTCGGCTCGGACGCCCGGCTGCACCTCGGCCGCGAGCAGGGTCTCGTAGGCGTCCGCAGCGCGGGTCCAGTCGCCCGCGGCGAGCGCGAGATCTGCCTCGAGCCGCGACCACGCCGGCTCGCCTTGCCGCAGGAAGAATGCCGCGTCCAGGCCGAGCTTCGCGGCGATGAAGGCCAGGGCGGCGAGGGACGGCTTCGCGAGGCCGTTCTCGAGCGCGCTCACGTAGGCCTTCGTGTAGCGCGGCGCCGCGAGCTGCTGCTGGGTCAGGTGGGCGCGCAGGCGTTCGACCCGGATCCGCTCGCCGACCGCGCGGGCGATGGGGGCGTCCTCACGAGCGAGGGAACGACCCAGCGACTTCGATGGCATGGCCCGAACCATACACCCCGGGAATCGCGCGGCGCTTGACTGGAGGTCGAGCCAGCGCCGCGCTGTCGTACAGTATTACTTGACGACGTGCTTGGCGTTGCCTACGATCTGGCGCACGCGCTCCGGGCGGCGGCGGGAAATGGAGGTCTCCCGTGCGTCGTCACATTCCGGGTGTCCGCGCATTCGTCACCGCTTCGATCCTCGCGCTCGCGAGCCTCGTGCTCGCGGCATCGGCCGTCCTGGCGGACGGAGGCAACGTCTACATCCCCCACTGAGGCTGATCGCCCCGCCGAAGCCCGGCTTCGGATTTCATCAACGACGAGCTCGCCGCGCCCGGGGCCGAACCCCACCGGCCTCGAGCAGGTCCTGTCGCAGGAGGTCACCGCCCCGGATGGGCGCCCACCGCATCGTCGCGATCGAGATCGGGTCACCGGGCCGCCGGGACGATCCGCACCCGGCCGCGGTCCAGCTCGATGACGGGCGGCAGGTCTCTTCGGATCGCGTCATCAGCGACCTCCGCTATGGCACCGACAGCTATGTCGTCGACGACGGCGGCGCGGCGATCCCCGTCCGTGTGGTCAGACCGTGCCCGCGCTGTGGGCGCGCCTACCTCCGGGCCGACGCGGGCGCCAGCGGCGCCGACCGGTTGATGCGCCTCCCCCGCTCTCCGTTCGGCCCAAGCCTCCTGGGCTAGCTCTCGCCCGCGGGGCACCGCGCGGCCGCGAGCGTCCAGCCACATGGCCGATGGCCGGTTCGGTGCGATTCCCGCAGAATCGTCCCGTGAAGAAGATCGGGTTCCTGTCCTTCGGCCATTGGTCGGCCTCGCCGTACTCGCAGGTCCGTTCCGCGAGTGACGCGCTCATCCAGTCGATCGAGCTCGCCGAGGCCGTGGAAGCCCTCGGCGCCGACGGCGCCTACTTCCGGGTCCACCACTTCGCCCAGCAGCTCGCTTCGCCGTTCCCGCTGCTCGCCGCGATCGGTGCCCGGACGAAGCGCATCGAGATCGGGACCGCCGTGATCGACATGCGCTACGAGAACCCGCTGTACATGGCCGAGGACGCGGGCGCCGCCGACCTCATCGCCAGTGGCCGGCTCCAGCTCGGGATCAGTCGCGGCTCGCCGGAGCAGGTCATCGACGGGTTCCGGTACTTCGGCTACCAGCCCGCGGAGGACGACCCCGTGGGCGCGACCCTGGCCCGCCAGCACACCGAGGTCTTCCTGCAGGTCCTGTCCGGCAAGGGCTTCGCCGAGCCGAACCCAAGCCCGATGTTCCCGAACCCACCGGGACTCCTGCGCCCCGAGCCACATGCGCCCGGCCTCAGGGACCGGATCTGGTGGGGCGCCGGCTCACGCCCGACCGCCGAATGGGCCGCGACACAGGGCCTGAACATGATGTCCTCGACGCTCATGACCGAGGACGCCGGCGTCCCGTTCCACGTCCTCCAGGCCGAGCAGATTCAGCGCTTTCGCGACGCCTGGACGGCGGCAGGTCACGAGCGCGAGCCCCGGGTCTCGGTCAGTCGCAGCATCTTCGCCCTCGTCGACGATCGCGATCGGGCGTACTTCGGGCGAAGTGGCCAGGATGCCGACAAGGTGGGCTACCTCGATGCCCAGACCAAGGCGATCTTCGGGCGGTCGTACGCCGCGGAGCCCGACGTCCTGGTCAAGCAGCTGGCCGAGGACACCGCGATCCAGGCGGCCGACACGCTGCTCCTCACCGTCCCGAACCAGCTGGGTGTCGACTACAACGCCCACGCGGTCGAGTCGATCCTCAGGTTCGTCGCGCCCGACCTGGGCTGGAGGTAAGTCGATGAAGCTCGTCGCGACCGAGATGGTCAGCCTGGACGGCGTCTACCAGGGCCCCGGCGGGCCCGACGAGGACCGCCGCGGCGGCTTCGAGCGCGGCGGCTGGACCGCGTCGCACGCCGATCCCGAGATGTTCCCGTTCCTGGTCTCGATGTTCGAGCGGGCGGAGGCGCTGCTGCTGGGGCGCAAGACCTGGCAGATCTGGCTGCCCTACTGGCCCAACCACGACGACAACCCGTTCGGCCACCGGATCAACACCCTGCCGAAGTACGTGCCGTCGACGACGCTCGAGAATCCGACCTGGCAGAACACCCACGTCATCTCGGGCGACGAAGGCGCCGTCGAGGCGGCGATCCGGGACCTGAAGGCCAAGCCCGGCGGCGAGCTCCAGGTCCATGGCAGCGGGGTCTTGCTCCGCTGGCTGCTCGAGCACGACCTGGTCGACGAGCTCAACCTGCGGATCTCGCCGGTCATCGTCGGTGAGGGCCGCCGGCTCTTCCCCAAGCACGGGCCGTCGCACGACCTGGCGCTGCTGGAGTCCCGCGCATTGCCGTCCGGCGTCGTGATCCAGACGTTCCGCCCGAACGGCCGCGCCACCTTCGCCACCGTGAGCTGACGCCCGCGGGGCGCCTCAGTCGCCCGTGTGGCGCACCCGGTAGCCGAGAAGCATGGTCCCGTTCGGCGATCGATCGAAGGTCACGAGCTCGAGGCGTCGGGCCGGATCGGTCGTCTCGAACAGCCTCCGACCCTGGAACCCTGCCGCCGGCCCGACCTCGAGGCAGATCTCATCGATCAGATCCGCGGCGAGCAGTGACTGGGCTAGCTGGATGCTGCCGTGGACCCCGATGTCGCCGCCATCGCGCGCCTTCAGGTCGGCGACGACGGTCTCGATCGGGCCAGCGACCGCTCGCGAGTTCGCCCAGGGGGTCGTGAGCGGGCTCGACGTCACGACGACCTTCTCGACGGCGTTGATGAAGTCGGAGAACGGCTGCGGACGGTCAGGCTTCTGCCAGTAGTCGGCCCACTCGTCGTACATCCGCCGGCCGAGCAGCACGGTGTCCTGGCTGCCGATCACCTGGGCCATGTAGCCGTCCATCGCGTCATCGAACTCGGGGAAGTACTGCCACGGTTCGTCGACGGCGCCGTCGAGCGACATCAGCTCGTAGAGGACGACCTTGCGCATCAACACCTAACCGCGATCCGTTCGTGACTGGACCAGCGTGCCTTCCCACAATCCCGAGGATGCTTGCTGTAGGAAAGCAGCTCACGATGCACAAGGTATAAGGTCAACGGTCCGCACCGAGCTTACATCTGCAACGATCGACACGCCTCAGACGTTTGCTATGTAGGAGGCCGATCTGATCTCAGCGGTCCGCGATGAGTCAAGTCATAGCCATACTGACACGATCGCCCGAGCCTTCGAGGAACACCGGGACTGGCTGACCCGGCGGCTCGCCTTGATTTCCGGAGACGTGGAAGAGGCGCGCGACCTAGTGCAAGCCACGTTCTTGCGCGCGGTGGAACGCACGACTCTGCCGGTCGGTAACGAAGCGGCTCGATGGTTGGCAACTGTCGGTACGCGCCTCGCCATCGACGAACGCCGTAGACGGAAGCGCTGGGGGTTCCTGCCCGTAGAGGAGCGGCACGCTCAGTGGGCGATGGATGTCGAACCTGATCTCTGGCTGGCCATTGCGAATCTCGATCGGCGCACACGTGCCAGCCTCGTCCTCACCGTTCTCGACGGCTTCTCCCAAGATGAGGCGGCCGCAGTGCTCGGGGTACCGCGTGGGACCCTCGCAAGCTGGCTGTCGAGGGCTCGGCCGATCCTGCAGGCTGCCCTTCGCGAGGATCGACCATGACAGAGGAGTTCGATCAACAACTCCAACGCAAGCTCGGCCGCTTGGCTGCGGCCGTTCCCAGCAGCGCACCTGCCGACCAGAGGCCGGACGCCAGCATGACGTGGCCTCACGTCCCGGGCGTCGCACTCGTGGTGCTCACGGGACTTCTCCTTGGAGCCCTTGGATTGCGCTGGGCGTCTCCAAACGGAGGGGTTCTTGCGCCCTCGAGTCCACGGTCGACGCCGCTATCGCTAGGTAGCCCAATCGCTTCCGCGGTCGTTGTGGGCGAGACGCCGCCGCAACCCTCGGCCAGACTGTTCGAAACGGCGTTTCCTGTGAGCGCAAATTCGACTGCAACCGTTATGGTGCGCGATCTGACTGATTTCGTCGTCGGTGTTGACGCCGTTCCCGACTTCAAGATGACAAGTGATGAGTATCGGCAGTACAGCGACCGAAACATGATCGCGTTACCGGTCGCGAACTCCGATGACATCTACGTGCTCTGGTCAACCGGGGTCTGCCAGCCTAGCCAGATCGTTACCTTCACGGGCGCGGCGGCCGATCTGCACCTCGACATTGATGAAGGTCCGATTTCCACCTCGCCTTGCGACCTCATGGGAACCGGAATCGCCATCCGGCTTCACTTATCGGTGCCAGTCGATCTGACGACGGTGACCTACTCGCGGACCTAGCTCCAGCCAAACAGCACCCGAGCAGTCGCCGGCGCGGCAGTTCGTGGCCGATGCCAGGCGGGGCTCCGTGGGCCTTCGCGGCAAGCCTCGGATCCCATTCCCAAACTCGTGTACGAGTGATCTACTGCCACGAGATGCTGATGGCGCTCAAGGGAGGCACCTCATGAGCAGGGCGCGACGGTTTTCGATTGTGGCGGCTCTGCTTTTCGGGTCGCTTTCGGGCCCGCGGTACGCGCCGCCACGTTTGCGAACGCGTCCCAAGTCCAAGCCGCCCAACAGGAGCGGGCTTCATTCGGCCTGCCGGCCGGCGCGGACTACGTCGCCAGTCTGATTGGGTCCGATGCGGACGCCGGATCACGAGCCCTCGGAATCGTAGCTACGGCAGCCGAAGTGGCGGACCTGGAAGACCGCCTGGCATTCCAGGGATACGCGATCGAGCACATATTGCCCGCAGTCGAACCGAGCCCATTCTACGGTGGCAACTACTTCGACCAGCTCCGAGATGGCCAGCTCGTCGTGGTCCTATCGGCCTCTGATCCAAAGACGACCAACGCGCTCACTGAGGCGGCCGGTGCCTATGCCAGCCGGATGACCGTTATTAGCAGCTCAATCACTCAGACCGATCTGGAGACTGCAGTGGACCGCTCAGGGGCAGCATGGGCCGCTGTGATGGCCGACACGCCCTTGATCTCGGCGGGCACTGACCTTCCCAACATGCAGGTTGTACTGACCGTCGCCGCGGATAACGTCGGCACGGCGACGGCACGTCAGAAGCTACTGCAGAGTGCGATCGGCGTCCCAGTCGCTATTCGCGAAGGCACCGCACCTGATGACCTGAGCTGGACCGATCGGAACCACTGCTCCTCACCCATGAAGGCCGGAGATCTCATTCACCCATATGCGCCGTTCGCCATGCAGACTTGCTCCACGGCGTTTACGGTGAAGTCGGGGTCGGCTTATCGGTTCATGACGGCGGGCCACTGCCCCTACACGACCGACTGGTACCACCAGGGCTACTCGGGTTCCAATCCGGTAGGCTCGTCGGTCGCGACTGACTACCCGACGATGCCCAATGTGGTTGGAGTTGATTCGCAACTAGTGAGTATGCCGAGTTCGCAAGCCGGCACGGGAATCTACGCATCGAGCAGGGTAGTCGGCGGGTCCACATGGGGCAGCAACGGTCAGGCAATCTGCACCTCGCTCGGCTTCAGCAACACGATTGACTGCGAGACGATCTCGAACAGCTACACGACTTGGCACAGCACCACTTGCAACTGCACGGTCTACGGCGGGCAGGCGAGCTCTATAACCGCGATCGAGGGTGACAGCGGTTCGCCGGTTTGGGTGAACGCAACTGATCCGGGCTATGCCCTTGCGCTGGGCGTAGTCGCCGCGGGGTCGGGCAGCACCCTCTATTACGCAAGAGTCAACAACGTCCTCGCCGACCTAGGTGTCACCCTCCTAACGAGTCCGTAGGGGTCCCCGTCGCGATCGACGGATGCCGCGCGGCGCCTGACCCTCCATGAGGCGATGAAGCGAGTGCTCTCCGAAAAGCCGGCCGGCACCAGCAGATGCTCGAGCTCATCCCGGAGCGCCAAGACGTGATGACGGTCGGCGTTCTGCTCACACCTCGGACCGATGGCCTGCGGCCGTGGGACACCACGATGGCGGCAACCCGCGGCGACCCACACCTCGAGCCCGATCTGTGAGCGGCGCTTGAACGCCTGTGGGGTCCGCTGAGGCTGTCTGGGACCTTAGGCCTCTCTCGATCCGATCGCCCGCGACTTGGACGGCTGGATGCCGACTCAGGCACAACTCGTCCAACGCGGGAGGGTGATCTCGCGAACGTCAGCGAGCGAAAGTTTCTGCGTCCGAGCCGCGCATCTTGTGCATTTTGCTGTCGGCCATAAGTTGGCCAGTGCGGAATCTGTGCTACATCGCGGCGAAACCGGCCAACTTGTTCCTTCGTGGACACGGCGGCCCGGCGCGGGTTCAGCGGAAGTGGTGGAGATGGGGGAGAGTCGAACTCCCCGTCCAGAATCCTTCGCCGGCAGCCACTACGAGCGTGTCCGATCGTTGGCGTCGATCTCGGGGCGAGGATCGGCACCCTCCGACGAGATCCATCTTCGTGTCTCTAGATCGAGCTTGATCCCAGGCTACGAGGCCTCACCTGGGCCGCAGCCCCGCTGCATGACGCTTCCACAGCCCGCGGGACGGAGGCTGCTTCCACGCTCACCTTACGGCCTTAGGCCGCGAGGGCGAGAGTCGACTGCTTGTTGGCAGGTACTTCGTTTTGCCGCCTGTTTAACGAGGCCTGACGGCACCTCGGCTCGCGTCCACCGACAACCAGACCCTGTCGAGACCACGCATCCCCACAGGACCGAACGGCTGTTCGGTCGTACCGTCATAGTCTACCCGATGCCCACGTCGCGTCCCAACGCCCGCCCGATCCGCGCCACTCGCAGGGCCGCCTCGAAGCCGCCGGCCATGCCGGTCGAGGTCTTCCTCGACGGCTATTCGCCGGCCCATCGGGCCATCGCGAATCGCCTCCGATCGATCATCAAGGCGACGATCCCCGAGGCGACCGAGCGCGTCCGAGTCGGCTGGCGGGTCGTGGGCTTCGATCTCCGGGTGGGGCGCCGCTCCGGGTTCTTCGCCTGGGTCTTCCCCGAGCGCGAGCACGTCCACCTCGGCTTCCCGCAGGGCGTGCTCCTCGCCGACCCCACGGGCCGGCTGGAGGGCGACGGGATCACCAAGCGCGCCCGCTGGCTCACCTACACCTCGCTCGATGACATCGACGAGGCCGAGGCCATCGAGCTGATCCGCGCCGCCGCCGGCGTCCTGGAGCTGCCGCCCGACGCCTTCGGGTGAGGCGCTCGCCGGTACGATGACCGGGTGCGGCTGACCGCCTGGGAGGAGGAGCGCCTCCTGATCTTCTCCGCGGCCGAGCTGGCCCGGCGGCATCGCGCCGCGGGCCTCCAGCTGAACGCCCCGGAGGCGGTCGCCCTCATCGCCGACGCCATGCTCGAGGCCGGGCGAGCGGGCGCGACCTACGCGGCGGTCGAGGCGGCGGGCGCCGCCGCCGTCGCGCCGGCGGACGTCCTGCCGGGGGTCGCCGAGCTCGTCGACGACGTCCGCGTCGAGGTGCTCTTCGGGGATGGGCCGCGGCTGGTGGTCCTCGTCGCGCCGCTCGGCGGTGGTGCGGCGGACGGCGGACCCGGCGCGATCCGCGTGGGCGACCCGGACGAGGCCGAGCACGACGATTGGATGCTGGCGCCGGCCGCCCTGGAGCGGCGCGAGGTGCGGGTCGAGAACACGTCGCGGCGCGCCGTGCGCGTCTCGTCGCACTACCCGTTCGACCAGGTCAATCCGCGGCTGCGGTTCGAGCGGTCAGGCGCCGCCGGCTTCCGGCTGGACATCCCGGCCGGCAGCTCGGAGCGGTGGGCACCCGGCGAGACGCGGACCGTCCGGCTCGTCCGGGTGGGGCCGGGCTCGTGAGCGCGCGGCACCTCTCCCCGGCCGAGTGGCGGGCCCGGTTCGGCCCGCGCGCCGGCGATCGGATCCGCCTCGGCGACACGGACCTCTGGATCCGTGTCGAGCACGACCTCCAGGCCCGTGGCGACGAGCCCATCTGGGGCTACGCGAAGAACCTCCGCCTGCGCATGACCCAGGAAGCCCACTCGGGTCCCTCGGAGCTCGACGCCGTCGTGGTCGGGCCGGTCATCGTGGACCCGCTGCTCGGCGTCCTGAAGGCCGACATCGGGATCAAGGATGGCCGGATCGTCGGGGTCGGGCGCGCCGGCAATCCGGGCTCGTCCGAGGGCATCGATCTCCCGATCGGCCCGCACACCGCCCCGATCGCCGGGTACGGCCTCATCGCCACGCCGGGCGGCGTCGACAGCCACGTCCACACGATCAGCCCCGAGCTCATCCCGGCGGCCCTCTCGGGTGGCATGACGACGCTGATCTCGGCCGGCTTCGACGAGCCGCCCGCAGCGATGGAACGGACGCTCCGCGGCCTCGAGGCCTATCCGGTCAATGTCGGCCTCCAGGCCAACGCCCGATCGATGGCGGACGCCGACCTCGACGCGCTGCTCGAGGCGGGCGCCCTCGGCTTCAAGATCCACGAGGACTACGGCGCATATCCCGAGCTCATCGATCACACGCTCGGCTACGCCGATGCCCACGACGTCTCGGTCAGTCTTCATACCGACGGTCTCCATGAGAGCGCCGAGCTGGAGGACACGATCGCCGCGATCGCGGGGCGGACGGTCCACGCGTACCACGTGGAGGGCTCGGGCGGCGGGCACGTGCCGGACCTGCTGGGCCTCGTCCGCGAGCCCAACGTCATCTGCTCGTCGACGACGCCGACGATCCCGTGGGGCGTCACCGCCGGCGACGAGACGGTGGCGATGACGATCCTCAACCACGGTGCGTCCTACGGCGTTGCCGAGGACCTCGCGCTGATCCGGGAGCGGCTCCACCCGCCGACGATGGCCGCCGAGGGGCCGCTCCATGAGCTCGGCGCCATCCAGATCGTCAACTCGGACTCGCAGGGGATGGGCCGGATCATGGAATCGTTCCGGCGGACCATCCAGCTGGCCCACGTGATGAAGGCCTGGCGATCGACGGCCGCGGGCAGCGGCCATCCCCGGCTGCCGGACGATCGGCCGGTGCATGGTGCCGGGCCGGCCCACGCCACCGACGACAACGAGCGGGTCCTTCGTTACCTGGCCAAGGTCACGATCGAGCCGGCGATCACGCATGGCATCGCCGATCACGTCGGGACGCTGTCCCCAGGCCGCCTCGCCGATGTCGTGCTCTGGAAGCCCGCGTTCTTCGGGGCCAAGCCGGAGTACGTGATCAAGGGCGGCCACCCGGCTTGGGCCCCGTTGGGCGAGGGCAATGCCACGGTCGAGCGCGCCGAGCCCACCCGCTACCGTGCCGAGTGGGCGGGCCTTGCCCATGCCGCGCCGTCGGTATCCGTCCTGTTCGTGTCGCGCGCCGCCGACCCCACCCGCCTGCGGCGCCGGCTCGCGACGCGGCGCACCATCGCGGCGGTCCACGACCTGCGCGGCCTCACCCGCGCCTCCCTCGCCCGCAACCAGGCCACGGCCCCGATCGAGATCTCACCAGTCGATGGCCGGGTCACGCTCGCCGGCCGGCCGCTCGCCTCGGAGCCTGCAGTGGAGCTGCCCCTCAATCGCCGCTACTTCCTCAGGTAGTCCGCCGGTAGCCGGCGCCGCGCCCCACGGCCGGCGCGGCGCCCCCACGGCGGGCTCCGCGGCCCCGGAGCACGACGCGGGTGAGATCTGGCCCCGCGTCAGCGGCGACTGGACTCTGCGAGCTCGCGCTCCAGCTCCCGCTTGGCGTCGCGATCCGCGATGTCCCGGCGGCGATCGTGGAGCTGCTTGCCCTTCCCGAGCCCGAGCTCGAGCTTGGCCTTGCCGCGACCGTCGATGTACAGCCGCAGCGGCACGATCGTCAGGCCCTTGGACTTGGTCTTGCCGAGCAGCTCGTCGATCTCGGCTCGATGGAGGAGCAGCTTCCGGTTGCGCTTCGGCTCGTGGTTGAGGCGATTGCCGCCCTCCCAGGGCGCCACGTGCGCGCCGACCAGCCACGCCTCGCCGCGATCGATCCGGGCGTAGGCGTCGGCGAGGTTGACCTTGCCCGCCCGGATCGACTTGATCTCGGTTCCGGTCAGCACGAGGCCGGCCTCGACCGTGTCCTCGATCGAGAACTCGTGCCTGGCGCGGCGGTTGAGGGTGACGGTCCGAGGTTCGGGCATGAGCGCCACAGGCTACAGGAGCGAAACGGCGACAGGGTTCGAGCGGCCCCATGGCATCAGCGTGCGGTGCTCGGCGGCCTGGGTCCAGCCGCCGATCAGCGACGTCGCCAGCCGAGCACCGGTCGCGGCCGCGCCCGTGCCATGACGAATGTTGGGT
Organism: Candidatus Limnocylindrales bacterium; assembly: GCA_036493155.1. Taxonomy (GTDB): domain Bacteria; phylum Chloroflexota; class Limnocylindria; order Limnocylindrales; family CSP1-4; genus UBA5189. The sequence goes on along the minus strand of DASXQE010000101.1, from coordinate 9,531 downwards.
TCGTCCTCTATGTCTCCGATCGCTTCGCGGATGGCTTTCTGCGTGTCGGAGTCGAGGTCGGCTAGCTTCCGGTCGAAGTCGTCAGATCGCGTCGATGATGTCCACCGTCGCCTTGGCGCGGCGGTTCGGGTCGGCGGGCATCTTGGATTGCTTCATACGGGCCTCGCCATGCCGACCCACGCAAGGACCACGAGGACCACGAGGAAGGCGACGGCGAGCCCAACGGCGATCCGCGCAGTTTCGTTCACGTACCTAAGCATGCGGCCGCGGACGCACGAAGGCCGGGCCACGAGGGCCCGGCCTTCGGTTGCGCTTGCCACCCACAGGGGTGACCGACTAGACGGCCATCTCCTGCGAGGTGGTGCAGCGACTGTGTTCTGACACTGCACATCACCTCCTTTCGTTCGCGAACAACGCTACCCGAACGAGGTTGCCGGCGCAACAGCCTCCGCGAATCCGCCTGTAGGACAGCGTTCAGGACACCTCGACCCAGCCGACGAGGAACGATCGCGAGCTGGAGGCGGGCGCGACGCTCGGGGCCACCGAAGGCGGCAGCGACCCGGGATTGCCGGACTGGGCCGGAGGTGGCCCGGACGGCGCCGGGGTGTCCACGGCCGCGAGGCCGGCGTCGAGGATCGGGTCCTGGCCGGCCGGCAGGTTGGCCGGCACCGTGACCACGACATCGGGCGTGATCCCGACGTGGTGGATCCAGGTCTTGTCGGGCGTCAGCCACTTGGCGATCGTGAGCTTGATGCCGCCCTCATCGCCGTTGTTCCCGAGCGGGATCCAGGTCTGGACCGTGCCCTTGCCGAAGGACTGCTGGCCGACGACCGTGGCCCGGCCGGTGTCGTGGAGGGCGCCGGTGACGATCTCGCTGGCCGACGCGCTGCCGCCATCGACCAGGACGACCGCCCGGATCGACGGGTCCGTCGCGGCGCCGCCGGCGATCGCGTCCGTCGGGACCTGGTTGCCATCCGAGTCCTGCTCCCAGTAGACGGGACCGGAGGCGATGAACGCCGACGCCAGGCGCGTGGCGGCGTCGACGAACCCGCCCGGGTTGCCGCGGAGGTCGAGGATCAGCTTCTTCTGGCCCTTCGCGACGTCCGCCTTGATCGCGGCGACCGCCGCGTCGGCCCCGGTCTCCGAGAAGCCCATGAGCTGGACGTAGCCGACGCTCCCGCCGGCGAGGTCCTTGGTCGTGACCTCCTGGCGGGTGATCTGCGCTCGCACGATCGAGACGTCGAAGGGTGCGGCCGACCCGCGCTTGATCGTGAGCACGACCGCGGTCCCGGCCTTGCCCCGGATCTTGTCGCGGGCCTGGTCCGAGGTGAGCCCGTCGAGCGTCGCGTGATCGACGGCGGTGACGATGTCGCCGGTTTGGAGGCCGGCCTTGAGGGCGGGCGAGTCGGGCAGCGGCTGGGCGACCTGCAGGAAGCAGTTCGGGCCGAATGGCGTGCAGTCGGATGTCTTGCCCGTGGCGTCGACGGTCGCGATCTCGGCGCCGATGCCCTCGAACTGGCCGTTGATGTCCTGGAGCGTGTTCTGGAAGTCCTCCGGCGAGAGGTACGTGGAGTACGGATCGCCGAGGGCGTCGACCATGCCCTTGATGGCGCCCTCGACGACGGTGGTCCGGTCGACCGGTCCGAGGGCGAAGCGCGACGTCACGTTGTGGTACGCGTCCCAGAAGGGCTGGAACGCGGCGTCGTCGGACGGGGCGGTGCCCGGCTCGCTGCCCTGGTGGACGCCGAGGGCATAGCCCGACATGAACAGCGCGCCGCCGCCGATGACCGCCACGAGCGCGATGGCGACGCCGACGAGGATCCCGCTGATCCGGCGCGGGCCGCGGCCGACCGGCACCGGTGCGGAGCCGGCGACATAGCCGGGGAGGCCCGGCGCAGGCTCGATCGTTGGCGTCGGGTCGGCACCCGGCGTCGGCGGGAGGTCGTCGGGAGACATGTCGCGCGGAGCCTCAGTTCGGTGGAGCGGGCGGCAAGCCTAGCGCGAACCCGTCTGAGAGCCTCTACGCCCGAAGGGCTCCGGACGGATGCCGGGACCTAGCGGATGAGGTACGTCCGAACCGAGACCCATGCCCCCAGGACGCCGAGCCCGAGGCCGGTTCCGAGCACGAGCACCGCCACGTCGCGCGAGATCGAGCCCACCCGCAGCGGCAGGATCTGGAAGAAGTCGACCATCATCCGCCCGAGCGGATCGGCTGCCGCCCCGAGGACCCCGAGGGTGAGCACTGCGCCGAGCAAGCCGACCAGCGCGCCCTCGAACACGAATGGCCAGCGGATGAACGCGTCGGACGCGCCGACCAGGCGCATGACCTCGATCTCCTCGGCCCGGCCGAGCACCGCCAGTCGGATCGTGTTGATGATGATGAACAGGACGATCGCGCCGACGACGCCCAGCAGGACGATGCCGCCCGTGCGGAGGAACTCGGAGATCGTCGTCAGCCGGGCCGCCAGGTCGGCGATGTTCGTCACGCGCTGGACGTTGGGATCGGCCCGGAGGATGTCGGCGACGGGCCCGTAGTCCGCCGCTCGGAAGAGGCTGACGTTCAGGCTGGCCGGCAGCGGGTTGGTCTGGAGATAGGTGCTCAGGTCGTCCTGGCCCTGCTCGGAGCGGCTCGCCCGGAAGTTGGCGAGCGCCTGGTCCTTGGAGATGTACTCGACGCTGCGGACCGCCGGCTGGGCCTTGACCTCGTTCTCGAGCGTCGTCAGCGCCGACGCGGTGGTGTTGTCGTTGAGGTCCGCGACGACCTGGACCTTCTGCTCCGCGAAGTCGAGGCCGGCGAGCAGCCCGGCCTGGACCACCCAGAAGCCGGCCAGCAGCATGAGCATGAGGGTCATCGTGGCCGTGGCCGCGAGGCTCATGGCGGCGTTCCGCCAGAAGCCCTGCCAGGCGCGCCGGATGCTGAAGCCGAGGAACGAGATCACGTCGTGCGGTGGTAGCCGCCGCCGACCTCGTCGCGGACGACGCGGCCCTCCTCGAGGGCGACGACGCGCTTGCGGAGGGCCGTCACGACGTCGGCGTCGTGGGTCGCCATGAGGACCGTCACGCCGAGCTCGTTGATCCGCAGCAGGAGCTGCAGGATCTCCCATGAGATCAGCGGATCGAGGTTGCCGGTCGGCTCGTCGGCGATGACGATCCGGGGGTCGTGGACGAGCGCCCGCGCGATCGCGGTCCGCTGCTGCTCGCCGCCCGACAGCTGGCTCGGGTACTGGCCCGCCTGCTGGGTGAGCCCGACGAGCCTGAGCACCCGCTCCACTGCCGGGCCGATCCGGCCGTGGGAGGTGCCCGTGACCTCCAGCGCGAAGGCGATGTTCTCGCGCACGGTCTTGGTCGGGAGGAGCTTGAAGTCCTGGAAGATGATCCCGACCTTGCGACGGACCATGGGCACCTTCCGGCGGGCCAGGCGCGCGAGGTCGTCGCCATCCAGGACCACCTGGCCCTCGGTGGCCAGCTCATCCCGGATGAGGAGCTTGATCAGCGTCGACTTGCCCGCCCCGGACTGGCCAACCAGGAACACGAAGTCGCCCTCCGGCACGACGAGGTCGACCTCGCGCAGCGCGGAGCGGCCATTCGGGTAGGTCTTCGTCACGTTGTTGAGGACCAGGACGGGTCGGCGGCGCTCGACCCCGTCGGGTCCCGTCCGACGGCGCGCCGCGCGGCCCTCCGACGCCTCGTCGGGGGCATGGGCCGAGCGCCGGTTGCGGAAGGGGGCGAGCGTCAAGCTGGTCTCCGCCGAGGGGTCATGCCCGCGCGATCTGGCGCGGCGGCTGCCGGACTCCGGTGATCGGACGCCGATCGCGGGCACGGTATGGAGCCACTGGTCGGCCCGAGGCTACACCTGGCCGGTGCGGCCGGGCAACCGGCCAACTGACGCATGGCCCATGGAACGATGGTCCCGCCCTAGGGCAGGCCCGGCGAGATGGGCAGGTAGCGCTCGAAGTCCGCGAACGGCCGGCTCCAGCACAGCAGCAGCGGCCAGTCCTCGTACCGCAGGCCGGCGTCGAGGGCGACGGCCACGGCGCCCGTCGAGCCACCCGGCAACCAGATCGCCGATGCGCCGCGCGGCACGACCGCGGTCAGGAGGTGGCCCACGACCGGCCCCATGAGCGACGGGTCCCGCACGGCGACCGGGCCGATCCGGCCGACGGCCGAGGTGTAGCCGTAGCCGAGGAGATCGCCGCCAGCAGCTCGATAGGCGAATCGATCGGGCTGGCCGGCGAGCAGGAAGGCATGGTCCTGCGGGTGGTCGAAGCCGACGATCTCGCGGTCGAGGGCGTCGATCTCCAGGGCGCTCACCGGGTCGTCGGGGAACCTGGCCGCCGTGACGCCCGGCGGGAGTGGCGGCGCCTGCCAGCCCGACCCAGGCCGGCCGACCAGGTTCCAGAGCGGCATCCGCGGCACGATCCCCATCGACGAGTAGAGCCCGTTCGAGATCGGCTGGGCGCTGTCCGTGACCGTGCCGAGGATCGTCTCCGAGCGCGGCTCCGGAGCTCCCGCAGCGACGGGCAGGCGGGCGGCCGCAGCAGGGCCGTCGCCGGGCGAATCCGGCCCGATCTCCGCGAGCAATCGCCGCCCGACGCCCTTCGCCTGGGCGCCTGGCGTCACGAACAGCATCGACAGGAACCACAGCGGACCGCGCTGCACGGCCGAGCCGAAGGCCACGACCTCGCCTTCGCGCTCGGCGACGCGGAACCGCGCCGGGTCGGTCGCGAGCGTGTGGGCGTGGAGCCGCCGCAGGCCGGGGTTGTCCTCGGGCACGTCTGGCTGGTTGAGCCGCCGGATGTAGTCGTTGATGCCGTCGCGCCAGATGCGCTCGCAGGCGGGCAGGTCCGCCGGCACGGCGGCCCGGGTCCGGATGGCCGTCGAAGGAGGTGTCACTCGCGCTCCGGCGGCTGGCCCGTCGCCTCGCGCTCCAGCTCGGCCTGGATGAACGTGTCCAGGTCGCCGTTCAGGACGCCGGTGGTGTCGGAGGTCTCGTGATTCGTCCGGAGGTCCTTGACCATCTGGTAGGGATGCAGGACGTAGCTCCGGATCTGGTTGCCCCAGCCGGCCTCGACGTGCTCGCCGCGCAGCTTGCGCAGCTCGGCTTCCTTCTCCTCCAGGGCTCGCTCCAGCAGCCGGCCCTTCAGGATCTGCTCGGCCACCTGGCGGTTCTGGGTCTGCGACCGCTCGTTCTGGATCGCGACGACGATGCCCGTTGGTCGATGCGTCAGGCGGACGGCGGAGTTGGTCTTCTGGACGTGCTGGCCGCCCGCGCCCGAGGATCGGAAGTTCTCCACGTCGATCTCGTCCCAGTTCAGCTCGACGCTCGTGTCGTCCTGGACCTGGGGCAGGACCTCGACGAGCCCGAACGTGGTCTGGCGGCGCTTCTGGGCATCGAACGGGCTGATCCGGACGAGCCGGTGGACGCCGCGCTCGGCGCGCAGCCAGCCATACGCCCGCCGCCCGTCGATGACGACCGTCACGCTCTTGAGGCCGGCCTGCTCGCCGACCGTCTGGTCGACGACCTCGGTCTTCCAGCGGTGCCGCTCCGCCCAGCGGAGGTACATCCGGAGCAGCATCTCGGCCCAGTCGGTGGCCTCGGTGCCACCCGCGCCGGCACTGATCGTGAGGATCGCGGGATCGTCGTCGTACGCACCGGAGAAGAGCAGCTCGGTGCGCTCGCGGTCGAAGTCGCGCGCCAGGGCGTCACCCTCGCGATCGCGCTCGGCAGCGAGCTCGGCGTCGTCCGATTCCTCGACGAGCTGGCTCAGCGTCTCGAGATCGCCCGCCCGCCCCAGCAGCCCGCCCCACAACTCGATCTCGGCCCGCAGGCCGTCGGCCTCACGCAGGACCTGCTGGGCGGACCGCTGGTCGTCCCAGAACCCGGGTGCGCCGGTCAGGCCTTCAAGCTCGGAGAGGCGATGCTGCCTGGCAGCGAGGTCAAAGACGCCCCGAGGTCGACCGGATCCGCTCGACCAGGTCGCGGACGCCAGCGGCGTCCATCAGTTCCGGACCTGGAGATCCTGGAGCAGGATCGGACGGAGCTCGATCAGGCGCAGGGCCGACTTGCTCCGGGCGACGACGGGGTTCACGCAGGGACAGTAGCCGTTGTGGGGGCAGACGCCGCAGTTGCCATCGCAGTCGAGGGCGGCGGCGTAGCTGCAGCTCCGACAGTCGCGTTCACAGGCGATCAGATCGACGAAGGTCGTTTCCTCGGCCTGCTTCACGACTCCCTCTTTCCGCAAAGCGTCGGGGCGCACGCGCCGCCGGCGGGGGGCACTCTCGGATCGACGCGGGGAATGGCGCGGGGGGTTGGCCGGAGTATAGGTGGCCTAATCCGCTACGCCAAGGGGGGAAACCGCCCCGAAACGCCCGAATTCGTGCGGAATCGCGCTCGAATCCGGCTCGGGTCAGTCGGACAGGAGGGCCGGATCGCTGATCCACTGGCCACCACCGAGGACGTAGGCGATCAGGCCCGCCAGCTCGTGGCCGATCGCCTGCGCCTGGCGCCACGGATCGAGGTCGGTGGGGCTGTCTGGCGTCGGCGAGCCCCAGGCCCGCAGGCCCTGGTCGGTGGCCATTCGCAGGACGCGCAGCATGTGCGTCCGGTCGCTCACGAAGACCACCGTCGTGAGGCCCCGCGACCGCAGCAGGGCACCGACGTTCTCGAGCGACTGGAGCGTGTCCCGGCCGGTGTCCTCGCCGACGATGGCCGAGGCGGGCACGCCGTGCTCGAGGGCGTAGGCCCGGGCGGTCTGTGCCTCGGTGAAGTTGTCACCGGGCAGCTTGCCGCCGGTCACGACGAAGACCTTGGCGATTCCTTGCTGGTAGAGCGCCACGGCATGCTCGAGCCGTGACTCGAACACCGCGCTCGGCACGCCGTTGTACTGGGCCGCGCCCAAGACGACGATGGCGTCCGCCGGGCGGGCCTCGTCGCGATTGCCCTGGCGGATGATCTCGACCACGGCGAACGCGGTCACGGCCGCAAAGCTGATGGTTGCGACGGCGAGGATGGCTGCGAGATCCCGCCCGAGGGTCCGGCCACGGCTCATCGGCCGGACCGCGATGCTGCCCCGACTAGCGGCCGTGACACTTCTTGTACTTCAGCCCGGAGCCGCACCAGCACGCGTCGTTCCGCCCGATCTTCGCCCCGGCCGGCGTGTAGCCCGGGCGCGCCTGGGCCGGGGCGCCGGGCTGGCCCGTCGCGCCGGGCTGGCCCTTTGCGCCGGGCGCGGCGCCGTTGCCGCTCGGGCCCATGATCCGGCTGGCGGCGGTCCCGGTCGCCGCGCCTCCGGCGAGGATGGCCGTGCCCGGGGCGCGGACGCCGGTGCTCGCGGCACCAGGTCCGGGCGCCCCAGCGCCGCGGCCGTTGCCGTTCCGCCCGTTGCCGTTCCGGCCATCGGGCGCCAGCTGGCCCGGTCCCTGCATCGCGAACGGTCCGGGCGGTGGGGCCTGCGGTTGGATCTGGACCCGGAGGATCGCGTTGGCCACGCCGTGCCGGATGAACCCGGTGAGCTCGTCATAGAGGCCGAACGCCTCCTTCTTGAACTCGTTGAGCGGATCCTGCTGGGAGTAGCCGCGGAGGCCGATGCCGCGGCGCATGTCGTCGAGCTCGGTCAGGTGCTCGACCCACAGGCTGTCGATCGTTCGGAGCAGGACGAATCGCTCGACCTGGGGCCATGACTCGGTCCCGATCTCGGCTTCGCGGGCGGCCAGCAACTCGTCGGCCACGTCCTTGATGTGTTCCGCCACGGCGCCGGCCGGCCCGAGCTCGATGAGGTCGTCGGCCGAGACCTTGTCGGCCCCGATGCCCATCCGCTGGAGCTCCTGGAGCAGCTCGGCCATGCCTTCCTCGGAGGCGTGGTCGCTGCCGCTGGCGCCGCTCAGGTGGCGCGTGACGAGGTCGTCGATCTCCTCGTCCAGGAACGCCCGGATCGTCTCCGTGAGGTCCTCGTTGCGGAGGACCTTGTCGCGCTCGGCGTAGATCGTCTCGCGCTGCCGGTTGATGACGTCGTCGAACTCGACGACGCGCTTGCGGATGTCGAAGTTGAAGCCCTCGACGCGGGACTGGGCGCTCTCGATCGTCTTGCCGACGATGCCCGACTCGATGTAGTTGTCCTCGTCGAGCCCGAGCCGCTCCATGAGCGATGCCACCCGCTCCGAGGCAAAGCGCTTCATGAGGTCGTCGTCGAGCGACAGGTAGAAGCGCGACGAGCCCGGGTCGCCCTGGCGGCCGGCCCGGCCGCGCAGCTGGTTGTCGATGCGGCGGCTCTCGTGCCGCTCCGTGCCGATGATGTGCAGCCCGCCCGCCGCGACCACGCGATCGTGCTCGGCGTCGGTCTCACGCTTCGCGTCGGCAAAGGCCTTGTCGTAGGTGGCCTTGTCGACCTCGGCCGGGTTCAGGCCCTGGCGGTGGAGGAGCTCCGAGGCGAGGCCCGCGGGATTGCCGCCGAGCAGGATGTCCGTGCCGCGGCCGGCCATGTTCGTGGCGATCGTGACCGCGGCGGTCCGGCCGGCCTGGGCGACGATGCCCGACTCGCGCTCGTGGAACTTCGCGTTCAGCGTCTCGTGCTTGATGCCGCGCCGATCGAGCAGCTTCGAGAGCCGCTCCGACTTCTCCACGGAGGTCGTGCCGACCAGGACCGGCCGGCCCTCCGCGGTCAGCTCCTCGATCTCCTCGCTGATCGCGTTGAACTTGGCGTCCTCGTTGCGAAACACGAGGTCCGTGTCGTCCTCGCGGATCATCGGCTTGTGGGTCGGGATCGCGACGACCTCGAGGCCGTAGATCTTGTGGAACTCCTCGGCCTCGGTCATCGCCGTGCCGGTCATGCCGGCCAGCTTGTCGTACAGCCGGAAGTAGTTCTGGAACGTGATCGTGGCGAGGGTCACGCTCTCGCGCTGGACCCGCAGGCCCTCCTTGGCCTCGACCGCCTGGTGCAGGCCCTCGCTCCATCGCCGGCCCGGCATCTGGCGGCCCGTGAACTCGTCGACGATGACGATCTCGCCGTCCTTGACGATGTAGTCGCGGTCGCGCTTGTACAGGGCGTGGGCCCGGAGCGCCTGCTCGAAGTGGCGGGCGAGCCGCGGGTCGGCGGCGTAGAGGTTGTCGACCTTGAGGTAGGACTCGATCTTCTCGACGCCCTCCTCGGTCGGCGAGACGGCCCGGTCCTTGAGGTCGATGAAGTAGTCGCCGCCCTCCTCCTCGCCCTCCGGTCGCTCCTTGAGCCGCGGCACCAGCTGGGCGAAGGTGTAGTAGAGGTCGCCCGATTCCTCGGCCTGGCCACTGATGATCAGCGGCGTCCGGGCCTCGTCGATGAGGATGTTGTCGACCTCGTCGACGATCGCGAAGTAGCGCTCGCGCTGGACCCGCTCGGCCAGCTCCGTGACCATGTTGTCGCGGAGGTAGTCGAACCCGAACTCGTTGTTCGTGCCGTAGGTGATATCGGCCGCGTAGGCCTCCGTCCGGGTGCACGGCCGGAGGTTGACGAGGCGCTCGTCGTTGGTCGGGTAGCCGGGCTCGTACACGTATGACTG
>DASXQE010000100.1:0-7729 GCA_036493155.1 Candidatus Limnocylindrales bacterium | reverse complement strand
TGACCTCTTCCTTACCAAGGAAGTGCTCTGCCGACTGAGCTATGTGGGCCCGAGGGCTTCGCGGATGGAGCCGACGCTGGGACTCGAACCCAGGACCGGCGGTTTACAAAACCGCTGCTCTACCAATTGAGCTACGTCGGCAGCACGCAGCGGCAACCAAGGGTGGCCGAAGCGCCGGGAGATGATAGGGCGGGCGGCGCGAGGCGGTCAAGCAAGCCGCGGGCCGGTCCAAGGCCCACCGGACAGCCCCCGGTCGCCGCTCAATCGGGTGCGGCCGGGCTGCCGGAATCCCGCTGGCCGGCCACCTCGAACAGGAGGATCGAGCCCGCGACCGCGGCGTTCAGCGAGCCGATCGCACCGCGCATCGGGATCCGGACGAAGAGGTCGCAGCGCCGCCTGACCGCGGGTTGGAGGCCGTGGCCCTCGCTGCCGACGACGACCGCGATCGGCCCGCGGAGGTCGGCCTCCCGGGCGGACAGGGACGCGCCCTCCTCGGCGCCGACGATCCTGAGGCCACGCACGTGGAGGTCGGCCAGGGCGCCCGGCAGGTCGTCGAGCGGGCACAGGAGCAGGTGCTCCGTGGCCCCGGCAGAGGCCTTGACGGCGGCGGGGCTCAGCGGGGCCTGCCGCTCGGTCGGGAAGACGACCCCGTGGACGCCGGCGGCCTCGGCGCTGCGCAGCAGCGTCCCGAGATTCTGCGGGTCCTCGAGCGAGTCGAGCGCCAGGACGAAGGCCGGCTCGGACCGCTCGATGGCCCGGGCCAGGATCTCTTCGAGCGATGCGAACCGACGAGCCTCGACGACGAGGGCCACGCCCTGGTGGCCATCGAAGCCGGCCAACGCGGTGAGGCTCCCGCCCTCGACCTCGACGACCGGAATCCGGAGCGTCGTGGCATGGAGGACGATCTTCTCGAGCGCCTGGCGTCGCTGAAGGGTCACGAGCAGGCGGAGCGCGGGTCGCCCGGCGGCGAAGGCCTCCTCGACCGGGCGTCGGCCGGCCACCAGCTCCTCGCCTTCGGCGAGCGGCTCGACGGCGGGAGCAAGGGGCGGCCGCTCCCGCGGCCGATCGTTCGACGGCCCGCGCTCGCCGCCGGGCGCCCAGCCACGACGAGCGTCGAACGAGGGCCGCGATGGCGCCCCGGCTCGTGGCCACGCACGATCCCGAGCCGGCCCGCCGCGGGGCGGACCCGCAGGTCGCCGCGGCCCAGGGTTCCGACCGAATGACCGCGGACCCTCGAACCGAGGCCGGCCGCCGTATGACGGCTGGCCCGAATCGGGGGCCGGACCATCGGCGGCGTCCGCAGGTGGCTGCTCCAGGGAGGGAGGCATCGGCGGTTCGAATGGGGCTGGTCGCGGGCGCGCACTGGGACGTGGCCGGCCGGTCGCGCCGTGGCCCCCGCCCCGACCCGGAGCGCCACCTCGGCCACCGGCGCCCCAAGGGCTCGACCCGCCGGGGAACGACGCGGAAGGGGATGCCCCGGAAGGGGACGACCCGCCGAAACCCGCCCCTCGTCGACCCGCGCCGGGCGCCTGACGGCCGTATCCGGAGCCGGGAGGCCGGCTGCCGCCGGCACTCGGACCACCTGGCCGGAACCCACCGGGTCGACCGCCGCCGCGCGGGCCGTCACCATCCGGGCGGCCACCACTCGGGCGGCTGCCTCCGGGACGGCTGCCACCGGGACGGCTCCCACCCGGGTGGCCACCGCGCCGCGGCTCTGGCGATGGCCGGCCGCTCTCGTCGGGCTCGCGTCGGCGCGGACTCACGCCACGGGCTCCGTGCGCGGCGCACCGTGCTCCGCAAGCTTCCAGCGTTGGCCGTCCCTGGTGTCCTCGACGGCCACACCCAGCTCCAGGAGCTCGTCGCGCAGCCGATCGGCGGCTGCCCAGTCGCGGTCCGCGCGGGCCCGGGCGCGGGCATCGAGACGCTCGGCGGCGCCGGCGGGCAGCTCGACAGCGGCGTCGGGCAGGAGGCCCAGCACGCTATCCAGGTCCTGCAGGACCTCCGCGGCGCGTCGGGCATCCTCCGTGGACATCGCCCGATCGGCAATCCGCCGGTTCGTCTCGCGAATCAGGTCGAAGATGACCGCCAGGCCGGCCGACACGTTGAGGTCGTCGTCGAGGGCCGTGTCGAAGCGCTCGCGGCTGGCCGAGAGCTGGGAGCGGAACGCCGGGTCGTCGGCGCGCTCCTCCCGATAGGCCCCGAGCGCGGCCAGTCCGCCATCGAGTCGCTCGAGGGCGGCCTTGGCGGCCTCGAGCGAGGCGTCGCTGAAGTCGAGTGCCTGGCGGTAGTGGACCGAGATGAGCGCCAGACGGAGGGCCTGCGGCGAGACCCCGGCGTCCAGCAGGTCGATGACCCGAGCGATGTTGCCGGTCGACTTGGCCATCTTCGTGCCGTCGAGGCGCAGGTGGGCGCAATGGAGCCACGTCCGCACGAAGGGCACCCCGGTCGCGGCCTCGCTCTGCGCGATCTCGTCCTCGTGGTGCGGGAAGACCAGATCGACCCCGCCGGTGTGGATGTCGAAGGATGGCCCGAGGTGGCGCATGCTCATGGCCGAACACTCGATGTGCCAGCCGGGCCGGCCGGGCCCGATCGCCGTGTCCCACGACGGCTCGCCGTCCTTGGGGCCCTTCCAGAGCGCGAAGTCGCGGACGTCGTCCTTGCCGTATTCGTCGGCCTCGACCCGTTCTCCGACCCGCAGCTGCTCCGGGTCCAGCTTGGCCAGTCGTCCGTAGGACGGCCACGAGGAGATCCGGAAGAAGATCGAGCCGTCATCGGTCCGGTAGGCGTGGCCGTCGGTCACGAGCTGCTGGATCAGCGCGACCATGTCGGGGATGTGCTCGGTCGCCCTGGGCAGCACGTCGGGCGTCGTCATCCGGAGGGCCGCGGCGTCGGCGACGAAGCGCGCCAGCCAGCGGTCCGCCAGCTCGCCGATGGCGACGCCTTCGGCGCGGGCGTTGCGGATGATCTTGTCGTCGACGTCGGTGATGTTCATGACCCAGGTGACCCGGAGGCCCTGGTGCCGGAGGTGGCGCACGAGCACGTCGGCGAACAGGAACGACCGGAAGTTGCCGACGTGGGCCGGGCCGTAGACCGTCGGTCCGCAGCTGTAGATCCGGACGTGGCCGGGCTCGATGGGCTCGAGCGGCCGGTGCTCGCCCGAGAGGGTGTCGAGGAGGACCGCGGTCATCGTGGGGCCCCGGGCGCCGCACGTCGCAGCACGACGATGGCGTCGGCGGCGATCGCGCGGCCTTCGCCCTCGGGCCCTTGGAGATTGCCGGTCGAGGCCTTGACCGCGACGTTCCCCGGAGCGAGGCCGAGCAGCGCCGCGATGGCGTCACGCATGTCGTCCAGGCGATCGCCGAGCCGTGGCCGGGCGCCCGTGATCGTCAGGTCGACCTGGCCGGCGGCCCAGCCGGCCTGTCGCGCGCGGGTCCGAGCCAAGGCGAGCAGCGTGCCGCTGTCGATGCCCCGGGGCGTCCGCGCGTCGTCGGGCGCCATCCGGCCGAGGTCGCCCAGGCCGGCGGCGCCGAGGATCGCGTCGGCGATGGCATGGAGGGCGACGTCGCCATCGGAATGGCCGTGCAGCCGCGGCGCGCCGGCGACGGCGATGCCGCCGAGGCGGAGCGGCTCGTCCGGACCGAACGGATGACGGTCGCGGCCGTGTCCGATCCGATCGGCGCCCGCGGCGCCCTCCCCCGCCATGACAGTCAGTCCCGCTTCGGCTGGGCGAAGATCATCCGCCCCGCCACCGTCTGGAGGACACGTGTCACGTGGACGTCGAGGTCGCTGTCGATCGACTTGGCGCCGCCCTCGACCACGACCATCGTGCCGTCGTCGAGGTAGCCCACCCCCTGGCCGGGGTCCTTGCCGGGCTGGATGACGCGGACTCGCAGCTCCTCCCCCGGGAGCAGCGCCGGCTTCACGGCGTTGGCCAGCGAGTTGACGTTCATCACGCGCACGCCCTGCAGGTCCGCGATCCGGTTCAGGTTGAGGTCGTTGGTCAGGACCGGACGGCCATCGCGCTTGGCCAGCTCGACGAGCTTGGAGTCCACTTCGCTCACGCCCGGCGCGTCCTCGTCGCTGACCTCGACCGCGACGAGGCCGGCCTTGCGCATCCGCCCCAGGATCTCGAGGCCGCGACGGCCCCGCGTGCGCCGGAGGTTGTCCGCGCTGTCGGCCAGCCGCTGGACCTCGTCGAGGATGAACCGCGGCACGACGAGCGTGCCGATGAGGAAGCCCGATTCGGCGATGTCCGCGATCCGGCCGTCGATGATCGCGCTCGTGTCGACGAGGATCCGCGGGCCGGCAGATCCGGACGCCGCGAGGCGCTCGGGTCCCGGCAGGATCCCGAGGTTCGCGGCGGCCGTCAGCAGGTCATGGCGCTTGGCGACCGTCAAGCCGAGCATCGCCAGGCCCATGACGATCGAGGCGCCGAGCGGGGCCACGGTGCCGAGCGGCTCGGGCAGGGCCGAGATGGGAATGCCGAGCAACAGGCCGAGCACCAGGCCGATGAAGAGCCCGACGATCGCCGTGACGAACTCGAGCGTCGACAGCAGCTGCACGGACCGGACCGCGGACAGCGCCGGGATGACGGTCAGGTACGGCAGCAGCGCCCAGCCCAGCACCGTCCACGCCGCGAGCCAGGCGGCGCCGAGCAGGGCCTCATTCGGCGAGCCATCGAACGCGGCCAGGTTTTCGAGGATGAGGACGATCCCGACGAGGCCACCGAGCGCGGCCCCGAGGATCCGAATCGAGCGGATCAACGACGAATCTCGTGCGGATCTGGACGCCTGGCGGTGGGGCGCAGGAGGGGCACCCGGCTGGGGGGGCCGGTGCGGCGGTCAGCCTAGCACCCGTCGTCCGATCGGCGCCTCCTCGTCAAGGGCCGTCCGCGCTGCTCGCGACCGGGCCGGGCCGGGCTCGTCCGAGCCGCCCACGACGGCTCGGATGGCCTCGCGCACGCTCGCAACCGGCACGACCTCCATGCCCGTGATGGCCGGCACGGCCGCTCGCGCCGGACGCGGCACGATCGCACGGTCGAACCCGAGCCGTGCCGCCTCGCGAAGGCGTCGCTCGAGGCCGGCGACCGAGCGGAGCTCGCCGAGCAGTCCGACCTCGCCGACCGCGACCGTGCCGAGGCGGATCGCTCGATCGCGCAGTGACGAGGCCAGGGCGAGAGCCAGGGGCAGGTCCAGGCCGGGCTCGCCCAGGGCAACGCCGCCGGCGAGGTTGGCGTACACGTCATGGCTGGCGACCGGCAGGCCTGCGCGCCGCGAGAGCACGGCCAGGAGCAGCGCGAGCCGATTGCCATCAACGCCGGACACACGCCGAGCCGGCGTTCCATAGCCGGCCGGGGCGACGAGGGCCTGGACCTCGACCAGGATCGGCCGGCTGCCCTCCATCGTTGCCGCGACGATGCTGCCGGGCGCCTCGGTCTCATGCTCCGCGAGGAACGCCCGGGCCGGGTCCGGCACTTCGACCAGGCCCGTCTCGTCGAGCTCGAAGACACCGAGCTCGTCCGTCGAGCCGAAGCGATTCTTCGCCGCGCGGAGCAGTCGGAGCGTGCCGGCCCGGTCACCGCCGAGCTCGACGACGGCGTCGACCAGGTGCTCGAGGGTCTTCGGACCGGCGATGCTGCCGTCCTTGGTCACATGGCCGACCACGATGATCGCGATGCCGTCGCCCTTTGCCAGCTCCATCAGGCGCAGCGCGCTCTCGCGCACCTGCCCGACGCTGCCGGCCGGGCCGTCGAGCTCGTCGACGGTCGCTGTCTGGATCGAGTCGACGATGACGAGGGCCGGCCGAGTGGCCCGGACGATCTCGGCGATCCGGCCGACCTCGCTCTCGGCCAGGACCGCGATCGCCTCGCCCGCGGGTCCAGTCATGAGCCCCAGGCGATGTGCCCGCAGCCGGACCTGGGCGGCCGATTCCTCGCCGCTCACGTACAGGACGTGGCGAGCCTCGGCGCCTCGGACGACACCCGCCGCGGCCTGGAGGAGCAGGGTCGACTTGCCGATGCCGGGCTCGCCGCCGAGGAGCACCAGCGAGCCGGGGACGAGCCCGCCGCCCAGGACGCGATCCAGCTCCCGCAGGTCCGTCGGGATCCTGGCCGTCGAGGGTGCCTCGATGTGGGCCAGCGGCACGGCCGGACCGGCAGCGTGCCCGGCTGCCGTCCTCGCGCCACGACGCGCCGCGGCGGCGGCGGCGTCACTGCGCGCGCCGGCTCGGACGACGGTCTCGACGAGGGTGTTCCAGGCGGCGCACGACCGGCACTGGCCTTCCCAGCGAAGGAACGAGGCGCCGCACGCCTGGCAGACGAAGCGGGTCTCGGCGCGGGCCACGGCCCCTTACCCGGCCAGCTCGGGCAGGACGGCCACCCGGGCTAGGAGACTTCGACCGGCGTCTTGGCCTCGAGGCCGCCGATGGTCAGGCCACCGTCGGGGTTGGCGTCGACGAGGATCGTGGCCCCGGCCTCATAGCGATTGAGGAGCAGGTGCTCCGCGAGCACATCCTCGATCTGGCTCTGGATGACGCGGCGCAGCGGCCGCGCGCCGTATGACGGGTCCCAGCCCGCCTGGATCAGGTGGTCCTTCGCGGCCTGGGTGACCTCGAGCGTCATGCTCTGGGCCTTCAGCTGCTCGCGGACCCGCTTGAGCATGAGATCGACGATCTCGCGGATCTCGTCCATCGTCAGCGACCGGAACACGACCGTGGCGTCGATCCGGTTGAGGAACTCCGGGCGGAAGTTGTTCTTGAGCTCGGCCTGGACCTTGTCCTTCATGAACTCGTAGGACGACTGGGCCTTGGCCTCCTCGGTATCCGCGACGGCCCGGAAGCCGAGCGCGGAGCCCGTCTGGAGCTGCTTGGCCCCGAGGTTCGAGGTCATGATGATGATCGTGTTCCGGAAGTCGACCCGGCGACCCTTCGCGTCGGTCAGCTGCCCGTCCTCGAGGATCTGGAGCAGGATGTTGAAGACCTCCGGGTGGGCCTTCTCGACCTCGTCGAGCAGCACCACCGCGTAGCTCTTGCGGCGGACCGCCTCGGTCAGCTGGCCACCTTCGTCGAAGCCGACGTAGCCGGGCGGGGCACCGACGAGGCGACTGACGTTGTGGCGCTCCATGAACTCGCTCATGTCGATCTTGATGAGCGAGTCCTCGCTGCCGAACATGAACTCGGCGAGGGCCTTGGCGAGCTCCGTCTTCCCGACGCCGGTCGGCCCGAGGAAGATGAACGAGCCGATCGGGCGTTTCGGATCCTTGAGTCCCGCCCGGGCGCGGCGGACGGCCTTGGCCACGATGTCGATGGCCTCCTGCTGGCCGATGACGCGCTGGTGGAGCGACTCCTCCATGTGCAGCAGTCGCTCCGTCTCGGCCTCGGAGATGCGCGTGACCGGGATGCCGGTCCACATCGCGACGACCTGGGCGATCTCCTCCTCATCCACGGTGGGAGCATCGCCAGCGACGCTCGTCTGCCACTCACCGCGAAGGGTGTCGACCCGCTCCCGGACCTCGGCCTCCTGCTCGCGCAGCTTCGCAGCGGCCTCGTAGTCCTGGCTGTTGATGGCCGCGTCCTTCTCCTTGGTCACGCGGTCCAGCTCGCGCTGGGCCTCGCGCAGGGTCGGGGGCGCGGAGGCATGCCGCAACCGGACGCGGCTGGCGGCCTCGTCGATCAGGTCGATCGCCTTGTCCGGCAGGTGGCGGTCGGTGATGTACCGGATGGACAGGTCCGC
>DASXQE010000099.1:0-6233 GCA_036493155.1 Candidatus Limnocylindrales bacterium | reverse complement strand
ATCGTCCCGCTCGAGACGAAGACGGCCGCCTCCTTGCCGAGCAGCTCCGCGGCGCGCTCCTCGAGCGCGCGGACCGTCGGGTCCTCCCCGAAGACGTCGTCGCCGACCTCCGCCGCGGCCATGGCCCGACGCATCTCGTCCGTGGGGTGCGTGACCGTGTCCGACCGCAGGTCGATCCAGTCGTGGGAGGGGGGCATGGGGCCCGAGGATACCGCGTACCGTTGCCGCTCCATGGCGGACGGACCGGAGCCCAGGCCGCGGCGCGACGACGGCTACCAGGCCGCGGGCCGGATCGAGTCGCGGGCGAGCCGGCGAGGCCGGCTGGGCATCCTCGCGGTGGCCCTGGTCGTCGTGGCGTGGGCGGGCGCCACCGTCGGGCCCCGGCTCGGCGGCGCGCCACCGCCGGGATCGGGTCCACCGGGCTCGTTGGGGTCCGGTGCAACGGGCCTGCTCCCGAGCCCCCCGCCGATCGACGATTCGGGCTACCTGCCCGGCCTGGAGGTGCGGCAGGCCGGACGTGCCCAGGGGCGGCTCCCGCTCGTGGTCGGCGGCCTGGCCTGGATGGAGCTGGCGCTCGCTCGAATCGACGCCACCGTGGACCTGAGCATGACCCAGTGGCTCTTCGCGCTGCCCTTCGGCGAGACCGCCTGCGTCTGCCTTGGCGCGGAGCCGGACGGTGGGCGGGAGCTGCTCGTGCGGCGGTACCTGGCCAACGACAACCTGGGCTACGCGAATCCCTACGTCGACTGGCTGCCGCCCGGGTTCGACCTCACGCTCGTGGATGCCGCGCCCTCGCCCGACGGCCGAGCCGCGATCGTGGCCTCCGTGGTGCCCGAGGCCGACGGCCTGCGGCTGCGCGTGGAACGGTTGCCGCTGTTCACCGGCGACCCCAACGGCAATGCCCTGGGCTCCATCCCGCTCGACCTCACGGGCCTCGGCGACCCGGGCCGGCTCACGCTCCGGGTCATGGTCGCACCCGATGGGAGCGTGGTTCGGGTGACCCTCCAGCGGCTGGCCGACGACCTCGTCGGGATCACCGGCGTCGAGCGTTCCTGGACGATCCCGATGGACCCGGCGATCGGCTTCGGGCCATTCGCCGAGGAGCCGCCGGTCCCCGACGACGTCACGCCCGCGACCTGCCGCGGCGGAGCATTGGCGACGGCCTCCGACGCCGTCGCGCTGTGCACCTCGCTCGGCACGGATGCCCAGGGCCGAGCCGCGCTCTTCGTGCGGATCGACCACCGCGGTCGCTACCACGACGTGGATCTGGGAGCGAGCTTCCGCGAGGGCGAGATCCTCGGCTGGCAGGTCGACGGGACGCGTGGCCAGGTGTACGTCTGGGAGGCGTTCGCCCATCGAGCGTTCCGCGTGGATGTCGCCACTCGAACCAGCCACGAGGCGGTGCTCGGCGACGGCAGCGGCCAGAACCTGCCGAGCATCCCGCCGTCCCCCGAAGCGTCGGGATTCCCGCCTCCGGATGGCACGGCCGGGACGCTCTGGCAGCCGACCGACTCGGCCCGCAACGTGACCGCCAACCTCCTGGCCGGGTCGGTGGATGGGCGCCGCCTCTACGCCGGCGGGCTCGTCTTCCCGACTGGGCCGGGTGCCACGGGTCCAGGCGTCGATTCGAGTGGCATCTGGGTCCTGGATGCCGCGACGCTCCGACCGCTGGCTCACTGGCCGGCGATCGCCGCCTACCAGGCGCTCGGCCTGAGCCCCGACGGCGGCTTCCTGATCGGGATCGGCGCGCCGTCGTCCAGCGAGCTCGCGACATACGGCAACCACGGTCCGCAGCTCGTGCTCCACGACCCCGACGACGGATCGGTCATCGAGATCCAGCGCAGCCTCGTCCTGCGGCTGGGCGGCACGCCGTCCCTGCTGCCACCGGCGATTCCGGACCCGGCGGCTCCGCCAGGTTGACCTGCTATCCTTCGCCGTCGCGCCGCGGACCCGTGGTGTAGCGGCCCAACATGCCAGCCTGTCACGCTGGAGATCGCCGGTTCGAATCCGGTCGGGTCCGCCATCCCAACCCAGCATCCACCGGACGCCCCGTTCGCCCGCCCGAACGGGGCGTCACCCTGTCCGGGCGGCGTGGGCGCGGGGCGGCGAACGCGGCCAGCGCGGCCGTCGCGACGTTCAGAGCCCGGCGAAGACGTCCGTCTCGGGCACCGTCGGGCCGACCGACGACTCGGTCAGGATCAGGGCCTCCTTCGACCAGAACTCCCGCCAGCCCTCCTCGCCGAACCGCAGGAAGAAGTTGTCCGCGCTCATCTGGGTGACGTGCTTGCGGATGGCCGCCCACTTCCGGTCGACGACGTCGGAGACGTCGATCCAGGTCGTGATCAGCTCGTCCGGGACGAGCATCTTCGCCATCGCCTCGCGCCATTTGGCGAGGTCCTCGGGCGTGGCGTCCTTCGGCTCCGACCAGGGACTCGTCTCGCCGACCGCCTCGAGGCGGTCGCGCATGGCGTTGCGGACCGAGGCCGGAATCGCCTGCTCGTAGAGCTTCTTCGGCTGCCAGGGCGCGAGACCGCCGTCGGCCTCGGCGGGGCCACTGCCACCGTGCTCCGGCGCCAGCTGCTGCGGGTACCAGGCCGGATCGCCAGCCCGGGCGAACGCCCGGACCGCGGTGTCGTGGGTCCGGATGTGGTCGGGATGGCCGTAGCCGCCGTAGGCGTTGTACGTCGTCATGACGTCCGGGCGGTAGCGCCGGACCAGCCACACCAGGCGGCCGGTTGCCTCGTCGAGGTCGGCGTTCCAGTAGTTCCGGGGATCGAGGTTGCCGACCCGGCCCATCATGTCCGAGTCGCGGTAGCCGAGGTTCTCCCATTCGGTGACCCCGAGCTCGCCCATCGCGGCCTCGAGCTCGGCGGCGCGCAGCTCACCCAGGCGGCGGTGGTTGTCCGGCGTGTCCATCTCCGGGACGACGATCTCGCCCTGCTCGCCGCGGGTCCCGGTCACGAGCACGACGCGGTGGCCGTCGCGCACGGCCTTGGCCATCAACCCGCCGGTCCCGATGGTCTCGTCGTCGGGATGGGCATGGGTCGTCATGAGCGTGAATCGCCGCGGCTCGGTGCTCGGGGACGCCATGGCCCCGATGGTACCTTCGTCGCACGGACGCACCGGGCGGGGCGGTGCAGACTCCCGGCGTGATCGGCTCGATCGGCTCCCGGCTTCGGCTCGTCCTGCACCAGGACGGCACCGACAACGACTGGCGGTCCGAGGGCGTCGACGACAGCCTGCCCGAGGTCGACTTCGTGGCCTACGCGGTCAGCGAGCGCCTCTCTGGCCGGATCCGCCTCGATTCGTCGCGGATCACCGACATGCTCAACGCCCACGACGAGTACGTCCTGGTCGATGCCCTGGCCGAGCGCCTGCCCGACGGCGGCTCGATGGTCGTCTCCGAGATCCTGGTCCGGCGCGACGAGCTCGCGATCGTCCATGCGACCGGCCCGCGTGGTGACCGAGGCCAGCGCATCCGCACCGAGACGCATCCACTGGTGATGCGCGTCGGCCGCTACCTCGTGTCCGGCCGGCTCCACGCCGGGCAGGGCGAGGATGCGTTGAACTCGCTGCGCTCCCGCCAGTCGATGATCCCGCTGACCGAGGCGGCGATCGAGTTCCGTGTCGGGCCGGACGTCGTCCGCGAGCCGGCGTCGGGGATCGTCATCAACCGCGACCTCGTCGACTGGGTCCGCGAAGGCGCTCCCGTCTACGACCGGTCCGAGGTGCCCTGGAGCTAGGCGCGCTGGGCGGCGTCGCGGGCCCGCGCGACCGGCCGGCCCACGCCACGGGCCGGCGATCGGAGTGCCTGCCCGGGGTCGCATACTCCCGGCCGTGGCTGACGATCCCCTAGCGGCGCCGGGTCCACTTGCCGGCATCCGCGTCATCGACTGCTCGACGGTCCTCGCCGGTCCGTACTGCACGATGGTCCTGGGCGACCTCGGGGCGGACGTCATCAAGGTCGAGCCCCTCGAGGGTGACGCGACGCGCGGCTGGGGCCCGCCATGGGTCGCCGACGACGCCGCGGGGACTCGGACGGCGGCCTACTACCTCGCCGTCAACCGAAACAAGCGGTCGCTCCGGCTGGACCTGCGCACGGACGCCGGGCGCGAGGTCCTGTGGCGCCTGCTCGCCGACGCCGACCTCGTCGTCGAGAACTTCAAGGTCGGTGGCTTCGACCGGCTGGGTTTCACGGATGCCGCGCTGCGCGCCCGCAACCCCCGGCTCATCCACCTCGCCATCACCGGCTACGGCACGACGGGCCCGGATCGCGACCGGGCCGGCTACGACTTCGTGATCCAGGCGGCCTCCGGGCTGATGTCGATCACCGGCGAGCCGGACGGCCGGCCGCTGAAGGTGGGCGTCGCGGTGACCGATGTCGTGACGGGGCTGTTCGCGGCCATCGGAGCGGTCTCGGCGCTGCTCGGCCGCGAGCGCGGCGCGGCTGTCGCCGGTGCTGCCCCCCGGCGCATCGATGTCTCCCTGCTGGAGAGCTCGCTGGCCGTGCTCGTGAACCAGGCCCAGAACGCCTTCGTGACCGGCCAGGCCCCGCGCCGCCGCGGCAACGCCCACCCCAGCATCGTGCCGTACGAGACCTTCACGACCGCCGATGGCGAGATCGCGATCGGGGTCGGCAGCCACAAGCAATGGCTGGCGCTGTGCCGGCTCATCGGCCGGGACGAGCTGGCCACGGAGGCGCGATTCGCACGGAACGCCGACCGCGTCGCGAACCGCGGCGAGCTCGTGGGCCTGCTCAATGCGGCCTTCGCTTCGGCGCCTTCCGCGACGTGGCTGGCGCGCCTCGCCGCCGCCGGCATCCCAAGCGGCGCGATCCTCGACGTCGCGGAGGCCTTCGCCACGCCCCAGGCCATCGCTCGCGGCGCCCGCGTGCCGGTCCGGCACCCGCAGCTGGGTCCGGTCGACCAGGTCGCGAGCCCCATCCGCTTCGACGATGCCACGGAGCCAGCGGCGGTCCGGATCGCGCCGGCCGTCCACGGCGAACACGGCCGCGCGATCCTCGCGGAAGCGGGCTATTCGCCGGCGGAGATCGACCGCCTCGCCACCGACGGCGTGATCTAGGCGACGACCTAGAGCTCGGCCCGGCGGAAGCGCCACCAAGCGAGCCCGACCGCCACGATGGCGATGCCGAACGACATGAGGATCGTCGTGGTCGGATCGAGGTCGGGGCTCTGCTCGTGGAGCGCGAAGGACTTTGCCACCGCCGAAAGGTCGGCCGGCAGCCACGGCCCGAAGTTCGGCACGATCGACAGCAGCGACAGGACGATCAGGCCCAGGAAGCCGAATCCGGCCGCCCCGAGGGCGGACTTGGCCACCACCGAGCCCAGGAACGTGATCGAGACGTAGACCATCGTCGACAGCCAGACCAGCCCGGCCAGCTCGACCCAGCCCATGATCGCCGGCCGCTGGAACAGCACCAGGGTGTAGAGCCAGGCCCCCGCGACGGCGAGCCCGATCGCCACGGCGAACTGGACCCCGAGCGCGACCAGCTTCGCCCACAGGAATGCCGTTCGCGTCACGGGCTTGGACAGGACGAAGGCGGCCGTCCCGCGCTCGCGCTCCGTGGCCACCGAGCCCATCGTCAGCAGGATCGCGGCGAGCGCCCCGAACTGGACGGTGTTCTTCAGCAGCTGGTCGAGGACGTCCGCGACACCGGGGGTCGGCAGGTCGACGATGAATGCCGTCGAGCCGAAGGCCCGGATGATGTCCGGCAGGAGCTTGGTGACGATCGGGGCCGAGATGCCCAGCCCGAGGAACAGCAGGACGACGATCAGCAAGCGCCGCGTCCGCCACGCCTCGAAGAGCTCCTTGACGACCATCTCGCGGTAGCCAGTCATCGAGCGGCCTCCGCGCCGGCGGATTCCGGCACGGCGGCCTGCGCCGCCGCGGCCCCTGCCCGGCGCTCCGCGGCGGTCGGACCGCCGCCGGCATCCCCGTCGGCCTCCCCGTCGTCATGCGCCACGAGCTCCAGGAAGACGTCTTCGAGCGTGGGTCGCTCGCGCTCGATCAGGCTGATGCGGAGGCCGGCCGTGCCGAGCAGCGGGACGAGCCGCATCGCGGCCGCGTCGGGATCCTTGACCTGGACCCGGACGGTGGCGCCATCGACCTCGGTGCGACCGGCCCAGGCCTGCCGCCGCAGGGTCTCGGCCAGCAGCCGGACGCCGGGCTCCTGGCCCGGGTCGACCTCGATCCGATACGCCGGTGGCGCGAAG
>DASXQE010000098.1:0-10065 GCA_036493155.1 Candidatus Limnocylindrales bacterium | reverse complement strand
CGGCCCTGGTCGCCCCCGAGGAACGCGATCCGGCGCTCACGGTGCTCGCCACCGGGATCCACGACGGCCACGCTGACCGCCGTGTCGCCGCCGCGGGCTCGGACCTCGAGGGCCAGGCCCACGTCGCTGCCGCCGATCGAGCGGACCCGCGCAGCGAGGTGCTCCGGGGTGGCTTCGTGGCCGTCATGGGCCTCGGGTCGGGCCGGCAGCGCCTCGGCGAACGCCAGGCGGTCGCCCAGCGCCTCGGCGAGGAGGGCCGTCAGCGTTCCCCGCGTCGCCACCTCGACGAGCGAGAGCCGCCAGCCTCGTCCATCCAGGGCCGCTGCGATCGCCTCGCCCCAGGTCGTCGAGCCGCGGGCCCAGACGTGGCCCTCGAGCAGGTGCTCCACCTGGGCCCGGGTCGCGGCGACCGCCGCCGCGGCGTCGAAGCCGGGCCGTTCGTGGGCCGAGATCCGGACGTCGACCGCGTCGTTGCGGGCGTATGTCGCGACGAGCGGCTCCGCGTCACGGGCGAGCAGCGACCCGAGCCGGTCCGCGATGACCGACTCCCCGAGGCCGGTCGTCCGGAGCGTGACGACCGCCGCCGCGCGACCGAGCCCGCGAGCCTCGAGCCGGGCCCGCACCCAGCCTGTCCACATCGGCCGCATCTCGCGGGGCGGGCCGGGCAGGGCGACCACGATCCGGCCATCGGGGCGCTCGACCCACCAGCCGGGGGCCGTGCCGTGCTCGTTCGGGATGGCCGTCGCCGACGGGATCAGCCAGGCCTGCTTGCGATTGGCCTCGGGGTAGGGGACGCCGCGTCGATCGAACAGTCCGCGCAGCCACGCTTCGAGGTCCGGGTCGACGACTGGGGTCTCACCGACGGCAGCGGCGATGGACTCGCGGGTCAGGTCGTCGGGCGTCGGCCCGAGGCCGCCGGTCAGGACCACGAGGTCGGAGCGCTCCAGCGCCGCGCGAACCGCGGCGGTCACGGCCGGCTGATCGTCGGGCAGGGCCGTGAGGCGCTGGACGGTCACGCCTGCCTCGGTGAGGTCGCGGGCCAGGTCGCCGGCATTCGTGTCGCGCGTCTCGCCGGTGGTCAGCTCGGAGCCCACCGACAGCAGCTCGGCAACGTGCAGCGGACGGGGCTCGGTCGGCACGGCCGGAGGGTAGCCGTCCGACGTTGGCGCCGGTCGGCGAGCCGGCTGCAACACCGAGCGCTGGTAGGATGGCCGTCCGGCCACGCGGCCGCATTCGGAGGTCCGGTGAACGAACAGGTCCCGCCCGGGCTCATCGACCAGGTTCGCGCGACGTTCGCTGCGGCGAAGCGGCTCGTGCGCGCCCACGTCGAGCTCGGCAAGGCCGAAGCCGGCGACATCGTCGACGCGGTCAAGCGGGTCGTCGGCCTGGTCCTGGTGGCCCTGGCTCTCGTCGTGGCCGCCGGCCTGCTGCTGTTCATCGGCGGCATGCTGTTCCTGGGCGAGTGGCTGTTCGGCTCGATCGGCTGGGGCGTCCTCCTGGGATTCCTGCTGTTCCTGGACCTCGCCCTCAACGCCGGCCTCGCGGCCCTCGATGTCCGTCCCAGCCGCCTCGGCCTGTTCCTGCTGATCGGCGTCGTGGTGGGCGTCGCAGTGGCCCTCGGCCTGGCCGTGGGGCTCGGCTGGGAGAGCCGCCTCGCCGCCGCCCTGGGGACGCTGCTGGCGCTGATCGTCTGGCCGATCCTCGCCGGCGTCGGGGTGGCGCGCCGGGGCATCGACGGCGACGCGCTCAAGGCCAAGTTCACCCCTGATGCCACGATCGACGAGACCAAGGAGACCATCGAGTGGGTTCGCGCACGACTGCCGCTCGCGCCGAAGTCGTAGCCGCCCGCGAGGGCCTGGCCGAGGAGGCCGTCCGCCTCGAGGCAGCCGGTCGCGCCGCGGTCGACATCCCGGCCCGCATCCGGCGCGAGCCGGCCAAGGTCGCAGGGGCGGCGTCCGGCGCGGCGTTCCTGCTGCTGGGCGGCCCGGGCCGCGTGGTCCGCGGCGTGCGACGGGCGATCTTCGGGCCCAATGCCGACCTCCCCAAGTCGATGCTCCCGCCCGAGGTCGAGAAGACGCTCCGGAAGCTCGGCCCCGACGGCGACAAGGTCCGCGGCACGCTCGAGCGCGAGTTCGCCGACTACCTCGAGGAGAAAGCCCCGCAGCGGCGCGACCGTGACCTGGGCCTGGCCGCCGGGGCGATGGTCGCGAACCTGCTGAAGCCGGTCACGGTGCGGGCCGGCCGGCAGCTGGCCGAGCGCCTCCTCAACACCGACCCCGCCACCTTCACCGATGCGCTCGGCCGGGCGCGGGCCCGCCAGGGCGGATCAGCGGCCTCGGCGGCCTCGGCGGCTGCGACGCCGCCGGCGGGACCGTCCAACGGGACGAACGGGTCGAAGGGCTCGACGCCCCCAGCCGGCCAGCCCGCCTCGGCCACCTCGGGGGACGCGAGTGGCCGTCGCGCCTGAGGTCGCCGGCGCGACCGCTGCGTCGAGCAGCGGTCCGGTCATCGAGGTCCAGGACGTCCACAAGGCGTACGGCGCGGTCCGCGCCGTCGACGGCGTGACGTTCGAGGTCGGCCGCGCGGAGATCTTCGGGCTGCTGGGCCCGAACGGCGCCGGCAAGACCACCACCATGGAGATGCTCGAGGGCCTCCATGCGCCGGATTCCGGCGCGCTCCGGATCCTCGGCCTCGACGTCACCCGGCAGGCCCGAGCGATCAAGGAGCGGATCGGGGTCCAGCTCCAGACGGCCGCCCTGTTTCCGCAGCTCACGGTCGTGGAGCTCCTGGACCTGTTCGCCAGCTTCTACCAGCGGCGCGCATCGACCCAGGGCCTGCTCGAGGCCCTGGACCTCGAGGAGAAGCGCTCGGCCCAATCCAAGACGCTCTCGGGCGGCCAGCGCCAGCGGCTGTCGGTGGCCCTGGCCCTGGTGAACGACCCGGAGGTCGTCTTCCTGGACGAGCCGACGACCGGCCTCGATCCGGCGGCCCGGCGCGGCCTGTGGGACCTGATCCTCCAGCTCAAGGGCCAGGGTCGAACGGTCCTGCTGACGACCCACTACTTGGAGGAGGCCGAGGCCATCTGCGACCGGGTCGCGATCATGGATCACGGCAAGATCCTGGACATCGGGACGAGCGACGAGCTCATCGGCCGGCGGTTCACGGAACGGGCGATCCAGTTCGACGCGATCCCGGCGCTGACCGACACCATCGTCGCGAGTCTGCCCCACGTGACCAAGGTCACCCACGAGAACGGCTCGGTCCTGGCGTACACGCCGAAGGTCCCCGAGACGATCGCTGCCCTGCTCGATTCGGCCCAGGCCCTGGGCATCGAGCCCGACAACCTGCTCGTCCGCCGGCCGACGCTGGAAGACGTCTTCCTCGACCTGACCGGTCGCGCGCTGCGCGACTAGCCCAACTCCTTCGACCGAGCCCGAGGATCAGCCCCGATGCGTGCGCTGCGCACCCTGAGCATCGCCAACCTCAAGAGCTTCACCCGCGACCGGGCGGCGCTGTTCTGGACGCTGGCGTTCCCGATCCTGTTCGTGATCCTGTTCGGCACCATCTTTTCCGGGGGCGGCACGCCCAGCTACACGATCGGCTGGGTCGACCAGGATCAGTCCGCCGCGTCGGGCCAGCTCAAGTCGAGCCTGGAGGGCCTGCCGGGGCTCACGCTCCATCTCCAGAGCGGCACCCTCGACGCCGAGCAGGCCGACATGCGGCAGGGCCATCTCGATGGCGTGCTCGTGATCCCTGCGGGCTTCGGCGCGGCGGCCACGCCCGCGGCGAGCCCCGCCACCGGGCCGGGCTCGAGCCCGGGCGAAACCCGGCTGACGCTGTACATCGATCCCAGCCACAACTCGACCGCCGCGGCCCTCCAGCAGGTGCTCCAGGGCGTCATCGACCACGTGAACCTGGCCATCGCCGGCGGATCCAGCGTGGTGGGCCTCGACACCCAGCAGGTCCAGACCCAGGAGCTCTCGAACGTCTCCTACTTCGTCCCGAGCATCCTGGCCATGGCCCTGATGCAGCTGGGGATCTTCGCCTCGATCCCGCTCGTCCAGCAGCGCGAGAAGCTGATCCTCAAGCGCCTCAACACGACGCCGCTGCCGCGCTGGACGCTGGTCCTGTCGAACGTCGCCGTCCGCCTGGTCCTGGCAGCCCTGCAGACCATCCTCATCGTCGCGATCGGCATCCAGGTGCTGGGCGTGCAGCTCACCAACGACTGGCCGCGGATCGTCGGCGTCGTGGCCCTCGGAGCCATCACGTTCGTGTCGATCGGCTACGTGATCGCGTCCTTCGCCCGAACCGAGGAGTCGGCCAACGGGATGACGAGCGTCGTCCAGTTCCCGCTGATGTTCCTGTCGGGGATCTTCTTCCCGCTCCAGATCATGCCGGACTGGCTCCGGTCGGTCGCCACGGTCATGCCCCTGACGTACCTCGGCGACGCCCTCCGCCAGGTCATGGTCGGGGGGACGCCGTTCGTGCCGCTCGGCGTCGACGTGGCGGTCCTGGGCGGCTGGCTCCTGGTCTGCCTGGGGGTGTCGGCCCGGTTCTTTCGCTGGCAGTAGCCCGCACCGTATCCTCGTCGCGGGCGAGTGGCGGAATGGCAGACGCGCCGGCCTTAGGAGCCGGTGCCCCGTGAGGGGCGTGTCGGTTCGACCCCGACCTCGCCTACCGGCCGGCGTCGCCAGCCGGCCCGATCGGCCCCCGGTGCCGATCCGCACCACGACGCCGCCCCCGCAACGCACCATGCCGCGCGTCGGTCTACAGTCGGGCCGTTGATCGGGCCTGCGTGCGTGCCAGCTCAGCCGCCCACCCGATCCAGTGGAGGAAGTCATCGGGATGAAGCGTCTGCGCGCGTCGCTCACGCTCGCGGCCGGCTTGGCGCTCGCCATGTCGACCAGCGCGGGAGCGGCATCGACCGCGAAGGTCGATAACAAGGTCGTCCAGCCGTTCAGCGGCCCGACCGTGGACAAGTCCGTCGCGCTCGTCCAGCTGAAGGGGGATCCACTCTCGACCTACGTCAAGACCAAGCCGGCCCGCGGCAAGAAGATCGACTTCAACAACTCGACCTCGAAGTCGTACCGGGCCCAGCTCAGCGCCCTCCGCAACGACTACAAGCAGTGGCTCCAGGCCAATGCGCCGAAGGCCAAGATCACCGGCTCGTGGGACCTGTCCCTGAACGCCGTCGCCGTGCAGCTGAACGGCACGACGCTCGCCAAGGTCGCTGCGGCCCCCCAGGTCCAGCACGCCGAGTACGAAGGCCTGTACCACCCGCTCACCGATGACATCGACCTGAGCCTGATCCACGCGATCGACGCCTGGAACACCAGCCAGATCGGTGGCGCGGCCAATGCCGGCGCTGGCGTCAAGGTCGGCGTCATCGACACCGGCATCGACGTCACCCACCCGTGCTTCTCCGATGCCGGCCTGCCGGCCCAGCAGCGGTTCGGCCAGATCCAGTTCACCAACAACAAGGTCATTGCCGCCCGGGTCTTCTACAACAAGCAGCCCGGCCGGTTCACGGCCGAGGCGCTCCAGGAGCACGGCACCCACGTCGCCGGCACGATTGCCTGCGACTTCGGCACGGCCGCGACGGTCGATGGCGCCGCGATCCCGTACGGGATCTCCGGCGTCGCCCCGGCCGCCCTCCTGGGCAGCTACGTCGTCTTCCCCGGTGACGAGACCACGGGCATCACGAACGCCCGCTCCGAGGACATCCTCAATGCCCTCGAGGCCGCCTACACGGACGGCATGGACGTCGTGAACATGAGCCTCGGTGGTGGGGCCTCGGGCATCCAGGATCTCCTCACCAACGCGGTCAACGACCTCGACCTCGCGAACATGGTCGTCGCGGTCGCGGCCGGCAACTCGGCCCTCGGCGACAGCACCGAGCCGCACACCCAGGCGCCCGGCCACTTCACGGTCGAGTCGCCCGGCTCCGCGGCGCGGGCCCTGACGGCGGGCGCGTTCAGCGTCGGCCACCAGGTCGAGTCCCTCGTCGAGCAGGGCGGCAGCACCTACGGCACCCAGGACGGCGACTTCGCCTTCCCGTGGCCGTCGGACATCACCGCTCCGACCATCGCGGCCCAGGCCGGCAATCCGGTCAGCCTCGTCGACAACGAGCTCGACGGCTGCGCCGACTACCCGGCCAACTCCGCCACCGGCAAGATCGTCCTCGTGGCGCGCGGCGTCTGCAGCTTCGGCCAGAAGGTCTACGAAGCCGAGCACGCCGGTGCCGTTGCCGTCATCGTGGTCAACCGCGATCCGGCGCCGATCCCGATGGCCGCGGACGTCCTGTTCCCGACCACCATCCCGGCCGTCATGGTCGGCAAGGCCGATGGCCTGGCCCTGTACGGGAATCTCCCGGACAGCGCCACGATCACCACGCCGCAGTACGTGTCGCAGCTGGATCCGTCGACGGCGGCCTTCGCGCCGGCGTCGTGGCTCCAGGCCGACTTCAGCAGCCAGGGCCCGACCGACGTCGACTATCGCGTGAAGCCCGACGTCATGGCCCCCGGCGTCAACGTCCTCAGCTCCGTCCCGGAGTGGGACTGCAACCACGACATCGATGCCCACTGCTTCGCGTTCTTCCAGGGCACGTCGATGGCGACCCCGCACCTCGCCGGCGCGGCGGCCGTCCTCATCGGCGAGCATCCCACCTGGAGCGCGTGGGAGATCCGGTCGGCCGTCGTCAACTCGGCCGATCAGGGCAACGTCCGGACCATCGACGGCTCTGCCGTCCAGAACGACGTCACCATCGTCGGCTCCGGCAGCGAGAACCTCCTGTCGGCGGTCACCGACTGGGTGACCCTCGACCCGGTCAGCGTCAGCTTCGGGGCCATCCCGTCGGGCGCCGGCCAGACGCTCACCTACACCGTCAAGATCCGCAACGAGAGCGGCTCGAGCCACACGTTCGATCTGACGGTCACGGGTACCACCGGCACGGGCGTCACGTTCTCCGTGCCGCCGCAGGTCACCGTCGGCGGCGGCGCCAGCGCGACCTTCGTGGTCACGATGACCGCCACCAAGGGCGCCTCGCCCAGCGGCCACCAGGCGACCCTCTCGATCTCCGGAACGAGCGGGACCTACGCCCACGCGGTGCTGTTCACCTACGTGAAGTAATCCCAGGGACGCCGGCCTCCGGTCGGCGCCCCTTCGGTCAGCGATCGAGGCCCCCGGCAACCGCCGGGGGCCTCGTCGTTCCCCGCGCTATCCTTGGGGCTCCCCATGACCGTGACCGTGACGCCCGCGCCCCGCTCAGCCGTCCAGCTCGCGTTCGAGCTGCCCCCGGAGCGGCTCGACGGCGCCATCACCGAGGCGGTCCGGCACCTCGCCCAGCGGACCCGGATCCCGGGCTTCCGGCCGGGCAAGGCCCCGCGGCCCATGGTCGAGCGGGTCGTCGGCCGGGCGGCCGTCATGGACGAGGCCATGGACCACCTGGTCCAGCGGGCCGTTCGCGAGGCCCTGATCGAGCACGACATCCTGCCGCTGGCCGACGCGGCCATCGACATCGAGCAGGCCGACGAGGGCAAGCCCGTCAAGTTCACCGCGACGGTCCAGGTCCGGCCGGAGGTCACGCTCGGTGACTACACGGCGTTCAACTTCGGGCCCGAGATCGAGACCATCGACGATGCCCGGATCGACCAGGTCATCGAGGAGCTGCGTGACCAGAACGCCAGCCTCGTGCCGGTCGAGGGGCGCGGCGCCCGGAACGGCGACTACGCCGTCATCGGCTACGTCGGGACGCGCGACGGCGTGCCCTTCGACGGCGGCAGCGCCGAGCGGATGCCGCTCATCCTCGGCGAGGAGCGCCTGATCCCGGGCTTCGAAGCCCATGTCCTCGGCCTCGAGTCCGGCGGCTCGACCGAGTTCGACATCGCGTTCCCGGCGGACTACACCGAGGCCGAGCTGGCCGGCCAGCCGGCCCACTTCAGCGTCGAGCTGCGGGAGCTCCGCGAGAAGGTCATGCCCGTGGCGGACGACGAGTTCGCGCGCTCCATGGGCGACTTCGCGGACCTGGCCGTGCTCCGCCAGGAGATCGGCAAGCGCCTCGGCCGGAACGCCCTCGACAAGGCCCGCCACGCGTTCGCGGATCGGATCATCGAGTACGCCACCGCCAACGCCACGCTGGAGCTGCCCGACGTCCTGGTGGACCAGGAGGTCGAGATCATGCACGACGAGTTCCGGAGCGCCCTCGCCCGCCAGGGGATCACCGAGCCGGCCTACCTCAAGGTCGTCGACAAGACCGAGGCGGACCTCCATGCCGAGTTCCGGCCCCAGGCCGAGAAGCGGGTCAAGGTCCTGCTGGTGCTGTCGAAGGTCGCCGATGCGGAGGGCATCTCGATCGAGGACGCCGACGTCGAGGCCGAGGTCGCCAAGGCCCGCGAACGCTATGCCTCGGACCGCAAGACCGTGGCGTACTTCGAGTCGGAGCGGGGCCGGTCGTTCATCCGGAGCACCCTCCGCCGGAGCCGGGTGGTGGAGCAGCTGATCGACGCGTGGCTGGCCGCTCACCCCGAGCACCCGGCCATCCCGCACGTCGAGGACGACGAGCCCAGCCTCACCGAGGAGACGGTCGCGCCGGGCGGGACCGCCGAGGCGAGTGCCAACATCGGCGCGACGGATCCGGGCAGCCTCGTGGAATCAGGCCGCTAGGCTGGACCCAGCGCCGCAACCATCACAGCCGGCCAAGAGCCGCAGCGAATCTCACGGGAGTGCCGAATCGATGCTCGTGCCGATGGTCATCGAATCCTCCAGCCGAGGCGAACGCGCCTACGACATCTACTCGCGCCTGCTGAAGGAGCGGATCATCTTCATCGGCGACGTCATCGAGGACCACCTCGCCAATCTCGTGATCGCCCAGCTGCTGTTCCTCGAGTCGGAGGATCCCGAGAAGGACATCAGCCTCTACATCAACTCGCCCGGTGGCGTCGTGACCGCCGGGCTGGCGATCTACGACACGATGCAGTACCTCCGGGCCCCCGTCAGCACGATCTGCCTCGGGCAGGCTGCGTCGATGGCATCGGTCCTGCTGGCCGCCGGACGGAAGGGCAAGCGCTACGCCCTGCCGCACTCCCGGATCATGATCCACCAGGGCTCGGGCGGGTTCCGGGGCAATGCCCCCGACGCCGTCATCCAGATGAAGGAGTGGGAGCTCCTGGTGCGGATGAACAACGAGATCCTCGCCCGCCACACGGACCAGCCCATCGAGAAGATCGAGAAGGACACCGATCGCGACCGGTTCATGGGTCCGGACGAGGCCAGGGACTATGGCATCATCGACGCGGTCTACACGCTCCCGGGAGCGTCGCTCATCGCGAAGGCCCACGATGCCGGCCTGACCGGCGGCGAAGGGTCCAGCCTCCCGGGCGCGGTCGAGGCGGCCGAGGCGCCCGAGGCGCCGACGCCGGCGCCGACGAAGAAGGACAAGGGCTGAGGGCGAGATCCGGGTGACGACCAGGTGAGCACGACGACGGGCAGCAAGAGCACCAAGGTCCCGTATCGCTGCTCGTTCTGCGGCAAGAGCCAGGAGCAGGTCCGCAAGCTCATCGCGGGCCAGGGCGTCTACATCTGCGACGAGTGCATCAACCTCTGCCAGGAGATCATCGAGGAGGAGATGCTCGAGCAGCAGAAGGCCCGGCCCTCGGTGGCGAAGCTCCCCAACCCGCGCCAGATCAAGTTCGCCCTGGACCAGTACGTCATCAGCCAGGACAAGGCCAAGAAGGTCCTGTCGGTCGCGGTCTACAACCACTACAAGCGGGTCAACGCCGGCCACGCGGTGGACGAGGTCGAGCTCCAGAAGTCGAACGTCATGCTCGTTGGGCCGACTGGCTCCGGCAAGACGCTGCTGGCCCAGACCCTGGCTCGGGTCCTTGACGTGCCGTTCTGCATCGCCGATGCGACCTCACTCACCGAGGCGGGCTACGTCGGCGAGGACGTCGAGAACATCCTGCTGCGGCTCATCCAGGCTGCCGACTTCGACGTCGCCCGGGCCCAGCGCGGGATCATCTACATCGACGAGATCGACAAGATCGCGCGGAAGGCCGACAACCCGTCGAT
>DASXQE010000097.1:0-30284 GCA_036493155.1 Candidatus Limnocylindrales bacterium | reverse complement strand
GCGGCGGAGGAGCCTCTCGCGATGGCGGACGTCGAGACACCCGACGCCACGACGATCGACGCGCTCGCGAGCTTCCTCCGGATTCCCTCGTCGAAGACGGCCAAGGCGGCGTTCTTCGTCGCGGGCGACGGCCGCTTCGTCGTCGCGATCGTGCGCGGCGACTACGACGTCAACGAGACGAAGCTCACCAATGCCATCAAGGCCGTCGGCGGGCTGCGACCGGCCCAGGTCGAGGAGATCAAGGCGCGGGGCATGGAGGCTGGGTACGGCTCACCGATCGGGGCCCGGGACGCCCTCGTCGTCGTGGACGAGCTGGTCACCCGCTCGCCGAACCTGGTGGCCGGTGCCAACCGGGTGGGCTGGCACGTCAGGAACGTCAACGTCCCGCGCGACTTCACCCCGGACATCGTCACGGACATCACCAACGCCCGGGTCGGCGACGCCTGCATCCGGTGCGGCGCACCCGTCCAGCTGCGGCGCGGCATCGAGGTCGGCAACATCTTCAAGCTCGGGACCGACTTCACCACCGCCTTCGGCTCGATGTACCTCGGCGAGGATGGCGAGCGCCATCCCATCGTCATGGGCTCCTATGGCATCGGGCTCGGGCGCAACGTGGCCTGCATCGTCGAGGCCCACCACGACGCCAAGGGCATCGCCTGGCCCGACGAGGTCGCTCCCTACCCGGCCCATCTGGTCGCGATCGGCGCCAACCGCGACGAGGCAGTCAAGGCCACGGCCGAGCGCCTCCACGCCCTGGCGGCCGAGCACGGCCGCGAGATCCTGTACGACGACCGCGACGAGTCGCCGGGCGTCAAGTTCACCGACGCGGAGCTCCTGGGCATGCCATGGATCCTGACGGTCAGCCCGCGCTCGCTCGCCGCGGGCGGCGTCGAGGTCACGCGCCGGGCCACGGGCGAGCGGGCCACCCGACCGATGGCCGACATCGAGGCGTTCCTGGCCTCCGGTGCGTTCCCGACGGCCACCACCGCGCCCTGAGTGGGGCACGGGCCGGTGGGCGGCCGGGTGCGCCGGCCGGCGACCGGCGGCCGGCGCTCAGCTGGGCGGCTGCTGGGCGTTCCCCGGGTCGTTGACGTTGGTGATCTCGACGTCGATCGCGAAGCTCCCGGCTGACGAGGCATCGGCCGCGGCGGCCGCGACGCTGGAGGAGACCAGGTAGCCGCCGTCGCTCGCGAGCCAGACGTCGGACGACCATGAGCCGCTCGTGCCCGACAGCGCCGAGAAGAACGTCCCGATCGATTGGTCACCGTGGAAGTGCTGGGCATCGACCCCGTTCTTCGACTCCGTGCCGACGAGGTGATAGTCGGAGCCCAGGGTCCCGAAGGCCGTCCCGAACAGCTTGGCCGGCTGGAACGCGAGCAATCCGGCGAGCATCCCGGTGACCCCGGCGGCCGGCAGCTCGACGTACGTGCCGTCGGCCGTCTGGCGCGTCCAGGCCCGATCGCCGATGACCAGGATGTGCAGCTCGCTCGTGACGTTGCCGCCGGCGTCCCTGGCGACCTGGTCGAGGAGCTGCTCCTTGTCGGGCTTGTTGACCACGACGCCGGTGAACGAGGTCGTGCCGGCCGCGCCGAAGGTGCCGTTCTCCGAGCTCGTGATCTCGACGTCGAACTTGTACGAATCGAGGCTGTCGAGCGCGGTGGCCGCCGGCCCGAAGGCCGCGCCGGCGGTGACGTCCTGGCTGCTCCCGGCACCGCCGGCGGCCTGGGATGCGGGCGCCTGCGTCGGCCCGCCGCCGCCACCGCCATCTGTGGATGTTCCCGGCGCCGAGCTCGCGGCGCTGCTGCAGCCGGCGAGCGCGCCGACGGCGACCAGGATGAGCAGTGAGCGCGACCGAGCCATGCCGTCCTCCGACTGAGCAAGCGGCGCCCGAAGCGGTGCCGCCGGGAGCGTAGAGGACGACGACGCCCAGCGGAAGCCAGGCGGGCGGACGGTCAGATGCTCAGGAGGCGGTTGAAGAACGAGCGGTAGCGCCGGATGGCCTGGCGCAGGTCCTCGGTCGAGGCCTCGTTGCCGCCCGACCAGGCCTGCTCCAGGTCCTGGCGTTCCCGCCCGAAGCTGTCCTGCAGCTTGGCCAGGACCTCTTCGACCAGCTTGTCCGCCTGCTGGACGGCTGCGCGAGGCTCATCCACGAATCCGACCTGGATGGTCTGCCAGCGGCCACGGAAGTCGGTGGTCGAGGCGGCATCGAACAGCGCGGCCTCGGTGGCGCCGCTGGCCGACTCGCCGGCGCTCGCCGCCGCCTCCGTTGCACCCGGGGCGGACTGGGTGGCGCGCGGGGCGGACTGCGTGGCGCCCGCCGCGGGCTGCGCGGCCGTGCGTTCGCGCTCGTCGACCGTGGTCGCGGACTCGGTGGTGGCCTCGGCGGTGCGCGCTTCGGCGCTGGCCTCCGCGTCGGCGGCCTGCTGTGCGGCGGTCTCAGTCGCGTCGTCCGCAGCAGGGGGCATGTCGCCCGCGGCGACGTCGGCGCGATCGGTGGGCGCAGTCGTGTTGGTCATCCGGATCCTCCTGGACGCGTCGTGGGCTTGGCAGTGGGGTGGCGTCGGCCGTCAGGGTTCGCGTGGCGCACCGGACGTGGCCGCGGCGGGCTGGGTGTTCTCGAGCGCCGCCGGCTGGGTGTTCTCGGGCGCCGCCGGCTGGGTGTTCTCGGGTGCCGCGGGTGCGGTGCTCTCGGACGCCGCGTCCTGCGGGCGGGCCGTGATCGCGTCGGATGGAAGGTCCAGCAGGTCGGAGACGAGCGCGCGGAAGTGGACCATCGCCTGACGGAGCTGCTCGGTGTCGGCCGGGCCGGTGCGCTGGGTCGTCGCGATCGCGTGGGCCGTCCGGTAGTGGTCGACGACCTCGGGGTGATCGACGGAGACGTCCGCGGCGCGCTGCTCGAAGTCGCCGACGGGGTAGCCGCGGGCGCGCATGACATCGCCGATGAGCGTGTCGGCGTCGCCGAGCGCGTTCTTCGGGTCGTCGACGAACAAGGCCTGGACGATCAGCCAGCGCTCGCGAAAGCGGTCGCGCTCGCGATCGTCGAGGGGCCGGATCTCGAGCGCGCGGACGCGATCCTGGCGAGCCTCGAGATCGCGCTCGGCGTTGACCCGGTCGCCGCTGGCTTCGACGGTCCGGTCGTACTCGGACCCGAATTGCTCGCGGAGGCGGCTCGACCGGCGCCGCTGGCCGGCAAGCCAGGCAAGCGCGCCGACGATGATGACGGCCACGACGATGATGGCGATCCAGACGATTGGGTTCATGTCCCATAGGGAACGCGCTGACCCGTTGCCAGCGCGGGCGGCGCCGGGCGGTGCGTCTGGCAGGCGAGTGTCAACTGCGCTGGGGCACCTGGCCGCTCCCCGGCGGCGCGGCAGGCCCCGGCGACCTCAGGCTCGGAGTCGCTCCGCGATCGCCTCGAGGTGACGCGGGCTGGTGCCGCAGCAGCCGCCGACCACCGACGCGCCGGCGTCTCGCATCGCCAGGGCGACGTCGGCGTAGTCCGCCGGCTCGGACTCGTACACCGCCTGCATCGCGACGAGCCGCGGCATGCCGGCATTGGACTTGGCCACGAGCATCGCGTCGGGGACGGCGGCGTGCATCCGCTCGATGACCCGGAGCAGCTCGTCCGGCCCGTTGCCGCAGTTGCCGCCGACGGCGTCGGCGCCCCACGACCACATCGCCGCCACGGCCTGCTCGGGCGAGACGCCCATCATCGTGTGGCCCCGCGTGTCGAAGGTCATCGTCGTCACGATCGGGATGTCCGGCGACGCCCGGCGGACGCCGTCGAAGGCGGCCTTGATCTCGCCAAGGTCGGACATCGTCTCGATCCAGATGAGGTCGACCCCGCCGGCGATCAGCGCCGCGGCCTGCTCGGCGAAGACCTCGATCGCCTCGGCTTCCTCGAGGGTGCCGACCGGGGCCATGATCTCGCCGCTCGGCCCGATGTCGCCGGCGACGAGCGCCGCACCGCCGGCGGCGTCGACCTCGGCCCGGAGCAGGATCGCCGCCGTGCGGTTGAGCTCCTCGACCCGGTCCTGGAGGCCGTGCAGCCCGAGCCGGAGGCGGTTGCCGCCGAAGGTGTTCGTCATGACGATCCGCGAGCCGGCATCCAGATAGCCGCGGTGGATTCGCCGCACGACGTCGGGATGCGACAGGTTCCAGACCTCGGGCGGGTCGCCGAACTGCAGGCCTGCCGAGAAGAGCATCGTGCCCATCGCGCCGTCGGCCAGGATCGGGTCCCCCGAGCGGAGGAGCGCCCGCCAGCGGGCGTTGCTGGCCGAGGTGGGCAGCCGCTCGGGGCGCCGGATCGCGCCCTGGCTGCCGGCCGTCGCAGCGGCGCCCGACGAGCGTTCCCGTGGCGGCCGTCGATGCGGCCGGGTGGCGGCGCTCGGGTCGCGGTCCGTCACTCGATGAGCTCCTGGAGGTCGTGCTCGTCCAGGGTCGTGCCATCGAGCGTGGTGACCGTGCCGGCCGGGTCGACCGATGGCGCGGGAGCGCCTGGCTTCAGGGCGGGATCGTCGTCGGGATCGTCCAGCCGCCCGATCGAGAACGTGATGCTCGGCGGGATCGCCGCGCCGATCGCGATCTCGCTGATCCGGTACGGCGAGCCCTTTGCCCGCAGCGCGGCGTTGGCCTTCTCCTGGAGCAGCGTCGCCTTGATGACGATGTCGGCCAGGACCGCCGGATCGATGCGCTCGACCGCGGTCGAGATGCCCCGCTTGGCCATGTGGAGCGTCTGGCGGGCCTTCTCCTTCGTCGCGGGGTCGCGCAACGTCGCCTGGGTTCGGTCGGTGACCTCGAGCGTCGCCGCCTTCGCCTGCACGGCCGCGTCGGTGGCGACCTGACGGGCCTGCTCGGCCGCCTGCTTGGCGCGTTCCAGGAAGCTCATCGGGCCAACCTCCGGGTCAGCCGGCCGGCGCGCGACCGGGTCGTCAGGCCTGCTTGATCGTGATCCGCTCGATGATGTTGGCGACGTCCTCGCACTTGTCGATCGTGGTCTCGAGGAGCCCGTAGACGTCCTTCCACTTGATGACCTCGAGGGCGTCCATGCCACCCGAGAAGAGGTCGGCGATCGCGCCCCGGGCGAGCGCATCGCCCTCGTTCTCGAGGCGGTGGACCTCGATCCAGTACTTCTCGAGGCCCTCGAAGCCGCGCAGGTGGCCGAGCGCCTCGTGGAGCTGCTCGCACTGCCGGACGATGATCGACGCCTGCTGGACCGCGGCGGCGGTCGGCGCGGTGATGCGATAGAGGACGAAGGTGTCCGCGCACTCCTCGATGTAGTCGAGGACGTCATCCAGGCCGCTGATGAGGCCGTGGATGTCCTCGCGATCGAAGGGCGTGACGAAGGTCGCCTCCAGGCGGTGGCCGATGTCGTGGCTGATCTCGTCGCCACGGTGCTCCGCGTCGCGGATCTCCCGGGCGCGCTCCTCGGGCGCATCGAACGTCCGGAGCATGGCCTCGAACAGCCGGGCTGCCCCGAGGACGTTGGCCGCGTCCTCCTCGAACAGGTCGAAGAAGCGCGTCTCGCGCGGGATCAATCGGAGCCTCACGGGCTCAGGGTAGCGCCCGAGCCGGTGTGCCATGCTCGCGCCCGATGGACCAGGTCGCCCTCGCCGCGCTCGCGTTGATGGCCGCCGCCGTCGCGGCCCTGGCGGGTGTGGCGATCTCCCGCGGCCGCACCCTCGACGCCGCGCGGGACGCTCTCGCCAGCGCCCTCCACGACGCGACCGAGCGGCCGCCGGGCAACGACGTGGCCGACGACATCGGGCGCCTCCGGCGCCGCGCCGAGGCGGCCGAGTTCGGGCTGGCCCAGCGGCTTCGCGACCTGGCCTACCTCGCCGACCTCGTGGGCGTCGGAATCGTTCGCCTCACCGATGACCTGCGGGTCGAGGTCGCCAACACCGCCGCGCACGTCTTCCTCGGCCGAGCGCCGGGGTCGATGGTCGGTCGGACGGCGATCGAGGCACTCGGCGATCACCGGATCGAGGCCGTCGCCGCACAGGCACGCGAATCCGGCTCGGCCACGGACGAGGTCGCCGCGCAGGGCCCCGACGGCCCGCGCCTGATCGTCCGCGCCCGGCGCTCACCGATCCTCGGTGTCTGGCTCGTCCTCCAGGACGTCGCCGAGCTGCGCCGGCTGCAGCGCATCCGGGCCGAGTTCGTGGACAACCTCTCCCATGAGCTGCGGACGCCGATCACGACGATCGGCCTCCTGACCGAGACGCTCGCGCGCGACGTCGAGCAAGCGGGTGATGCGTTGCCGCCGCGGATGCGCGAGCGCATCGGGAAGCTCGAGATCGAGACCGCCAACGTCGCCCAGATGGTCACCGAGCTGCTCGACCTGGCCCGGATCGAGTCCGGCGGCCCCCAGCTCCTGCTCGACGACGTCGACCTGGAGCGGGTCGTGATCGAGACGACCGAGCGGCTGCGGCCGTTCGCCGAGCGGCAGGGCGTCGAGCTCCGGACGGCCGTCGACGGATCGTCGCGGCGTGTGCGCGGCGAGGCGGCGCGCCTCGGCCAGGTCTTCTCGAACCTCATCCACAACGCCGTGAAGTTCAGCCCGTCCGGCAGCGTGGTCGAAGCGGGCGTGCGGCTCGCCGGCGACGATGTCGTGGCCTGGGTCGAGGACCGCGGGACCGGCATCGACGCGGCGGACCTCCCGCGAATCTTCGAGCGCTTCTACAAAGCCGATCGGACGCGGACCAGCGGCGGCGGGACGGGCCTTGGCCTGGCCATTGCCCGGCACGTCGTCGAGGGCCATGGAGGCACGATCGAGGTCACCTCCGAGCCGGGCGCGGGCTCGACGTTCACCGTTCGACTGCCGGCCGTCCTCGAGCCGGTCGCCACGAGGGAGTCATGACGGAGCTGCTGGCCGCGACGCTCAACATCCGCAACATCGCCGACCGCTGGCCGGAGCGCCTGCCGCTCCTGCTGGCGGACATGGCGGCCCTCCAGCCGGACGTCATCGGTCTGCAGGAGGCGGTGTACGCGGTCCAGCAGGACCGCCTCCTCGGCGCGGCGGGGGAGCGCCGCTACGAGGCGCATCGGGGCTGGGCCGGCCGGCCGGAGTACGGCAACGCCACCCTGCTGGAGGCGGGGTTCGTGGCGGGCGAGCCCGAACGGCTCGACCTCGGGATGAACCGCTCGGCCCTGTGGCTCCCGGTCACGGCTCCCGACGGGATGCGGTTCGCCTTCGTCGTCACGCACCTCCACCACCTCGTCCCGGACGAGGCCGCCCGGGAGGGGCAGGCCAGGGCGCTGCTGGCGTGGCTCGACAGCAAGCCCGAGCCGGCGGCCCAGGTCGTGGTCGGGGACTTCAACGCCGAGCCGAGCGAGCCCGCCTACGCCCGGATGCGCGACGCCGGCTTCCGGTCGGCCCACGCCGAGGCCAACGGCAGCGAGCCCGCGGTGACATGGCCGTCCGGGATCCAGGCGCCCGGCATGGACACGGACGGCGAGCCCGGCTGCCTCGACTACATCTGGGTGCGCGGTCCCATCAGCGTCGAGGCGTGCCGGGTGGCGTTCGATCGGCCGGCGGTCGGTGACTCGACGCTGTATCCCTCCGATCACATCGGGCTGGTCGCTCGACTCCGGCTCGAGGCGTGACCCTTCGGCTCGCCCACCGCGGGGACTGGCGAGCCGCGCCGGAGAACAGCCTCGGGGCGATGACCGCGGCATTGCAGGTTCCGGCCTGCGATGGCCTCGAGTTCGATGTCCGGGGGTCCCAGGACGGCGTGCCCGTGCTGCTCCACGACCCGACGCTCGCTCGCGTCCAGGGGATCGACGCCGCCGTTGGGGACCTCACCGCCGCGGAGCTCGCGCGGTACGGCATCCCCAGCCTGGCCGAGGTGCTGACGGCAATCGGCCCCGCGTCGGGCCCGGGTGGCCGCGAGCGGCTCCCGTTCCTCGACGTCGAGCTCAAGGGTCAGCCGATCCCGGGGGTGATCGAGGTCCTCGAGGCGGATCGAGGTCCGAGCCTCGACCGAACGGTCGTCTCATCGTTCGAAGCGGACACGCTGCGGTGGGTCCACGAACGTCGCCCGACCTGGCCGCTGTGGCTGAACGCGGTGAGCCCCAATGCCCCGGCCATCGGGATCGCGCGCGCGATCGGCTGCGCCGGGATCTCGGTGGAGTGGACGACGGTCGACGACGCCGGCATGGAGCGCGCCCGCGCTGCCGGGCTGGAGGTCGCGGCCTGGACCGTCCGCGAGCTCGGTGCCTACGAGCGCCTGGAGGCGTTCGGTGTCATCGCGATCTGTGCGGAGGCCCAGGCCCTCGACGGCTAGGGGTTGCTAGCAGCAGCCTCCGCCACAGCAGCCGCCTTCGCAGCAGCCGCCATCGTTGCGCGTGACCATCGGGCCACCTCCGTGCTGGTGGCGCCGTCGGGCGCCACGGGCCAGTGAGACCGGCTCGGGCGGGGGCGAGGCCCCACGGCCGGCCGGACTCGATCCGAGACGTCCGCCGGCGGGCGCCGTCGTATCGACGCCCGTCAATATCGATGTCAGATCGATGCTTGTCAATATCGACAACGATCGATAATCTGCGCACATGCCTCGACCCGTCGACCCTGACGTGCGCCTCCTCGCCGCCCTGGCGGATCCGACCCGCCTCGAGATCGTCCGCGAGCTCGCGGGCTCGAGCGAGGTCTGTGCCTGTGACCTGACCGATTGCTGCGGCGTCTCGCAGCCGACGGTGTCGCATCACCTGCGTGTCCTTCGCGAAGCCGGCGCGGTCCTGTCCGAGCGGCGCGGCAACTACATCTGGTACCGCGTCGCGCCGAACCTGCCGCAGCGCCTGTCGTCGATCGCCGCGACGCTCGTGCCGGGCGGCCTCATCCCCGTGGAGAGCCTGTTCGCACGTCAAGGCCGCCCGGAGGCGGCGAGCACCCTCGCTGGAGAGCTGGCATGACGACCGAGACCATCCATGACGAGGTCGCGGCGCGGTACGCCGTCGCCGCCATCCAGGCCGGCAACGGGGTGAGCTGCTGCGCCGGTTCCGAGACGATCGGTCCGAGCCTCTACTCGGCCCTGGAGCAGGACGAGCTGCCGGAGGCGGCCGTGCTGGCCTCCCTCGGCTGCGGCAACCCGATCGCGGTCGCGGAGCTGCACGAGGGCGAGCGGGTCCTCGACCTCGGCTCCGGTGGCGGGATCGACGTCCTGCTATCGGCCAAGCGCGTGGGCGCGACCGGTCGGGCCATCGGCCTCGACATGACCGACGAGATGCTGGCGCTCGCCCAGCGCAATGCCAGCGAGGCCGGCGCCACGAACGTCGAGTTCCTGAAGGGCCACATCGAGGCGATCCCGCTGCCGGCCCACTCGATCGATGTCGTCATCAGCAACTGCGTCATCAACCTGGCGGCGGACAAGGCCGCCGTCTTCGCCGAGATCGCGCGGGTGCTCAAGCCCGGCGGCCGGATGGGCATCACGGACATCGTCGCGGAGGACCACCTGAGCCCCGCGGCGCGCGCGGATCGCGGCTCCTATACGAGCTGTATCGCGGGCGCCCTGTCGATGACCGAG
The DNA here is from genome assembly GCA_036493155.1 of Candidatus Limnocylindrales bacterium. Lineage (GTDB taxonomy): Bacteria > Chloroflexota > Limnocylindria > Limnocylindrales > CSP1-4 > UBA5189. The sequence continues at coordinate 20,766 of DASXQE010000097.1, read as the reverse complement.
TTTCGAGGCGGCCTGGAGGCAGCTGGCCTGACCGACGTCACCATTACGCCGACCCACGCGGTCGCGGACGGCATGGTGTCCGCGATCGTCAAGGCCACGAAGCCGTCCGAGGCCACGCCGCGGCTCGACGTCGCTGCGCTCAGCAGGCTTCCGATGCTGGCATCGGGCTGTGGCTGCGGCGACGGCGGATGCTGCTGATGCGCCCCGCGGCGTTCGCCAACGCCGCCTGATGGCCACACACCCGATCCGCGTCCTGTTCCTGTGCACGCACAACAGCGCGCGGTCGCAGATGGCCGAAGGGCTGCTGCGTGCCAACGGCGGCGGTCGTTTTGAGGCGTGGAGCGCGGGCACCGAGGCCACGGCGGTGCGACCGCTGGCGATCGAGGCGATGCGCGAGATCGGCGTCGACATCTCCGGCCATCGGAGCAAGGTCGTGACCGAGTTCCAAGGCCAGGCCTTCGACTACGCAGTCACGACCTGCGACGAGGCCCGCGAGGCCTGTCCATTCTTTCCGGGCGCCCGCGTCCAGCTCCACTGGTCGTTCGATGACCCTGCCGCCGCAACTGGCTCCGACGCCGAGCGTCTGGCGGTGTTCCGACGGGTCCGCGATGAGATCGCTGGGCGGATCGAGGCCGAGCTCCTGCCGCTCGGGTCGCAGCCGCCAGGGTGAATCAGAACCGCCCGAACGCCTGCGCGGGCTCGGGCGGTTCCGGTGTGCCTCGGTCGCTCGCCGCCGGTGGAGGATCCGGCGGTCCCAGGAGCGCTTAGGCGAGCTCGAGATCGATCCGGGTCGCCGGGCGGCGAAGCGCCTCCATGGCCTTGGACGCGTAGGCCGTCGCGATCGCACGATGCGGATCGGGCGCGGCCTTCGCCTGGGCCAGGGCGACGCGCTGGGCGAGATCCCTCGCCTCGCTCGCCGGGGCTGTGGCGACCGGCCAGAGGCCGGTGTGGTTGCTGAACATGGGTCCGTACCTCCTTCCGGGTCGCCTCGTTGATCGAGGTCGATCACCAGGACGAATGGTGCCCCGGCGGGCTTGGAATCCCCATCGGCAAACGTCCATGGCTGGTGCTGGGCAAGTGCCCCCAGCGATCGGGCGCCGAAGCCGCGCAGCAGCACGGCGCGGGTGCCCGACTCAGTCCTCGACGAGGGCCTCGGGCGGCACGAGGAATCGAAGCGTGCCAGTGCCGACGCCGGGCGGCCCGGCCAGGTCGATCCGCACGAGCGCGCCCTTCTTGAGCGCGACCGCCGCGCCGAGCAAGAGCGACGCCAGGTCCGAGAGGTCCGGATCGTGGCCGACGAGCAGGACCCGGCCGCCCTTCGGCGCGTGCTCGGCCAGCAGTGCGCCCAGGCCCTCGAGCCCGAATCCGGCCTCCAGACGCTCGTCGACGATGGCCTTTCGCTTCCAGCCCTGCGTCGCCAGGTTGGCCGTCTCGGCGGCCCGAGCCTTGGGCGAAGTCACCACGACGTCCGGGAGGCGGCCCTGCCGCTTGAGCCAGCGCCCGACCCACGTCGCCTGCCGGCGGCCTTTCGCTGACAGGGGCCGTTCTGCGTCGGGTCGCGACCATGCGGCTGGATCGCCCGCGTCGGCGTGGCGAAGGAGGTAGAGCTGGAGCTGGCCGGACGCGCTCGCAGCCCTCGTCATCGCGACGCCGCGAGCGTCGCCAGCGGGATGAACGCCCGAATGCGCCCCGAGACTTCCGTGAGGGCGCGGCGAAATGCCGCCGGCTGCTGCCCAGCTTCAGCCTCGGATGGATCGTCGAGGCCCCAGTGCAGGGTCTGGGCGCCGCCTGGGAAGATCGGGCATTCCACGCGAGCCCGGTCGCAAAGCGTGATGACGTAATCGAACTTGCGTCCAAGGAACGTCGTCACGGACTTCGACCTGGCGTCCCCGAGGTCGAAGCCGGCCTCCCGCATCACCTCCTCGGTCAGCCCCTCGATGGCCCGGGCATTCGTCCCGCCGCTGGCCACCTCGAACCGATCGCCGGCCTCCTGCCGGAGGATCGCCTCGGCCATCTGGCTGCGAGCAGCGTTGCCGGAGGAGACGAACAGGACGCGGATCCTGGCGGGCGAGTCGGCGCCCGTCCCGCCCCCCGGCGGCGTCATCAGCGTCACGGGTTGAGGTCCTCGATCTGGCCCGTCGCGAGGTAGACGACATCCTCGGCGACGTTCGTCACCCGGTCGCCGATCCGCTCGATCCAGTGCGCGGCCAGGATCAGGCGCGTCCCGCGCTCCACCGTGTCGGGCTCCGACCGCATCCGCTCGACGACCTCGGCAAAGACCTCGCGGTAGCGATGGTCGATCTCGTCGTCGCGGGCGGCGACCTCACGCGCCAGGCGGTCGTCGATGTCGATCAGCGCGGTCACGATGCCGCGGACCTGGTCGGCGGCCAGGTGGCCCATCCGGGCCAGCGCCTGGACCTCGCGGAGCTGGGGCTCGTCGGCCAGCCGGCGGGTCTGCTTCGCGATGCTCGAGGCGTGGTCGCCGATGCGTTCGAGCTCGAAGGCCACGTGGTCGAGGGCCATCAGGAATCGCAGGTCACGGGCGACGGGGGACTGGGTGGCGATCGTCATCGTCACCACGTCGCCGATGTCGCGCTGGGCCTCGTTGATCCGGCCGTCGCCTTCGATGACGACGACCGCGAGCTCGACGTCGCGATCCACGATCGATCGAACGGAGTCCCGGATCTGGCTCTCGACGAGGGAGCCCATCCGGAGGATGCCGTCCTTGACGAGCCGCTCATCCCGATCGAGGCCGGCCCGGGATTTGACCTGGTCAAGCTTGATCGCCGCGACGCCGCCCTCCATGTCGACCTCCATCAGCCGAACCGGCCGGAGATGTAGTCCTCGGTCAGCTGCTCCCGAGGGTTGGTGAAGATCTTGACGGTGTCGTCCAGCTCGACGAGATAGCCGGCCCGGTCCTGGCCCATGGTGAAGAACGCGGTTCGATCGCTCACGCGGGAGGCCTGCTGCATGTTGTGGGTCACGATGACGATCGTGTACGTCTCGCGGAGCTCGGCGATCAGCTCCTCGATCCGCAGGGTCGCGATGGGATCGAGGGCCGACGCCGGCTCATCCATCAGGATGACCTCGGGATCGACCGCGATCGTGCGGGCGATGCACAGCCGCTGCTGCTGGCCGCCCGACAGCGCGAGCCCCGACTTGTGGCGGATGTCGTCCTTGACCTCATCCCACAGGGCGGCCCGCCGGAGGCTTCGCTCGGCGATCTCGTCGAGCTCCTTGCGAGCGCTGACCCCATGGCGGCGCGGGCCGTAGACGACGTTCTCGTAGATGGACATCGGGAACGGGTTGGGCCGCTGGAACACCAGCCCGACCCGGCGCCGCAGGTCGACCGCCTGGACCGACGGGTCGTAGATGTTCGCCCCGTCGAGGAGGACCGTGCCTTCAACCCGAGCGTTCGGGATCAGGTCGTTCATCCGGTCGAAGCACCGGAGGATCGTGCTCTTGCCGCAGCCCGACGGTCCGATGAACGCGGTGACCGAGTTCGGAGGAATCGCCAGGCTGACGTCGCGAACGGCCCGGAACGACCCGTAGTGGACGTTGAGGCCGTCCATCCGCAGCTTCGCATCCGGGGTCGGCGCCGATGCGGGCGTCGGCGCATGGCTGGGCGCGGATGTCGGCGGCTCGATCGAGATCGGGACGCGCGGGCTCTCGCCGGGCGACGCGGTCGAGCCCGGTGGCTGGTGGCTCACGACAATCACAGGATCCTCCACGAACGGCGCCATCGCCAGGGGGTCATCGCTAGGCACCGGTCACCCGCCGCTGGAGGGCCCGGCCCAGGCGACGCGCGCTGAGGTTGAAGACCAGCACCATGATCACGAGGAGGGCCGCGCTGCCGTCGGCAACTTGGTGGACGAACTGGCCGAGGCCTTCGGAGTTCGTCTTCCAGATGTAGACCGAGAGCGTCGTCGCGGGGTGGAGCGGACTCCAAGGCGAGCGGGCGTCCAGCAGGTTGAGGTTGGCGAAGTCGTAGCCGTGGGGCGTCGACAAGCCCGAGGTGAAGATCAGGGCCGCCGCCTCGCCAAAGATCCGACCGGCCGTGAGGATGACACCTGTCACGATGCCCGGGATCGCGATCGGTACGACGACGTGCCGGATCGTGTGCCACTTGGTGGCACCCAGCGCGAGGCTGCCGTGACGCTCGTCTTGGGGCACCGCCCGAATGGCCTGCTCGGTCAGGCGGGCCATGAGCGGCAGATTGAAGACGAGCAGGGCCAGGGCGCCGGCCAGCGCCGTGTAGCCCCAGTGCGTCGCGCTGACGAAGAGGGCCAACCCGAACATCCCGACGACGATCGACGGGACGGAGCTGATCAGCTCCTGGCTGAACCGGATCAGTGTCGTCACCGGGCCGTCGGCGGCGTACTCGGCCATGTAGATGCCGCCCAAGAGCCCGAGCGGAACCGTCAGCAGGAGCGTCAGGATCAGGATGTAGACCGAGTTGAACAGGACCGGTCCCACCCCGCCGAGCGCCGTGTCGCTCGGATCCTGGAGGACGAAGTTCAGCCCGAGGACGTCGATCGAGGCGAGCACAACGTGGGCGATGATCCCGAGGAGCACCGCCACGACGCCGATCGCGATCGCCCAGAGGACTACGGTCGCGGCCCGGTCCGCCCAGATGACCCGCGTCATGCGCCGAAGCTCGCCCGCCGCGACAGGCGCCGCACCACGGCCACGAACGAGAACGAGATGAGCAGCAGGATCAGGCCCATCGTCCAGAGGGCCTGATTCCAGGCCTCGCCGGACACGGTGTTGCCCATGTCGAGCGTGATCTGGCTGGTGAGCGTGGTCATCGGCGCGGTGAGGCTCGTCGGGATCACCGGGCGATTGCCGATGACCATCTGGACCGCGAGGGCCTCACCGGCGGCCCGCATCATGCCCAGCACGACGCCAGTGGCGACCCCGCCGATCGCGGTCGGCACCAGGACGTGGCGGATCGTCTGCCAGCGGGTCGTCCCGAGGGCCAGCGAGGCGCTGCGGATCTCGGCGGGGACCGTGGTGAAGGCGTCGAGGGCCACGCTCGTGATCGTCGGCAGGATCATGACCGCGAGGACCAGGCCCCCGGCGAACCAGCTGAAGCCGACGCTGAACCCGAGGCCGATGAGGTTGGTCCTGAGGAACGGCACGAGCACGGTCAGTCCGAGGTAGCCGTAGACGACACTCGGGATGCCGACGAAGACCTCCATCGCCGGCTGGGTGATGGAGCGAGCCCACGTCGGCGCCACTTCGGCCATGAACAGCGCAAGGCCAACCGACAGCGGCGTCGCGAGGGCTGCTGCCAGCAGCATGACCCCAAGGGTCCCGGCCAGGAATGGCAGGAGGCCGAAGGTGACGGCGTGCTGGCTCTCGGGATCGGGCTGCCACGTCGGCGAGAGGACCTGGAGGACCGGGACGCCCGACGCCGTGAAGAGCTGGATGCCGTTCCAGGCGATGAATGCGAGCAGCAGGCCGACCATGAGCACCACCGCGCCGGCGGCGACGAGGGTGGCGCGTCGGGGAAGGTCGAGCCGCTCCCGGGCCGTCAGCGGTCGGCTGAGCGCGGACGGTTGGAGCGCGAGCTGGGCGTCGGTCATGCGATGCGATCCACCTGCAGGAAATGGCTCTGCCGGCCCGATGTGGGTTCGGACCGGCAGCGCCGTGGAGGAGGAGACCTTATGAACCGGCCGGGCCGTAGCCCATGCTCGGGATGAGGTTCGTCTGGACGTCCGGGCTCAGCATGTAGTCGAGGAAGGCCTTGGTGAGGCCATCCGGCTGGCCCTTGGTGTACATGTGGCCGAAGGCCTGGAGCTTGTACGTGCCACTGGCCATGTTGGCGACCGAGGCATCGATGCCGTCGAGCTGCAGTCCCACGACGCTCGACTTGACCTGCGGGTAGTAGGCGAAGCCGATGACGCTCGTGGAGCCGGGTGTGCTCGTGACGGCTGTGGCCACCGCGCCGTTGGAGTCCTCCGTGATGGTCTGCCCGGTGGTCGCCTCGTCGGCGCCGCCGAGCACGATCTTCTTGAACGTGGCGCGCGTTCCGGACGAGGCCGGTCGGATGATCAGGACGATCGCCTGGTCAGGCCCGCCGACGTCCTTCCAGTTGGTGATCCGGCCAGTCCAGATGTCGGTGGCCTGCTGAGAGGTGAGATTCGTCACGCCGGTGACGCTCGCGTTCGCGATCATGATCCAGGCCTGGCGCGCGACGACGTGGTCGACCAGGGTGTTGGCATCGGGTGTGGCGAGCTTCGAGTCGGCGGTGACGTCCGAGTCCCCGATCTGGACGGCGCCCTGGAGGACCTGGCTCAGCCCCGTTCCCGAGCCACCGCCCTGGACGTTGACCGTGGACCCGGAGCAGGCCTGGACGTACGCCTTGCCCGCCGCGTCGACGAGCGGCTGGAGGGCCGTGGAGCCCGAGGCCGTGATGCTGCCCGCGACGCAGTTGACGGCCGCGGCGCTGGCGCCGGTCCCGCTCGAGCTGCCGGCCCCGCTGGAGCTGCTGGGTGCACTCGAGGCGCCGTTGTTGCAGGCCGCGACGAGCAGCAGGCCTGCGACGCCGAGGGACGCGATCCGCGCCGGAAGGCGATGAGTCACTCGATGAGTCCTCCCTGTGTGGGCCGCGGTTGGGGATACGCAGCGCACCGACGGCGGTGCGTCCACCCACAGCACGGAGCCTCCAGACGCGCGGTCAACCGGCCGTTCCGCGGTCGTTAACAAGCGGTCAACCCGGCGGCGGCGGTCGCGTGGCGGACTCGTCGGCGATCGGGGGGTCCACGGATGGCCGGGCGGGCAGCGAACCGCGGCCTCGCGCCGGGCTGGGCACGTCGCAGGGCGCAGCCGCTCAGGCCACCTCTGGGGCCGTCCGCGACAGGCGCACGACCGCCCGAGCGAGACGCCGGGCGAACGTGATCCCGATCACCCCTCGCCACGGCCGCCCCACCGAACGACGGAGGCGCGTCACGGCGCGGTCCCGATCGCGGAGGTAGGTCTCGATCGTCCGCCGCTCGACCGAGGACAGCGCGGTTGGCGGGTGGCCGAGGAACGCCCTGGTCGCGGCAGCCGCGATCGCGGCGTCGTTGAGCGCGCCGAGATGGTCCTGGAGCGCGACGAGCCGCGCGACGAGCAGCTGGCGCTCGGGGCCGATCAGGTCACCGAGGAACTCGAGCAGGTAGCGCAGCCGTTTGGCCTCGATCCGGGCGCGATGGAGCGCGCGCAGGTCGGCCCATCGGATCGAGGCGTCGTTCGCGATCAGTCGCTCGTAGTCGGTCCAGGCCATCGAGCCGGCCCGGAGTCCGATCGGCCGGTCGCCCACCTCGGGACCACGGCGGCTCTCGGCCTCGACGATGCTCACCAGCTCATCGAGCACGCGCTCGTGGCGTCGCGTCGCCATGTGGACCAGGAGCTCCCGGGCGGCGACGGCGCGCGCCGCGGCCCACTCCTCCTGGAGTGGCAGGACCGCCGCGGCGTCGTCGTCGCCGCGCTCCCGGGCCCACGCGGTCAGGCCGGCGATCCGGACATCCAGGTCGCGGACCGTCCCAGTGGCGTCGGCGATCTCGGTCAGCCCGTCCCGGAGGCGCGAGCCCTCACGCTTCGAGAAGCCGTCATCGAATGTCCGCAGCGCCGCCCGCAGCCGTCGGCTCGCCACGCGATAGCGCTTGAGGTCGGGGGTGGCCTCAGGGTCGCGGATCGTGGCGTCCGCCGCGAGGAGGCGCTCGACCTGGGGCCACATCGCCTTGATCGCGGCGACGCGGATCGAGTCGCGCCGATCGATCCGTCCGGGTCGGCCCGTGAGCGCTCGTGCGCGCGGTGCGCTCGGTGCCGGGGGCGCCGCAGGCGCCTCGGCAGGAGTGGCGGGCGCGTCTGGGTCGAGCGGCTTCGCGTTGAGGTCCGCGGCGGGGGCCAGGGAGGGATGCGTCGAAGGTGGCTCGACCTCGGTCAAGCCCACGGCTCCAGCGAGCCGGCGGCGGGCCCCGGACGCCGGAGGGTGCTCGCGTCGCGCGACCGCACGAGCGCCGACGCCTTGAAGAGCTGCTGGGCGTCGATCGTGCCCGGGGTGCCCGTCAGCCGTTCGGTCCGCTGCCAGCGTCCGTCGGGACCCAGCTGCCAGGAGCGCCGGTCATCGGCCAGGACGCCGTCGATGATCGACTGGAGCGCCTCGCGGGCCGCCCCGTCCTCTACCGGGCTGAACACCTCGACTCTCCGGTCGAGATTGCGCTCCATCAGATCGGCCGAGCCGATGAACCAGTCGCGATCGCCGCCGTTCTCGAACATCCAGATCCGGGAGTGCTCGAGGAACTCGCCAACGATCGATCGCACGCGGATCCGGTCCGACAGTCCTTCGATACCCGGCACGAGGGTGCAGGCGCCGCGGATGATGAGATCGACGTCGACGCCGGCGCTGGACGCCTTGTAGAGGGCCGCCACGCACGCCCGGTCGACGATCGCATTCATCATCAGCGTGATCCGCGCGGGTCGGCCCGCTTGGGCGTGGCCGATCTCGCGGTCGACCAGGCCCAGGAACGCGTCACGCAGGCCCACCGGCGCCACGAGCAGCTGTCGGAACGTCCGCTGCCGCGATACGCCGGTGAGGATGTTGAAGAGGTCGGTGACGTCTGAGCCCAGATCCGCCCGGCAGGTGAAGAGGCCGAGGTCGACGTAGCCGCGCGCGGTCCGGTGGTTGTAGTTGCCGGTCCCGATGTGGACATATCGCCGGAGCAGCGGGCCCTCGCGCCGCACGATGAGCAAGGTCTTGCAGTGGGTCTTGAGCCCGACGAGTCCGTAGACGACATGGGCGCCCGCGCCTTCGAGCCGCCGGGCCCACTCGATGTTGGCCTCCTCGTCGAAGCGGGCCTTGATCTCGACCAGGACGACGACCTGTTTGCCCTTCTCAGCCGCGCGGATGAGGTGCTGCACGACGTGCGAGTCGAGCGAGGTCCGATAGAGGGTCTGCTTGATCGTGAGGACGTCCGGGTCGTCGGCGGCATGCTCCACGAGGCGCTCGACGCTCGCGGTGAAGCTCTCGTAGGGGTGATGGACGAGGACGTCGCCCGCCTGGATCGCGGCGAAGATGTCGGCCGGCGCATCGTCGGCCGGCGGCGCGAACTGCGCGGGGACAACCGGCGTCCAGGGCTCGACCTTGAGGTCGGGGCGATCGAGCTCGAGGAGCTGGACGAGGCTCGTCAGGTCGAGCATGCCCCGGACCTCGTATGTCTCTGCCTCACCGAGGCCCAGCCCGTCGCGCAGGATCGCTCGAGTGGCCTCGGGCATCGATCGCTCGACCTCGAGCCGGACGGGCTCGCCGAACCGTCGCCGCCGGAGCTCCTGCTCCATGGCTTCGACGAGATCGGCTGCGTCGTCATCCTCGATCGTCAAGTCGGCGTCGCGGGTCACCCGGAACAGGTGGTGGTCGATGACCTCGAGGCCGGTGAACAGGAGGTCCAGGTTCGCCTCGATGACCTGGTCGAGCAGCACGAAGCGCCGGCGCCCGAAGTGGCGCTTGTCCGGCGGGAGCTCGAGCAGCCGCGGCAGCACCGGCGGGACTTTCACACGGGCGAAGCGCCGCTCGTCGGTCAGCGGGTCGCGGAGCCCGACCGCGACCGACAGCGTGAGGCTCGAGATGTATGGGAAGGGATGGCCGGGATCGACCGCGAGGGGCGTGAGGACGGGGTAGATCTCGGCGAGGAAGCGCTCGCGCAAGGCCCGATGGTGGTCCTTGACCTTGCGGTAGTCGACGAGCTCGATCCCCTCCGCCGCGAGCTGCCGCCGCGTCTTCCGGAAGACCCGTGCGTGCTCGTCGACGAGCTCGACGATCCGCTCGCGGGCCTCGGCCATCTGAGCCGCCGCCGATGGGCCCTCCTCGATCTGGGCGACGCGCGATGACCGGGCCGCCCGGCGGAGCGGCGTGATCCGGACCTGGAAGAACTCATCGAGATTGGAAGCGAAGATCGCGAGGAACCGGACGCGCTCCAGGAGGGGGTTGCGGCTGTCGCGCGCCTCGTGGAGGACACGTGCGTTGAACTCCAGCCATGACAGCTCGCGACCGAGATACGGGACGGATCGCGACCGGCCGTGCCGGCGCGTCGCGGCGTGCGGCGACGGCCGCAGCTCCAGCACCTCGTTCGGTTCGGCGGTCACGATCACTCCCTGACGCGACGCGTAACGGTCGAAGCGACCTCGGGCGGGGGAGGCTAGCAGGCGGTTGTTATCAATCTGCCCACACGGATGCTGGTGGACATGCCAGCCTTGCGCGGCCGGCATCGGCTCCGATCAGCGTGCGCCGAGGCCGCGTGTCGCGTCCGCCACCGCGAGCGCGAAGCCCCGCTTGGATCCGAGGGGTGGACCCACGCCGTGGATCCGCCGCAGCGCGCCAGCCAGCTCCGCGAGCGCCCCGCGGTCGCCGGCCTTCAGCTCGGCCTCGAGCTCCCAGCGGCTGGCGATCGCCACGTCACCGTCGAGGGCCTCGAGCTGGTCGACGCTGACCTCGACCAGCGTGTCGCCCCGGCGCAGCATCCGGATCGCCCGGCGCTGGCGCAGGCGGACGACCTCCACGAGCGTCCCGCCCGCCACCGCCTCGATGATCGCAGCTCGCGCCGCCGATGACGGCCAGGCCTGGGGCTCCAGCTCCGCAGTCGCGGGTCCCTCGAGCTCGACCCGCTCGGTGATGCCGCCCACCTCCAGGCCGCGGCGCTTGACCGTCAGCACGACGCCGCCCGGGCCGCTGCGGAGGCGGGCCCGGGCACCGACCCGGGCCAGGGCGCCGTCGATGCTGTCGACGTACCGGTCCGTCACGACGACGCGGCGCAGCCGGCCCTCGCGGCCGAAGCCGGCCAGTCGTGTCGGCGGCAATCGAGCGAGCTCTCGGAGCAGGGACACTGGATCGGCGACGGAAAGCTTGACCTCGATCTCGACAGGCTCGTTCATGCCTCCGCGACGTACCGCCGTTCCCCGGTGGCCGGATCGACGAGCACTCGCATGCGACGGCCGGACGTTGGATCGACGAACACCTCGGCGGTGGGCTGGAAGCGCGAATCCACCGCAGCGCCCGGCGTCTCGCCGCCGCCAGGCCCAGCCGGCGCGTTGGTCAGCTCCGCCGTGGTCGAGCGATAGCGCTGGCGCTCGAGGGCGACGGCCACGACGAGGGCCCCGCCGATGACGACGTACGTGAGCCCCGCCGCGCCGATCTCCGGCTGGGTGATGCTCCAGATCCCGCCCAGCATGATCAGCAGGCCGAGCCCCACGAGGCAGGCACGGACGATCGCGCCCGCCATCCGCCTACTCCTGGGCCTGGCCGGCCGCGGCGTCGGGCACGACGACGACCGCGGTCCCGTAGGCCACGATCTCCGACATCGTCTGGGCCAGCTCGCTGCTGTCGAAGCGCATCGAGATGACGGCGTTGCCGCCCATGAGCGTCGCGTTCTGGACCATCCGGTCGATGGCCTGGCGGCGGGTGTCCTCGAGCAGCTGGGTGTACTCGTGGATCTCGCCGCCGACGAGCGACCGCAGGCCGGCCACGAAGTTGCCGGCAAGGCCGCGGCTGCGGACGACGACCCCGAACGTCTGGCCCTTCGTCTCGGTGACCCGATGGCCGGCGATGAACGGCGCGGTGGACACGATCACGGTGCGACCTCCTGGTGTGCGGCGGTGCGCCCTGCCTCAGGCGGCCCGCCCGGCCGCGCACTCCGCGCAGTCGCAGCGGTCCCGCAGCAGGCGGTAGGGATAGAAGCCGGTGTGGTGGCCGTCGCCCCAGGCCGGCGCGATCGCGTACGAGCCGATCAGGTGGACGTCCACCAGGCGGAGCTGGTCGGCGGTGAGCGTCGGCGAGGTGTCCAGCCAGCCGGGCAGGCCGGCCTCGCCGCGGCAATACGCGCACGGGCACAGCCACCGCAGCGCCTCGGCGCCGTAGGTCGTGTGGTGGCCGTCCTGCCAGTCGATGTCGAGCGTGCCCGCGGTCCGGTCCGCGTGGATCCGGAGGGGCGTCGTTCGCTCGGGTGCGGCGTCCAGGGTCATGCCCCGATTGTGCGCCTCGTGGGACGATCGGCGAGCGGACGCGGCCGATCCGGCGGGCTATCCTCCGGCCCGGCATGTCGCTCGTCGTCGGGGGCCTGGTCAAGCGGTTCGGGCGGATCGTCGCGCTCGACGGCCTCGCGATGGAGGCGCCGCGCGGCCACGTCATGGGCTTCCTGGGCTCGAACGGCGCCGGCAAGACCACGACCATGCGGATCGCCCTCGGCGTCCTCCGGGCCGATGCCGGGACCGTGCGCTGGGATGGCGTCGACAGCCGGGCCCTGGCGCGCCGGACGTGGGGCTACCTGCCCGAGGAGCGCGGCCTCTACCCGAAGATGACCGTGCTGGACCAGCTGGCGTTCTTCGCCGGGCTCCAGGGGGTTCCCACCGACATCGCTCGGGCGCGTGCCCGAGCCTGGCTTGACCGCTTCCGTGTCCCGGACTTCGCCGATCGCCGGGCCGAGGAGCTGTCGAAGGGCAACCAGCAGAAGGTCCAGTTCCTGGCCGCCGTCCTGCACGAGCCCGAGGTCCTGCTGCTCGACGAGCCGTTCACCGGCCTCGACCCGGTCAACATCGTGCTGCTGCGCGAGGCGATCCTCGAGCTGCGCGACCAGGGCCGGACCGTGATCCTGTCGACCCACCAGATGGAGACGGTCGAGGCGATGTGCGAGTCGGTCGCGATCGTCGATCGCGGCCGGACGGTCACGACGGGCAGCTTGCGCGACGTGAAGCGCTCGACCGGCCGCCGGATGGTCCTCCTCGCCGTCGATGGCGATCACCGGCTGCCGTGGCTCGCGGCCGTTGCCGGCGCGCGGGTCCTGCGGCCGGGCATCGAGCGCTCCGAGATCGAGCTGGAAGCCGGCGTCGAGCCCGACGCCATCCTGGCCGCGGCGCTCGCCGCGGGGGCGCGGGTCACGCACTTCGAGCTCGCCGAGCCGTCGCTCGAGCAGGTCTTCATCGACCTGGTGGGCCGGCCGGCCGACATCGCCGCGCCGCCGGTCGTCGTGCCGGACGCCCCCACGGAGGCCGTCGCATGAGCGGCGCCCGGGCGCGACCCGCGCGCGACGACGGCTTCGGTCCGAATGTCTGGCTCGTCGCCAGGCGCGAGTTCGGCGAGCGCGTCCGCAGCCGCCTGTTCACCGTCTCGACGATCCTGCTGGCGCTGCTTGCCGTCGGCGTGGCCCTCCTCCCGGTGCTGCTCCGGGCGGCGGATCGGGGCCAGACCTCGACACTGGCCGTCGCGACCTCCGACGACCAGCTGGCCAGCCTCTCGATCTCGACCATGAGCGGCATCCTCAACGCCTCCGGTGGCACCCAGTCGCGACCGTCGTTCGCGTTCGTGCGGGTCCCGGTCACGGAGCCGGTCGATGCGGACGTGAGCGCAGGCCACTACGACGGCGCGGTCGTGGCCACGCGCGATGCCTCCGGACGGATCGGGTTCCGGTTGGTGTCCGGGGCATCGATGGGTGACGCCCAGGTCCAGACCCTGACCGTCGCCATGCTGGCGGTCTCGATCTTCGACTGGACGAACAGCAACCGGACCGATCAGGCGAAGCCGTTCCTGATGCCCAGCATCGACGTCCTCGCCGCAGCCGGAGCCAGCGCGGGCGCGCAGGCCGTCGATGCGGCCCAGTACGCCAGTCGGCGGATCGTCGGTGTCGTCTTCGTGGTCCTGATCTTCATCACCCTGGTCATCTACGGCATGTGGGTCGCGGCCGGTGTCGTCGCGGAGAAGTCGAGCCGGGTCATGGAGCTGCTGATCAGCGCCGCGTCACCTGCGCAGCTCGTCGTCGGCAAGGTCATCGGGATCGGCCTGGCCGGCCTCGTGCAATACGTGGGCATCGTGGTGCCAGCGCTGCTGACGCTGCTGTTCGAGGACCGCGTGGCCGGCGCGGTGCTAGGCACGAGCGGCTCGCTCGGGGTCGACCTCGACGTGATCTCGCCCGCGCTCCTGGCCGCGTACGGCGGCTTCTGGGTGCTGGGCTTCGTCCTCTATTCGCTGGTCTACGCCGCAGCCGGCTCCCTGGTGAGCCGGGCCGAGGACCTCCAGGTCCTGGCCTTGCCGCTGAGCCTGATCGCGATCGCCGGCTACCTCCAGGCGGTCATGGCGCTGTCGGGTGGCATCTCGACGATCACGCGGATCAGCTCGTTCGTGCCCTTCTGGAGCCCGTTCATCATGCTGACCCGCCTCACGATCGGGCGGGCCGAGGTCTGGGAGGTCCTGGCCGCGTACGCGTTCCTGCTCGCCGCGATCCTCGTCGTCGGGGTCCTCGCGATCCGGGTCTACTCGGCCGGCGTCCTGCTGTACGGACAGCGGCCCGGCCTGCGCCAGATCGTCGGGGCGGTGGTCAACCCGCCCGTCTGACCCTCGGGCGTCGCGACGCGCATGGGCGCGCGCGACCGCGCCCGCGGCGGGCCGGCACGCGGCCGCGACCGCGGTGGGCGGGCGGTCGGAGCGGTCGGGCGGTCGGGCGTCAGCCGGCCGGCTGATTCGGGCCCGAATCCTCCTCGAGGCCCAGTGGCAGCCGGGCGATGAGCGCGAGGACCGGTGCTTCGCCGGTGGGCTCCCGGACGTACGCCTCCGGGACGTCGCTGCCCGTGACCCGCTCGGCGCGCTCCGCCGGGACCACCGCGATCGTCCGCCACAGGCGGCTCCGGACGCCCGGGAGGTACGGGCTCTGGCGCTGCCGGGCGCGTACCGCCGCCAGGCCCTGGGCCGAGACGGCCTCGTACAGTGCGCGGCCTTCGGTCACGATCGCCGGCACCGCGACCAGCTCGTCGCCGGGTCGGAGGACGCGCCGGAGGGCCATCCGACGTCGCTCCAGCGGCTGGGACAGGAGCGAGGTCCCGTCGAGGTCCAGGAGGTCGAACGCGAGGTAGGCGAGCGCCCTGCCGGGTTGTCCGTCCAGCCGGCGGGCCAGCTCAGCGGGATCCACCCGGCCGTCCGGATCGACCACGACCAGCTCCCCATCGAGCACGGCCGACCGCGCCGCGACGCGCGCCGCCAGGCCGGCGAGATCGACCGGGGTCCGTGCCAGCGTGGCGCCATCCTCGGTCACGAAGGTGACCTCGCCGTCCCCGGCGGCGGCTCCCGGCGCGATGACCGCCAGCGCGCGAACGCCACCCCAGACCGGCTCGAACAGGTGCGCCGGCGAGTCGAACGGCTCCGGCAGCGGCCGCTCCAGCATCGGGCGGAGGGTCGCCGGCGGGTTCGGGACCGCCGGGTCCAGCCGCAGCGACAGCTGATCGGGCATCGCCGGCGATCCTAGCCGCTAGACTCGGCCGCGTCGCCCGGCGAGCGTCGCGTGCCCGCCATCGCCGAGGGCCAGCAGGGAGTTCGATGCCGACCTCGTCACGCCGTCCGCCGCGCCCCGACGACCTCTATCGCATGGCCATTCCGTTCGACGTCCGCCTCTCGCCAGACGGCGGTCAGGCGACGTTCACGGTGCAGCGGGTCGGGCCCTCGTACGACGGCTATCGGACCTCGATCTGGGTCGCCGGCCTCGACGCCGCGGGCGCGGGCAAGGCTGCCGAGGCGCCGCGTCGCCTGACGCAGGGCGGTCGCCGCGACTGGCAGGGCCGCATCTCGGCGGACGGCCGGCAGCTGGCCTTCGCCTCCGATCGGCGCGGGGTCATCGAGGAGGAGCCGGGCAGCGACAAGGATCGCGAGGACGTCGTCCAGATCCACCTGCTGCCGATGGACCGGCCGGGCGAAGCTCGACGCCTGACGGACCTGCCGCGCGGCACCGAGGGCTACCAGTGGTCGCCGGACGGGAAGTGGCTCGCCGTGCGCTCGGCGTCCGTGGCCGAGGACCGCAAGGAGGATGCCCGGCGCCGCCACAAGCTCGCGGCGCCCAAGCCCGGTGAGCCGCCGGCCAGCGACTACCGGTTCTTCGACCGCCTCGGGTACATGGAGAACTCCGAGGGCTTCATCGCCCACCGGACGGGCCACCTGTGGGTCGTCGATGCCTCGACCGGCGCGGCGCGCCGCCTGACCGACCTGCCAGCCGGGGTCAACGCCATCGCGTGGTCGCCCGATAGCTCCCGGATCGCGGTCGTCACCGGGTCACGCCGCTTCCACGACCTCTACAGCCGATCCCGGGTCCTCGTCATCGACGCCAAGACGGGCGCCCGGACGGAGATCGCGGCGCATCCGCTCGGGGTGTACGGCACGCCGACGTGGTTGCTGGACGGCAAGACGATCGCCGTTCTCGGCGGCCATGCGCCCGAGGTCTTCTTCCGCAACGACGTCCTGCTGTTCCCGGCGGATGGCTCGGATCCCCAGGGTGGCAGGAACCTCACCGCCGGCATGGACGTGATGCCCGGCTCCACGATGAACAGCGACATCACCCTGGGCGAGGCGCCGCGTCTCGTGCCGACCGCCGACGGCCAGTCCTTGCTCTTCCTCGCTCCGGACCGGGGATCGCAGCAGCTCTGGCGACTGTCGATCAAGGACGGCCGCCTCGAGCGCCTGACCGATGGCCACCACTACCTCTCGGGCTTCGACGCCGTCACGCTGGCCGACGGCCGGCTGCGCGTCGTGGCAACCCGTTCGGCCGGGACCGCCACGCCCGACGTCCATGTCGGCGAGCTGGCCAAGGGTGCCGCGGGCCCGATCGAGCTGCGTCCGGTGACCGCGCTCAACCAGGCCCTGATGGACGGCATCGAGCTCCGCGAGCCGATCGAGCGCTGGGTCGAGGTCGATGGCCGCAAGGTCCAGGGCTGGCTCGTCCCGGCGGGACCGGGCCGGCAGCCAGCGGTCCTCGAGATCCACGGCGGCCCGCACACGCTCTACGGCTGGACACCCTTCTGGGAGTTCCAGGTCCTGGCCGCGAGCGGGATCTCGGTCATGTATTCGAACCCGCGCGGCTCCGAGGGCTATGGCCTCGAGTTCAACATGGCCAACCGCCGGGACTGGGGGCCGGGCCCGATGCGCGACGTCATCGCGATCGTGGACGCGTTCGTTGCCGATGGCCGGGTCGACGCCGACCGGCTCGGGGTGACCGGCGGCTCGTACGGCGGCTACCTCACGAACTGGATCGTCGGCCACGACCAGCGCTTCAAGGCCGCGCTTACGGCCCGATCCGTCGCCGACATGGCGATGCTCATGCTCACCGGCGACCTGTCCGGGGTGGACTGGCCCGAATGGGAGTTCGGGTCGTACCCGGCCGACGATCCCGCCTACTGGCGCGAGATCTCGCCGATCGCATACGCCCGGGACATCCACACGCCGCTCCTGATCCAGCACAGCGAGCGCGACATCCGGACGACCGTTGGCCAGGCCGAGGCGCTGTTCGCGACGCTCCGCCGGCTGAAGCGGCCCGTCCGCCTCATGCGCGTCCCCGACGAGACCCATGAGCTGACCCGCTCCGGGACGCCCTACCGACGGGTCGAGAACCTGGTGCAGGTCAAGGCCTGGTTCGACTGGTTCCTGCTCAAGGGCAAGCGGGGCCTCCCGCCGCTGCCGAAGACGCGGCACGGCCACTAGCCAGTCGGGGGCCCTGGGCCTCGGTGGCGCCGGGGGGCCGCAGCGGTCCCGCCGATGGCGCGTTGTATCCTCGCCGTCCCATGGCGACCCAGCCGGACACCCTGACCCGCGAGCGCGCGAGCGAGCTGGTCCGTGCCTGGGCCGGGGGCCGGCCCGGACCACTGGGCAGCGTCCTCGGGCGGCTCACCGCGGTCGACCAGGTCGGGGCGATCGCCCGGGTCGAGGCCCTCAAGAAGCGCTCGATCAAGCGCGAGTCGAAGGTCTGGGCCCTCGAGCTCGCGATCCGGATGATGGACCTCACGACGCTCGAGGGTAAGGACACCCCGGGCAAGGTCCGGGCGATGTGCGCCAAGGCGATGCATCCGCTGCCGGGCGATCCCTCGATCCCCGCGGTCGCGGCCGTGTGCGTCTACCCGACGCTCATCGCCGACTGCAAGGAGGCCCTCCGCGGCTCGACGGTGAAGGTCGCGAGCGTCGCCACCGCGTTTCCCTCGGGCCAGTCGTTCCGGTCGATCAAGGTCGCCGAGGTGCGGGAGGCTGTCGCCGCCGGCGCCGACGAGATCGACATGGTCATCGATCGCGGCGCCTTCCTCCGTGGCGACTTCGGGACCGTCTTCGACGAGATCGTCGAGGTCAAGGAGGCCTGCGGCGAGACGCACCTCAAGGTGATCCTGGAGACGGGCGAGCTCGAGACGTTCGACAACGTCCGGCGGGCCTCGATCCTCGCGATGGCCGCTGGGGCCGACTTCATCAAGACCTCGACCGGCAAGGTCACGCCGGCCGCGACGCTGCCGGTCACGCTGGTCATGCTCGAGGCGATTCGCGACTTCGAGAAGGCCACGGGTCGCGCCGTCGGGATGAAGCCTGCGGGCGGCATCCGGGTCGCCAAGGAGGCCATCCAGTACCTGGTCGTGCTGTACGAGACGCTCGGCCCACGGTGGATGACGCCCGATCGGTTCCGGTTCGGCGCGTCGTCGCTGCTGAACGACGTCCTCATGCAGCTCGAGAAGGAACGCACCGGGCGCTACCAGCGACCGGACGACTTCACGCTCGACTGATGGAACTTGCCGCCATCGAGCGGCGTCGGCCGGCCATGCTGCAGCGCTTCGCGTCGATCCTGGTCGTGGCCCTCCTCGTCGCAGGGTGCGCGAGCGCCGGCGGCAGCCCCGGATCGAGCGAGCCCGGACCGTCGCCGAGCCCCGGCGCCGCGTTGACCGAGGGCGACCTCCGGGTTCAATTGGTCAAGCAGCTCGGCCCCAGGTGGTATTGCGATCCGGACTACTTCCCGATCGCGCGACCGTCGTTCGACGAGGGCCAGGCGGCAGTCGAGCGGTTCGGGGATATCCAGGCCGACGCCGACAACTTCAATGCGATCCTCGGCGAGCTCGGCCTGACCGGGACCACGACCTTCACCGATGCCCAGAAGCTCGCGATCTATCAGGCCTGGAAGCCGCTCGTCACGATCGCGCTGGATCCCGCCGGCGATGGGCGCTACGCGTTCGACTACCTCGCGATGCCGGTCGGGACTGGCCAGTCGGGCATCGAGACGAAGGGCACCATCGACACGACCGGGCGGATCAGCGTCGATTCGTCCGCCGCCGCAGGTCCGCCGAACTGCCCGATCTGCCTGGCTGCCGGTACGCCGATCGACGGACCGTCAGGCGCGATCCCGGTGGATCTCGTGCGGGTCGGTGACGTCGTGTGGACGGTCGATGCCGCCGGCCGGCGCGCGGCGGCCGTGGTGACGGCGACCGGCTCGACGATCGCCCCCGCAACCCATCGCGTCATTCGCATGACCCTCGCCGACGGCCGGACCGTTACGGCCTCGCCGGGGCACCCGCTGGGCGACGGACGGCCGCTCGGCTCGCTCCATCTCGGCGATGAGGTCGACGGCAGCGTCGTGACGGCTCTCGAGTGGCTGCCGTACGGCTACGGCCGGACGTTCGACCTCGTCGTGTCGGGGCCGACCGGCGTGTATCTCTCCGACGGGATCCCGCTCGGCTCGACGATCCGCTAGCGGCAGACCGCGGAGCCCGCTAGCTCGAGGCCGCGGCGCGACTCACGCCGCCGCCGCTCCCCGCCGTCGCATCCGTGACGCCCGCCAGGCGCTCGACGCCCGGCACGCGCCGCGCCAGGAAATCGAGCACGACGCCGGTCTGCTTGATCCGCTCGTCGATCTGGAATGGCGCGTGGCCCGTGGGGAACAGGTAGAGCTCGTGCTCGTGGCCGCGGGCCTCGAGGCGGTCGGTGTAGAGCAGGACCTGGCGGATCGGGCAGCGGCTGTCGTGCTCGCCGGCGAGGACGAGCAGCGGCGCCGTGACGCGATCGACGTACGAGATGGGGGAGCGCTGGGCCATGAGCTCCGGCACCTCGGCGGGCGTGCCACCGAGGAGGGCCCGGTCGTAGGCCTGGAGCATCGGCGAGAGGTCCTCGTAGCCGGCGGCGTAGTCGCCGACCGGCACGCCCGCGACGCCGGTGATGAACCGATCCGGGTGCATGCCGTGCATGAGGAGGGTCAGGTAGCCGCCCCACGACCAGCCGGCGATCGCTGCCCGCTTCGGGTCGGTCCAGCCATGCGCCACGAGGTCGTCGAGGCCGGCGAGGATGTCCTCGACCTCCGGCCAGCCGATGTTGCCGATGAGGGTGTCGCGCCACTCCGCCCCGAACCCGATCGAGCCGCGGTAGTTGACGAGCGCGACCTGAAAGCCGGCATCGACGTAGGCCTGGATCTCGGGCGCCCAGCGGTCGAGATCCACCGAGGTGGGACCGCCGTGGATGTGCATGAGGGTCGGCCAGGGCTTCGGTCCTTCGGGCTCGATCCGCCAGCCCTGGACCCGCTGGCCCTTCGGGTTCGTGAAGGTCCACGGCACGAACGGCCGGCCGGCCGCGCCCGCATCGAGTGCGAGCACCGGCTCATCGCGCCCGACCTGGAGCACCGCGCCCGGCCGCTCGCCGTTGGCGATGCGGTACCAGACGCTGCCATCCGGACGGACGCGGGCGCCCGTCATGCTCCCCGGCAGGGTTGCGAGGGTCGTGATCGCGCCATCGGCCAGGTCGTAGCGATGGAGGAGGTGCCGGCCGTCCCGTAGCTCGGCCAGCAGGACCGCGGACCCGTCGGGCCACCAGTCGGAGACCTCGGTGAGCCGGTCCCACGGCAGCACGAGCTCGGTCAGCTTGCCGGTCGCGACGTCCCAGATCGCGGGCCGGCGCTCGCCCTTGCGCTCGTGGCCGATCGCGAGGCGCTGGTCGCCGGAGATCGGCGACCAGGCGAACACGTTGAG
>DASXQE010000096.1:0-15279 GCA_036493155.1 Candidatus Limnocylindrales bacterium | reverse complement strand
GGCCGTCGTCGTGGCCATCCGGGCGAACGCTTGCTAGCCCTTGGTCTCGCGCGGGTAGGTGTAGAAGCCGCGACCCGTCTTCTGGCCAAGATGGCCGGCCTCCACGAGGTCCACCAGCACCCTGGGCGGCTTCATGTGCTCGGCCCGGAGGCCCTCGTACTGGACCTGCATGACGTTGAGCGTGACGTCGAGGCCGATGAAGTCGGCCAGCTCGAACGGACCCATCGGATGGTTCAGGCCGACCTTGGCGCCGGTGTCGATGTCCTCGAGCGTCCCGGTTCCTTCCTCGTACGTCCGCATCGCCTCGGCGAGGAACGGCATGAGGATCCGATTCACGAGGAAGCCCGGCCGGTCGGCGGAGACGATCAGCTTCTTGCCGAGCTCGTCGGCCAGGCCGCGGATCGCCGCCTCGGTCTCGGACGTCGTGGCGTGGCCGCGAACCAGCTCGACCAGCGGCATCACGGGCACCGGGCTGAAGAAGTGCATCCCGACGAACCGGGCCTTGCGCCGCGGCGAGACCGCCCCGGCGAGGGCATCGATCGAGATCGAGCTCGTGTTGCTCGCGAAGTACGTCCGCTCGGGCGCCAGCTCGTCGAGCTCCCGCCACAGCTCGCGCTTGACCTCGAGGTCCTCGAACACGGCCTCGATGACGATGTCCGCGTCGCGGACGCCCGCCATGGAGTCGGTCGCCTCGATCCGCTCGAGGGCGGCGTCACGCGCCGCCTGGTCCATCCGGCCCTTCGCCACGGCCCGGTCGTAGTTGCCGGCGATTCGCTCGCGCCCGGCCTGCGCCCGCGCCAGGTCCGGCTCGTACAGCGTGACGTGCTTGCCGATCGTCGCATGGACCTGGCCGATGCCATGGCCCATGAGGCCCGCGCCGGCGACGAAGACCCGTTCGATCGACATCGCCGCAAGGGTAGCCTCGGGGCGGGCCTCAGGTCACCGTGAGCCGGTCGAGGCCCACGTCGGAGCCGCTGCCGCTGCTCGTGCCGACCGCCACCACCTTGACGACGTGGACGCCCAGGCTGAACGAGCCCGAGTAGACGAGCACCCGGTACGTCGTCGTCGCGGCGTGGAGGTTGACCGTGGCCTTCAGGACGCCATCGACGTAGATCTTGGCGGAGCCCGAGGTCGCAGTCTCGGTGGCATAGACCTTGACGCCCGTGCCGACCACGGTCGCCTGGAACCGCGGCGCTGCGTCGGTGTCGGTCTTGTGGAGCATGACGTCGTAGGAGCTGCCGTACGCGCCGGCGTTGGTCACCCTCGGGAACCGCTGGGTGAGGGCCGACTCCTGGTTGACGGTCGCGCCGACGTCGAGGCTGTCGATGCCCACCCACGCACCGCTGGACGCCGATGGCTTGGTGCCCAGGGGCCGGATCGAGATGGTGTGGCTGCCCGCAGTCAGCGGTCCACTCAGGTAGACCTCGTTGCGTGCGGTGGTTGCGGCATAGAAGGACGGGTTCGATGCCAGGACCCCGTCGACATAGATCCTGGCGTTCCCGCCGTTCGGCGCTCGGATACCCCATACGCCGACGGTCTGGCCCGCCGTCGTGGTGAACGTGAGGTCGGCCCGGCTGCCTGCGACGCGCGACGAGATGTACGAGCCGCCGCTGGCGATCGCGCTGCTGTCGAGATCCCAGTACTCGTGCATCGCCGTCGACGTGTTCTCCACGGTCGTGGCGGCTCGGACGTTGAAGAACGTCGCCGCGAGGTGGTTGCCGGCGAGGTCGTGGACGGTCGACGTGATCGAGAACCGATAGGTCTCGCCCGGCACGAGCGGCGCCGTCGGCGTCCACGTCGCCGTCGTGGAGGTCGGCCGGGCCGTCTTGCCGCTGACGGCGACGTTGGCCGACTGGGCATGCACGAGGACCGAGCTGATTCCGACGCCCTGGACCGGCTCCGAGAACGTGATCGTCACGGGCGCGTTCAGGCCGAGCCCCGAACTCGGCGAGTGCTTCACGATCGTGGGCGGAACCGAATCGATGGTCCAGCCGAAGACGACCGGGCCCGACGTTCCGTACTGGTTCTTGACGTAGACGTCGTAGGAATGGGGGCCCTCCGCGAGGGGCCCGAAGTTGTTCGGGAAGCCGCTGGCGCAACCCTGGAGCACGCCATCCAGGTAGCACGTCGGCGTGACGCTCTCGCCCGCGCTATCGGACGCCGTGAACGTGATCGAGCCGCTGGTCGCCGTCGACAACGCCGGTGGCGTCTGGGTGAACTCCGCGGACGCGGTGCTCGATGGCACGCACAACGCGACGTCGCGGAACGTCACGCCGTTGGCGGATCCGAAGGCCGCGTAGCGGTAGTAGTCGTACGCCCCGGAGACGCCCCAGCCCTGGTCGACCGCGGCGTTCTCCTCGTCTTCCGTCGGCCCGACGCCGCCGTTCAGCAGGCGAGCGCCACTCGCACAACTGGCCACGGCCGTGGAGTCCCCGTCCGACGTCACCACGGTCTCTCCCGTCAGCAGCGACAGGTCCACGCATCGAAGCGAAAGGCCCAGCGTGGCCCCGTTGCTGGGGCTATAGCCCGCCACGTACCAGCCTTCGCCGTTCTGGGTGCCCCGGGTCACGGGGCGGCTGTAGTTGAGGGTGCGGTCAGCGGCGTGCAGGGACCAGTCTACGGAGGCGCTGAATGTCGTCGTGCCGTTGGGGCACAGGAGCTCGCCGCCCGCCCACCCGCCGGCACTCCGGGTGAAGGCGGCGCTCACGTACGTGATCGTGCCGATGTCGTCGGCCCACACGCAGGTCGCCGAGATCGTGAAGCTCACCGCGGGAAAGCCCAGGTTGATGAGGATGATGTGGTAGAAGCCGCCGGCGTTGGTGTCCGTCGACTCCAGGAGTCGTGCAAGCAACGTGGAGCCCGCCCCGGCCTTCACGCCGCCGGACACCGGGATGTACCCGGCGGGGCACTGAAGGAGGTAGTCGCCGGTGTGTTCGGTCCCGTCATAGGCCGCGATCGACTCATCGGCCGAGACGAGCGTCGCGAAGCGCCACGGAACGGCATGTGCCGCTGCGGCGGCGGGGACCGGGGCCGCGATGACCCCGGTCGTCGCCAGCAGGCAGGCGGCCCCGGCCGACGCCACGCGTCGAACGATCGGCCGCAGGCGCATCGCGAATCCCATGGATGACCTCACAGGTTGGGGTATGCCGAATGCTGTTGCGGGGATACTCCGGCTCCATCTCGCCGGTCGCATCGGTCGTTTGACCGATCGGGACGCATTTCTCGCGGTCGGTCGGAGGGGGAACGAGCCCGCGGAGACCGAGCTTCAGCGCTCCAGCTCGGCGAGCAGGCGGTCGGCCGCTGCGAAGGGGTCGAGGCGGTGATCGGCGACGTCTGCAAGCACCGCGTCGACCGGGCCACGGTGCGCTGGTTCGCGGAGCCGAGCGCGGAGGCGGTCGCCCACGATGGCCCAGACCTGTGCCTCGGCGCGCGTCGCGCGCGCCTGCGCCGTGGACACGTCGGTCGCCTGGGCGTGGCCATCGATCGCCGCGAGCAACTCGGGAATGCCCTCACCGGTGAGGGCGGCCGTCACCAGGACCTGCGGTTGCTTGGGCCGTGGCCGGCCCTCGATCGGCGCGGCTGCTGAGGTCGCCGGCGGCGCCGAGACCGACGGCTCCCGCGCCGGCGGCAGGTCGGCTCCATGGTGCCGCGCGGTCGATCGGTCCCGGCCGACCTTCGCAGCGGCGCTGAGCATGGCCCTGAGCTGGGCGGCCGTTCGCTGCGCGCCCGGCCGGTCGCCCTTGTTCACGACCACGATGTCCGCCACCTCGAGGAGGCCGGCCTTGATGGCCTGGACCTCATCGCCCATCTCGGGCGCCTCGAGGACGACCGTGGTGTCGGCGGAGGCGGCCACCTCGACCTCGCTCTGGCCGGTGCCGACCGTCTCCAGGAGGATCAGCTCGAAGCCAACGGCATCCAGCACGGCCGCAGCCGCGGCCGAGGTCGAGGCAAGGCCGCCGGCGTGGCCGCGCGAGGCCATCGAGCGAATGAACACGTCCGGGTCACTGGCATACGCCTGCATCCGGACGCGATCGCCGAGCAGCGCCCCGCCGGTGATCGGTGAGGACGGATCCACCGCGATGATCCCGACCGGCCGCCCGGCCTTCCGGACCTCCGCGATCAGCGACGCGACGAGCGTGGACTTGCCGGCGCCCGGAGGACCGGTGATCCCCACGACATGGGCTCGGCCACCGCTGGGGTAGAGGATCCGGAGGGCTGCCTCGGCGACCGGCGTCCGGTTCTCGACCGCGGTCAGGAGCCGGGCCAGGGCCAGGCGGTTGCCGCCGATCGCCGCCGCCACCAGCTCGGCCGCGCGCGCGTCCGCGTCGGCGCGCACGTCCGGGCTCAGACGCGGGCTCGGGCGTTGGCCCGGAGGAACTCGGCAACCTCGGCGATCGTGGTGCCCGGCCCGAAGACACCGGCCACGCCCGCGTCCTTCAGGACCGGGACGTCATCGTCGGGGATGATCCCGCCGACGGTCACCAGCACGTCGTCCATGCCGTTGTCGCGCAGCAGCTTCACGATCTTCGGCACCAGGGTCATGTGCGCACCGGACAGGATCGACAGCCCCACGACGTCGACGTCCTCCTGGAGCGCGGCGCTGAGCACCATCTCGGGCGTCTGGCGGAGGCCGGTGTAGACGACCTCGAAGCCTTCGTCCCGAAGGCCGCGCGCGAGGACCTTCGCACCGCGGTCATGGCCATCGAGGCCGGGCTTGGCGATCAGGACCTTGATCGGGCGGTCGGGCATGGCCGGTCGATGCTAGCGCGTGTCCAGGTCCGGCAGATGCTCGCTGTAGTGGCGCCAGGTGTTGGCGGCGATCACCGACGCGGCCCAGGATTCGTCGGCCGCCAGCTGCTCGTTGGACAGCCGGGCGATCTCGCGCCGCAGTCGCCGGAACGACTCATCGAGCGCGAGGATGACCTCGCCGGTCGTGCGGCCGACCGCGTTCCGCGCGGCGCGCGCGTTGACACCGTCCTCATCCTCCTCGCTCGCGGCCGGCTTGCCGGTGTCGGCCTGTTCCGCGAGGCGATCGATCGTCAGGTCGTGCCACATCGCGATGTGGGCCAGCATCTGCTTGCGGGTCCAGGCGTTCTCGCCGAGCCGGCCCTCGAGGCGCTCGGCCGGCAGCCGGTGGACGGCGGCGGAGAAGGCACTCCAGCCGTCATCCAGGCGCTCGAGCATCTCCTTGACCGTGGGCTGGTCCGTCACGACATCCATCGACTTCCCCCGCACTTCGCTGTCACGCGGCGGCCCTATGGCGTGGGCGGCCGTCGCTCGAGATGGCTGTAGAACTCGGCCCGGGTCCGGTCGCGGGTCCGGAAGAGGCCGAGGACCGCTGCCGTCGTCATGACGGTTCCGGGCTTGCGGATACCTCGCATGACGGCGCAGAGGTGTGTCGCCTCGATGACGACGCCGACGCCCTGTGGGTGCAGCCGCTCATCGATGAACCCCGCGATCTCCTGGGTCAGGCGCTCCTGGACCTGGAGCCGGCGGGCGTACATCTCGACGACCCGCGGGATCTTGGACAGGCCGACGACCTTGCCGCGCGGGATGTAGGCCACGGCGGCGGCCCCGAAGAACGGCAGGAGGTGGTGCTCGCACAGCGAATAGAACGGGATGTCCTTGACGACCACCATCTCCGAGTAGGCCTGCTCGAAGATCGCGTTGTTCATCAGCCGGTCCGGATCGACGTGGTAGCCGGCGGTCAGCTCGGCGTACATCCGGTGGACGCGATCGGGCGTGCCGGCCAGCCCGGCTCGTGCCGGGTCCTCCCCGACCTCGAGGAGGATCTGTCGGACCGCTTCCTCGACCGGGCCATCGGGACCGCTGAGGGCGCCGCTGCCGGCGATCGGGTCCGCGGCCGCGCGACCGTCGTCGCCGATCTCGGTCTCGATCTCGTCGACGAGGTTGCGGACGTGCTCCGGCAGGGTCGTCATGACGCGTCCATCGTGCCACGGAGCCACGCGACGGCGTTCTTGCCGAGCGACGGCAGGTGGTAGCCGCCTTCCTGGAGGATCACGAGCCGGCGGCCAAGCGCCGCCACCCGACGGCCGGCTTCGAGGTAGGCGCTGCGGGTCAGCGCGAAGTCGCCGATCGGGTCGTCGCGATAGGTGTCGAAGCCGAGCGAGACCACGACGATGCTGCCCGGCGTCGCGTCGATGGCCTCGAGGGCCCGGTCGAGGGCCTCGAGATACAGGCCATCGGTGGCCTCGGGCGGCAGCGGCAGGTTCAGGTTCATCCCGAGCCCGTCGCCCTCCCCCACCTCGTCGGCGTGCCCGAGGAAGAACGGGTAGGTCCGCATCGGGTCGCCGTGGATCGAGGCGTACAGCACGTCGCCGCGGCGCCAAAAGATCTGCTGGGTGCCGTTGCCGTGGTGGTAATCGACGTCCAGGATCGCGACCGGCTCGCCGGTGGCCCGGACGAGCGCTTCCGCGGCGATGGCCGCGTTGTTGAAGAAGCAGTAGCCCGCGGCCATCGATCGGGCCGCGTGGTGGCCGGGCGGGCGGCACAGCCCGTAGACCGCGCCCTCGCCGCCGAGGACGAGGTCGACGGCCGTCAATGCGACGTCCACGGCCCAGCGAGCCGCCTCGTACGTCCCGGGCACGATGGGGTTCGACGAGTCGAGGCCCCACCAGCCGGCCCGCCCGCCGATCGCAACCGGTTCGCGCAGCCGGCCGAGGGCGGCCTCGCTCATGCCCTCGAACATCGCCCGGCTGGGGTACGTGTCGGCGACCAGGGACTGGCGGCCGATGGCCTGTCGCCGGACCTCCGCCCAGGCCTGCTCGAGGAACCGCAGCAGGCCCTGGTCGTGGACCGCCAGGATCGGCAGCTCGCCGTGCTCCGTGGGCTCCACGAGCTCGAAGCCACCATCGGCCACGAGCGCCCCCCGGATGATGCCGGCCCGCTGGACCACCTCGTGGGCGGGAATCGGGACGCCCAGGTAGACCTCGTCCCGGACCTCGTGGGCACGCTGGTGGTCGGTGTAGACGGCCTTCATCGAACCGATCGTAGCGGCGGGCCGGCGATACGATCCTCGCCGTGCCGAAACGAAGACGAGGCTCGCCGCGCGGCCACGATCGGACCGATGCTCGGCTCGCCCGGTTCGAGCAGCTGGTGGACCGCGCGCTCGCGGCCATCCCGCCACCGTTCAGCGGGGCCCTCGCCGAGGTCGCGATCGTCATCGAGGACGAGGCCACGCCGGAGCAGCTCAGCGAGAACGGGCTCGGGCCCGACGACGACCTGTACGGCCTCTACGAAGGCGTCCCGCGCACGGAGTGGGCCGCCGATTGGGCCATGGTCCCGAACCGCATCTCCCTGTTCCGGCTGCCCCTCGAGGAAGACTTCCCGGAACCCGCCCGGCTCGAGGACGAGGTCCGCCGGACCGTCATCCACGAGCTCGCCCACCACCTCGGGTTCGACGATGACCGGTTGCAGGAGCTTGGCGCCGGCTGATCCGGCCCGAGGCGCGTGGCCGGCCGAACGCCGACCGGGAGGGCCGGAGCGCGGCGGCCCTCAGGGCGACGAGACGATGCCGACGGCGGCGGCCACGATCTCGAGGATGATCAGCAGGATCATCGGGATCGTGATCCAGCGGGTGTGCTGACGCCTGGTGGGGAGCGGCTGGTCCCAGTAGGTTCGCGGCGGCTCCGCGGCGGCGTCCGGAGCCAGGTCCGCGGCGGACGGAGCCAGGTCCGCGGCGGACGGTTCCAGGTCCGTGGCTGCCGCGGGCGACACGTCGTCCGGCCGCGCGATGGACCCCGGCGGCGGAGCATCCGGCTCGGGCGTCGCCTGCCGGGCCCGGTCGAGGCCGGCGGAGAAGTGGGTCAGCCCGAGGAACGCCGCGACCTGGGGGGCCGTGGTCACGGCGGCGACCGTCAGCACGAGGCTGCCCAGCGCGACGAGCCCGACCGCGGCGAGCAGGCCGACCACGATGAGGCCCGGGCCGTTGAGGTCCAGGGACGGATGCAGGAGCTCGGCGAGGTTCTCCACCACGCCGACGGCTGCGCCAAGGCCGAACGTCTGGAGGGCCGCGGCGGCAAAGGCAAAGGCCGCGACCACGACCGCGAGCCGAGGCCGCGCCCGCACGAGCGTGACCGAGCGACCGAGGGCCGCGCCGGCCCCCACGTCACCGATGACCGTCGCGGTGGCGACGTAGCTGAACGGCATGACGACGATCGTCGCGACGAACGAGGTCAGGAGCGACAGTCCCAGCGACGGTTGGCGGGTGAAGCCACCATCGGCGGCCTCGACGGCCAGGGAGATGGAGCCGGAGATGAGCCCCACGGCAAACGCCGCGAGGCCATAGCGCCAATAGACCTGCCGGGCCCGCTGCAGGGCTTCCCGGAGCCGCAGCGGCCTGCCCACGGCCCGGCCGGCGAGGATCCCGACGGCCATGAGCGACGCATCGATCGCCACCGCAGCGAACCCGAGGATGGCCAGCAGCCCGGCGCTGTACAGCGGCGCGAACAGCGCGAGGAAGCGCCGGGTCTCCTCTCGCGTCATCGACTGTGGATCGTCCAGCGGGAAGGCCGCGAAGCGCGGGATGTCGACCAGCCCAAGGACCAAGAAGGGCCCGGCGACGGCCAGCATGACGAGCCCGACGTACAGCGAGGCCCGCCGTAGGTCGCGCGTCGAGTCGTACGCGAGCTGCAGGCCGCGACCGACGACCTGGCGGGCCGTCGGGAGCTCGTAGCCCGGCGCCAGGATGACCGGCTGGGCCGGCAGCTCCGGCGCCGGGGTCGCGCCGGCGCCAGTCGGGCCGGCAGGGCCGATCGGGTCCGTCATGCCGGCAGCGGGTCGGCCGCGGCGAGGAGCTCGCCGGCTCGCGTCAGGTCCAGGTTGCCGCCGGACAGCACGACCGCGACGCGCTCGCCGTCCCGGATCGGGATCCGGTTCGCCAGCACCGCCGCGAGCGCGGCGGCGCCCGCCGGCTCGAGGACCTGCTTCAGCCGCTCGAGACCGAAGCGCAGGCCCATGAGGATCGTCGCCTCCTCGAGCCGGATGACGTCCTCGACGTAGCGCTGGACGGTTCGCAGGGTCCGCTCGCCCGCGAACGGCGCGTTGAGCCCGTCCGCGACGGAGCTCGGCACGAATTGCTCGGGCGCGCCCGCGGCCAGGGCCCGGCTCATCGCATCGGATCCGACCGGCTCGACGCCGTACACCCGGACCGCCGGGCGCCGCTCCCGGATGGCGGTCGCGACCCCGGAGATGAGGCCGCCGCCGCCGATCGCCACGACGACGACCTCGACGTCCGGCAGGTCATCGAGGATCTCGAGTCCCGCACTGCCGTGACCCGCGATGACCTCGGCGTCGTCGAATGGGTGGCAGAGCGTCAGGCCCCGCTCGTCGCGGATGCGCTCCATCGCCGCCACGACCTCGCCGAAGTGGGCGCCTTCGAGGACGACCTCGGCGCCGTAGCCCTTGGTCGCGGCCACCTTCGTCGGGTTCGCGGCGGCGGGCATCACGACGGTCACCGGGACCCCGAGCGCCGATCCGGCATAGGCGTAGCCCTGGGCGGCATTGCCCGCCGAGAAGGTGATGATCCCGCGACGGCGCTGCTCCTCGGTCAGGGCGGCCACGCGGGCGGTCATCCCGCGGGGCTTGAACGAGCCGGTGCGCTGGAGGTGCTCGGCCTTGAGGTACAGCCGGCCATCCGCGATGCGGAGGCCGTGGGCCGCCTGGAGGAGCCGGGCGGCGGTGCGGGAGGTCAGCAGCGGCGTGCGGTTGATGGCGCCGGCGATGATGCTGCGGGCCGCTTCGATGTCGGCCAGCGACACCAGCTGGCTGGCGGAGTCGGCGGTGACGTCCATCGCCCCGAGGATACCCGGCAGGTGGGCTGCCAGGTTGGTGCTTGCGCGATTGCGCAACTCGTGACACGATGACTCCCGATGACCACGTCCACGGTTTCCGCCAACCCAGCGACGATCGAGATCGTCGGGCCCGACGGGCCTTCGGCCCAGATGGCCACCGACGAGGATCGCGCCTTCCAGCGCGCCGCCGTGATCGGCCGGGCGATGGCGGATCCCAAGCGGCTGTGCGTCCTCGAATCCCTCGCCGATGGCGAGCTCTCGGTCAGCGACCTCTCGGCCAGGGTCCGCTGCCAGGTCCCGAACATGAGCCAGCACCTCGCGGTGCTGCGCTCGGCCGGCCTCGTCGCCACCCGGCGCGAAGGCTCCACCGTGTTCTATCGCCTGTCGGACCCGCGGGTCCTGCGGGCCTACCAGCTCATCCAGGACATCGCCCGCTAGGGCTGCCCGGCGCATGCCGGGCCATCGACCCGCGCAGCGGGAGAAAGGATCCATCGCAGATGGAGATCAAGAGCGCCACGGACGCCACGTTCGAGGACGTCGTCCTGCACAACGACAAGCCCGTGCTCGTCGACTTCTGGGCCGCGTGGTGCGGGCCCTGCAAGCTCGTCGCCCCCGAGATGGAGAAGCTGGCCGCGAAGTACGAAGGCTCCGTGGACGTCGTCAAGGTCGACGTCGATGCCAACCCCGGCCTGTCCCGGGCGTTCAACATCCTGAGCATCCCGACCATCGCGTTCTTCGCGCCCGGGAAGCAGCCCATGGGCGTCGTCGGGTTCCGACCGGCCGAGCAGCTCGAGGCCCAGTTCGGCCTGCCGAGCTACGTCACCGCCGCCGCCCCGGCCGCCGAGGCGAGCAAGGACGCGAGCAGCAGCGCCGCCTGAGCGGGCGGCGGCTGCGGGCCGCCGATCGGCCTCGGTGCCGAATCAACCTCAGTGCCCGAAGCGGCCGGTCATCCGGCCGCTTCGCTGATTCCCGGAGCGCTCAGTTGACCTTCGGGTCGGCGGCGCGCCGGCGAGCCAGCGCGAACCAGGCCTCCAGCCGATCGATGGCGTGGCCGTCGAGCGCCGCCGGCTCGAAGCGGACCCAGTCCTCGCCACGGTGCGACGGGCTGGTGTCCGGCGTGCGGGTCGCGGCATGGGCGACCGCGCGGTCGAGCCGCAGCTCCACGGCGGTGCCGGCCAGGACGGCGAAGGGCCGCCCCGCGATCGACCAGGTGACGATCCCATTCGCCTCGGCCCGTTCGGCGGGCGCCGCTGCCACGAGCGCCTCGAGCCGCTCGGCCATGGTCGCGTCGTCCGTCATGCGGGCGGTCCCGCGAGGATCGCCTCGAGGTCCGGGGCATGGTCGGCGTAGTGGTCGATCGTCTCGTCCAGGAAGTAGCGAAGGTAGTCGGCGTTCTTGAGCCAGCGGGTCTCCGGCACGACCGTCAGGTAGCCGCGCAGCTCGCCGGGGAGGGTCGCGAAGCGGCGACGCAGCTCGTCCATCGGCAGGTTGCCCCAGGTGTCCTGGATCTCGCGGTTGATGTCGTCGCCGCGAGCGTCCCACTCGCGGTCGAGGCGCTCCTTGGTCGGGCTCGACTGGTTGACCGCCAGCTCGCGGGCCACGTCCAGGGCGTACGACTGCCAGGCGACCAGGTGCGCCATCAGGTCGCGCCCCGACCAGCGATCCGGGCCGACGAAGCCGATCGAGAGCTGCTCGTCGGTCAGGCCGGCGAGGGCCTCGTAGGGCCGGAAGGCCTCGCGCTC
Organism: Candidatus Limnocylindrales bacterium; assembly: GCA_036493155.1. GTDB lineage: Bacteria > Chloroflexota > Limnocylindria > Limnocylindrales > CSP1-4 > UBA5189. The sequence continues at coordinate 3,725 of DASXQE010000096.1, read as the reverse complement.
CTCCTCGAGGAACTCGAGCGAATCGGTGTACATCGGCCGGATGGTACGGCTCGACACGGCCGCCAGGCTGGCGGCGTGACGATCACCGCCCGGGACGTCCAGGCGGCTGAGCGGCAACGCGCGCGCCGCCGCGGCCCACCGGAAGGCTCCGCCCGCGGCCGGCTCGGCCGCCAGCACTCAGACCGCGACGGGCTCGCGGTACTCCCCGAACACGCCGCGCAGCGCGTCGCACTGCTCGCCGAGCGTCGCGTACGCGGCGGCGCAGGCCATGAAGTGGGGCATGAGGTTCGTGGCCGACGTGCCGGGGCGCGCAGCGTTCTCGCGTAGCCCGCGGAGCGCGGTCTCGACCGCGGCCGCGTCTCGCTCCAGGCGCGTCCGCTCCAGCCTGGCCATGTGCCGCTCGAAGGAGCCCGCTGGCACGTCCAGGACGGGCACGGTCGTCACCTCGCTGGCATCGACGTAGGCGTTGACGCCGACGATCCGGCGGCGGCCTTCGTCGAACGCCCGCTGGAATCGATAGGCCGCGTCCGCGATCTCGCGCTGGGGATAGCCCTCGGCGATGGCCTTGAGCATCCCGCCGCGACGGTCGATCTCGTCGAGGTAGCGCCAGACCTGGCGCTCGACCTCGTTCGTCAGGCTCTCCACGAACCACGAGCCGCCCAGGGGATCGACCGTCCCGGCCACGCCCGTCTCCTCGGCGATGACGTGCTGCTGGCGGAGCGCCAGGAGCGCGGCCTCGGCGGTGGGCACGGCGAGCGCCTCGTCGTAGGCATCGGTGTGGAGCGATTGGGTGCCGCCGAGGACTGCGGCCAGCGCCTGGATCGCGACCCGGGTCAGGTTGTTGAGCGGCTGCTGCGGCGTCAGCGACACGCCCGCCGTCTGGGTGTGGAAGCGCATCCACGTGGAGCGCTCGTTCTCGGCCCGGTAGCGCTGGGTCATGAGCTTCCACCAGATCCGGCGGGCCGCCCGGAACTTCGCGATCTCCTCGAAGAAGTCGCTGTGGGAGTTGAAGAAGAAGCTCAGGCGCGGGGCGAAGTCATCCACCCGCAGGCCGCGACGGAGGGCATCCTCGACGTAGGCCATGCCGTCCGCGATCGTGAAGGCCAGCTCCTGGACCGCGGTCGAGCCGGCCTCGCGGATGTGGTAGCCGCTGATCGAGATCGTGTTCCAGCGCGGCAGCTCGCGGGTCCCGAACTCGATCGTGTCGGTCACGAGCCGGATCGACGGCTCGGGCGGGAACAGGAACTCCTTCTGCGCGACGAACTCCTTGAGGATGTCGTTCTGCGTCGTGCCTTCGAGGCTCGCCCGCGGAAAGCCGGCCTTCTCGGCCGCGACGATGTACATCGCCCAGATCGGCGCGGCCGGCGAGTTGATCGTCATCGACGTCGACACCCGGTCCAGCGGCAGGTCATGCAGCAGGACCTCCATGTCCGCCAGCGACGAGACGGCGACGCCGCACGTCCCGAACTCGCCCTCGGCCGGCCCCTGATCGGTGTCGTAGCCGTACAGCGTCGGCATGTCGTACGCGATCGACAGGCCCGTCTGGCCGGCCGCGAGGAGCTGCTTGAACCGGGCGTTGGTGTCTTCGGCGGCACCGAATCCCGCGAACATCCGCATCGTCCAGAGGCGCGACCGATAGCCCGACGGATGGATCCCGCGGGTGAACGGTGGCTCGCCCGGGAAGCCGATGTCCCTGGCCGGGTCGAAGTCGTCCCAGCGACCGGCCTGGAGCGGATCGCCGTGGTGATCGACCGCCGTCGGCCCGCCGGGACCGCCGGTCCCGCCACCGGGGCCGGCCTCCCAGGACCACGGCCCGTAGAGCGGCTCGAGCTCGATCTCACCGAGCGTCTCGAACGCGGTCTCGCGCTGGGGGGCCCGGGCGACGGCCGGATCCAGGCGCTCGACGCGCCAGCTGCGCCGGCGCTCCGACCAGTCGGTCACGGGGCCGACGGTAGCACGGGCTCCTGCGAGCACCCGCAGCCCGGCGAGGGCCCGCCGACGAGCGTCGTGGCGCCCACGGCTTCGGCGACGCGGGCGTCGTGGACCTGGCGCGAGGCGCTCGGCCCGACCTGCGTCGCGACGATGACGACGCGGACATCCGGCAGGTCGGGCCAGACGATGACGGTCTGGAACGACAGGTCGTTGAGGGTGTCGAGGCGGTAGACGGTCCCCACGCCGGGATACGTCGGCCGGCTCGTCTCGATGTTGCCGGTGTGCTTGCCGTTCTGGGCGCCGGCCAGGTAGAACTCCTCGACCCAGCTGACGGGCAGGGCCTGGTCGGGCAGCGACAGGATGGCGATGGACACGCCGTTGCCGTCGCCCTCGTCCCAGGTCGCGCCGGCGAATCGCAGCTCGTCGACGCCGTGGCCGGCGAGCGAGCCGAGTGCTCCGGCCGAGCAGTTGCGGCCCGAGTCGACGCTGGTCGCGGGGCGCGTGTTGATCGCGTGCGGTACGAGCGCCTCCAGGCTCGGATAGGCGCCCGGGGCGCGGCCATCCGTGACGCAGTCGCCGACCGGCGCAAACGTCGGGCCGCCCAGCGCGCCGCAGCCGGAAACCACCAGCCCGACGACGGCGATGCACAGGAGCGCCGGAAGGCGGCCGAGGGCGATGTCAGGCTCCTCGCGCGCCGGCCGAGCGGGCGGCCGCGCCGGCCGAGCGGGCGGCCGCGCGAGCGTCGAGCTCGGCCTGGACGACCCGCGCCGCGGCCACGAGGTCGGGGTCGCGGGCGATCGTCCTCGCCAGCCAGTCGATGTAGGTTGGCTCGAACGTCGCGATCTGCCCGAGCGTGTGACCGTGGAACTTGCCGAAGGCCATGATCGTGTCGAGCGCCGCCGGCAGGCTCGGCGGCTCCGGCGGCCGGAAGTTGCGCTGGCGACGCCGTGCCAGCGGCCCGGTCGGCTGCGAGGCGCGCAGGGGCTCACGACGGAGGCGGTCCTCGCGCAGCGGCGGGGGCCCGCTGCGGGCCGCCGCGGGGCCCGTCGTGGTGTTGCGCGGCCGGAACGTGGCCGTCGTGTCGACCCGGCCGGTGACCGGGCGCGTCGGACGCTCGCGCGGGGGCCACGCACCGCGCCGCGCGCTGCCGGCACCAGCGGCGGCACCGCCGATGCCCTGGCCGTTGCGGCCCTCGCGCAGCTGCTCGTAGGCGCGGTTGATCTCGGCCATCCGGCGCGTGGCGGCGGCGGCGGCTGCGGGGCTCTCGGTGGCGAGGTCGGGATGGTGCTCGCGTGCGAGCTTTCGCCAGGCTGCCTTGATCGTCGCCTGGGTGGCATCGCGCGGCACCCCCAGCACGTCGTGGGGATCGCGTTTCGGCACGTCCCGATTCTATCGGGCGGGTCGTTTGACAGGAACGGGCCTCGGGCCGCTCACTTGTGGACTCGATGACACGCAGCCACCCCGGTCGGTCCATCGCTCGCCCAGCCAGCCGCTCCATCGCCCGGCGTCCCAGCCGTCGAACGGGCATGACCGCGGCGCTGGTCGTCGCCCCGATCGCAGCCGCGTGGCGATTCGCCCTCGAGTACCGCCGCCGCGCCGGCTTTCCCAAGTCCCGCCCACCGATCAACGATCCATCGGCCGTCGGCCTGGCCTTCGAGGACACGGTGATCGACTCGGATGCGGGTCCGCTCGCTGCGTGGTGGATCCCGGCCCGGGGCGGCGAGCCGGGGCCGGCCGTGCTCCTCGTCCACGGCTGGGAGTCGGCGCGCGACCGGACGCTGCCGAACGCCCAG
>DASXQE010000095.1:0-9335 GCA_036493155.1 Candidatus Limnocylindrales bacterium | reverse complement strand
TCCACCGGCGGCCCCGGAGCACGACGGTCAGGAGCAGGAGCGTCGCCGGCCAGAGCAGGTAGAACTGCTCCTCGACGCCGAGCGACCACGTGTGCAGCAGCGGCTCCTGCTCGCTGCTGTCGGCGAAGTAGCCGGTGTCGAGCGTCCGCCAGAAGAAGATGTTCGAGGCCGAGACCGCCGCGGAGGCCGTCCCCGCGCCCAGCCTCGCCAGGTCGGTCGGCAGCAGCACCAGGCAGCCGACCACGAGGGTCACCCCGGCCATCACGAGGAACGCCGGCGCGATCCGCCGGATCCGCCGCAGGTAGAACGCCCGAACCGAGAAGTGGCCCGCGCCCATCTCCGTCCAGATGTTCCGGGTGATCAGGAACCCCGAGATGACGAAGAAGATGTCGACCCCGACGTACCCGCCCGGAACCATCGGCAGGTGGAGGTGGTAGAGGAGGACGCTGAGGACCGCGACCGCCCGAAGGCCATCGATGTCGGGCCGGTAGCTCCCAGCGCTCTGGGCCCGCGGCAACGACAGCAGCCGGAGGATCCGACGAGCGGGCCCCGAGGGCGGTGCCGCGCTGGGGTCGATGCCCGTCACGGACCGTACGATACGCGAGCACTGCCTGAGGGAGGCCGGTCGTGGCCGAGTGGATCTACTTCATCCATCCACCGCGCGAGGACTTCGCGGCCACGATGACCGACGCCGAATCGGAGGCGTGGGGCCGCCACTGGGCACTCGCCAAGCGGCGCTTCGAGGACGGCAACGTCGTGCTCATGGGCCCGACGCTGGGCCGGGACAACACCGGCATCTGCGTCTTCGAGGCCGAGGACGAGGCGGCGGCGCGGGCCTACATGGCGGCCGATCCGGCCATCGCGGAAGGCTTCGCGCGAGGCGAGCTGCGGCCGTTCCGGGTGTCGCTGCTGCGAGGCCGGCCGCTCGGGCGCTGACGCCGCTCGGGTTGCGCGGCGCTTCGGCTGGCCAGCGATCGGCGGGGCGGCCGGTCGGGCCGATACGATAGCCAGCCATGACGGACCCCCAGCCCGACCTCTCCAGCGCCTACCGGAGCCACAGCTGCGGCCAGCTGCGCGCGTCCGATGCCGGCTCGACGGCGCGCCTTGCCGGCTGGGTCAACCGCCGGCGCGACCAGGGCGGGCTGATCTTCCTGGACCTGCGCGACCGCCACGGCATCACCCAGGTCGTCATCGACCAGGCCCAGTCGCCGGAGGCCCACGCGACCGCGGCGCGGGTCCGGTCCGAGTTCGTGGTCATGGTCGCGGGCGAGGTCGCGGCGCGACCCGCGGGCACGGAGAACGCCAAGCTCGCCACCGGCGCGATCGAGCTCCGGGCCGCGACCGTCGAGATCCTCAACGAGGCGAAGACGCCGCCGTTCTACGTCAACGATCCGGACGCGACCGTGGACGAGAGCCTCCGCCTCAAGTACCGCTACCTCGACATCCGCCGCGCCCCGATGCAGGAGCGGCTGCTCCTTCGGAGCCGCCTCGTCCAGGCGATCCGCGAGGTCCACCACGCGAACGCCTTCATCGAGGTCGAGACGCCGACGCTGATCAAGTCCACCCCGGAGGGCGCCCGCGACTTCATCGTCCCGAGCCGGCTCCAGCCGGGCGGCGTGTACGCCCTGCCGCAGAGCCCGCAGCAGCTCAAGCAGATCCTCATGGTCGCGGGCATCGACCGCTATTTCCAGATCGCGCGCTGCTACCGCGACGAGGACCTCCGCGGTGATCGCCAGCCGGAGTTCACCCAGCTGGACCTCGAGATGAGCTTCGTCGACGAAGCCGCCGTGATGGCCTTCGTCGAGCGGATGTGCATCGAGGTGACCCGGTCCGTGGTGCCGGATCGCCCGATCCTCCAGACGCCCTTCCCGCGGATGACCTACGCGGAGGCGATGGATCGATACGGCAGCGACAAGCCGGACCTGCGCTTCGGCATGGAGCTCGTCGACCTCGGTCCCGTCCTGCGGGGCGGCGAGGGGGCTGACGGCGCACGGCCAGTCCCGGCTGCCTCGGGGTTCCGGGTGTTCGACGAGACGCTCGCGACGGGCGGGCTCGTGAAGGCCATCGTGGCGCCGGGCCTCGGCGGTGCCAGCCGGCGCGACATCGATGCCCTGACCGAACGGGCCAAGCGCCACGGCGCAAAGGGCCTCGCCTACCTCGCCGTGGAATCCTCCGGCGAGGGCTCGGTCAAGGGCCCGATCGTGAAGTTCCTCGGTGACGACCTCGCGGAGCGGCTCGTGGCCCACGCCGGCGCGAATCCCGGCGACCTCGTCCTGATCGTCGCCGACGAGCCGGCCACGACCAACGACGTCCTGGGCAAGCTGCGCGCCGAGCTCGGCCTGGAGCTCGGCCTGGCCGATCCGAACGTCCTCGCCTACGCCTGGGTCTACCGCTTCCCGATGTACCAGTGGGACAAGGACGGCGGCCGCTGGGACGCGACCCACAACCCGTTCTCGGGGGTCGTCCCGGAGGACGAGCCGCTGCTCGCCACGGCGTCCGGCGATCCCGCCAGGCCGTCGCCCGAGGATCCGGCCGGCCAGGCCCGAGCGATGCAATACGACGTCGTCCTCAACGGCTGGGAGCTCGGCGGCGGGTCCGTGCGGATCTGGCGCCGCGACCTGCTGGAGCGCAGCTTCGCGCTCCAGGGCTATAGCCTCGAGCGGATGGAGTCGATGTTCGGGGCGATGCTCGCCGCGTTCGAGTACGGGCCGCCGCCACACGGCGGCATCGCCATCGGCATCGACCGCTGGGCAGCGCTGTTCACGAACCAGGCGACGATCCGCGAGGTCATGGCCTTCCCGAAGACCCAGTCCGGCAGCGACCTCATGCTCGAGGCGCCGTCGCCACCCGACCCGGCCCAGTACGCCGAGCTCGGCCTGCGCTTCGTCGGCACGCCCGAGCGGCGATGACCGACGCGTCCGCGGGCCAGGCGGTGAGCATCCGGCGGCTGACGTCCGCGGACATGCCGGCGCTCCAGCCCGTCGTGGCCCGGGCCGCCGCCGCGGGCGAGTTCCTCGGCTCCTCGGACCCGCAGGCGACCTTCTTCTTCAAGTCGTTCGAGTTCGCGCCAAGTCCCATCGCCGTCGCCACCACGGCGAGCGCCGACGGCGAGCGCCTCGTCGGGTTCGTGTCGCCCGAGTTCAAGGTCGTCGTCGTCGAGCCCGATCGACGGCGGCAAGGGATCGGCAGGCGACTCATGGACGCCGCCGTGGCCATTGAGCTGGAGCGACAGCGCCCCGAGGTCCTGATGGGCGTACTGCCCGACGACCGGGTCGGCAAAGCGTTCCTTGCGGCGACGGGCTTCGCCTACCACTCCACCCTGTGGGATCTCGAGCTGCCCGAGGGCCGCCCCGTGGCGCCGCCGCGCTGGCCCGCCGGTGTGATTGCGCGACCCTTCGAGCAGGACCGCGACGCCCGCCCCTGGATCGAACTGTTCAATGAGGCCTTTGCCACGCACGCGACCGCCCTGCAGATCCCCATCGAGGCAGCGGACGGGCCGCCCGACCCGGCCATCCTCGATGCCGACACCGAGCTCGTGGAGGACGAAGCAACCGGACAGCTCATCGGGTTCTGTGCGACGCAGCCAGAGCGCGAGGACGGCATCGTCGGTCCGCATGCCGAGATCTGGACGATCGGCGTCCGGCCCGACCGCCAGGGTCGGGGCCTCGGGCGGGAGCTCCTGCGGTGGGGCGTCGAGCGGCTCCGAGGGCTCGGCGTCCGGAACGTCACGCTGTCGGTCAACAGCCGGAACGAGCACGCGCTGGCCCTGTACGAGCGGGAGGGGTTCGAGCGCACGGCGATTCGGGAGCGCTGGTCGCGGGCGGTGGCGATTCGGGACACCGCGTCCCAGCCGTGACAGGCGCAGCCGGGACATCGACGCTGGCGATCTTCCGGCCGATCGCCGACCGTCCGCGCCTCGCGGCGCTGATCGGAGCCCTGTGCATCGCCTTCTCGGGGATCTTCTACCGCTTTGCCGAGGTCTCACCCGCCACGGCCACCGTGTTCCGCTGCCTGTACGGCCTGCCGATCCTGGCGGCGGTGGCCCTGCTCGAGCGACGCCGATTCGGCCCGATGCCGCGCCACCTCTTCCTGCTGTGCGCTGTCGCCGGGGTCTTCTTCGGGGCCGACCTGCTGTCGTGGCAGCACGCGGTGGATCGCGTCGGTGCGGGTCTCGCGACGGTCATCGCGAACATGCAGGTCGTCGTCGTGCCGTTGCTCGCCTGGGCGGTGCTGCGGGAGCGGCCGCCGCGTGCCGCCGTCATGGCCCTGCCCGTCGTGCTCGTGGGCGCGATTCTCATCTCCGGCGTCGTCGGCAGCGATGCCTACGGCACGGACCCGGTGCTCGGCGCCGGGCTCGCCCTGTTCGCCGCGGTGATGTACTCGGGCTATCTGCTGGTCATCCGCCACGGGGGCCGCGACCTGCGCCGGCCGGCGGGTCCGGTTGCCGTGGCGTCGGCGTCGACGGTCGTCGTCGCGGCGCTGTTCGGGATCGTCAGCGGCGAGCTGAATCCCGTGCCGTACCTGCCGGCCCACGCCTGGCTGGTGCTGGTGGGGATCACCTCGCAGTCAATCGGCTACCTGGTGATCTCCGTGTCGCTGCCGCGCCTGCCGGCGGCGCTGACCTCGATCATCCTGCTCGCCCAGCCCGTCGCGACGGTCGTGCTGGCGCGGGTCATCCCGGCGCTGGACGAGACGCCCTCGATCGACCAGCTGATCGGCGTCCTGCTCGTGATCGGCGGCATCGCCGCGGCGACCGCCCCGGTCGGCCGGCTGCGGGATCGGGCCCGGGCGGCATTCGCCTGACCCAGGCGCGCGGCTAGGCGGTGGTGTCCTCGGCCTGGGTGTAGGGCGCCAGGGCCGGACCCTCGAGTGGCAGGTCCTCGGCCTGGTCCGCGAGCGCCGCTCCCCATTCGTGCGCGTGGGCTCGAGGCGGCTCCGTCGGGCCGACGTACGGCGGCAAGTCGGCCCGGGCCGTGTCGCGGTCGTGGACCGTGCCCGGATCCCCGAGCTCGAGCGCGTGCTCGCTGACGCCGCTGGCGGCGAGATCGTCGATGATCCCGTCGGGCATCCGGGCAGCGTCGACCGCGTCGAGGCCAGCCACGGCGGACATGGGGACCAGCACGGGAAAGCCAGCGTCCCCGCCATACGCCGGCCGCAGGATCGAGTCGGGATCCAGCCCGTGCGTCTCGATCATCGTGGTCACGGTCTCGGCGCCGACCCACGTGAGACGTGCCGGCCACACGAAGGCGCCGCTCGTGCCACGGACCTCCGCGGCCGCGACGTCGATCCCGCGTCGGATCTGGGCAACGGGGCCGCCGGCCTGGGGGGCCGGCTCGGCGAGGGTCACCGGTGCGCCGGCGAGGGCTGCCGCGACCGCGCCATCCGGATCGAAGCTGACGACGACGATCGGCGTCGCGCCGCCCGACCAGGCCACGTCGGCGATCCGCCGCACGGCGGCGATGCCGTCCGCGTCGGCGAGGGCCGATTCGGGGCTGGCGGCGAGGATCACGGCGGCCACGGTCACGCGCCGAGCCTACCGCGTCACGCGGCACAAACCTAGGCGATCACCCGATGCGCCAGCGCCGCCGGCCTCCCATGGTGGGCCTGGGTCGACAGGCCCACGGCGCTACGGAGGAGATCATGGCCGACGAACACCAGCGAAGCCGGCGCGCCGTGCTCGGCGCGGGCGTCGGGGCCCTCATCGGCGGGGTGGCGGCGATGCTCGGTCGACCGCTGCCCGTGGCGGCGACCCAGAAGACGATGTCGACCGGGGTCGACAACGCCGCCGACGCGGAGACCCGTCTGTACCGCACCAACGACGGCGTCGTCTTCAGCGCGTTCAGCCCGACGATGCCCGGTTTCCAGACGAACACCGAGGTCGTCGCGATCGGGACGAACGCGGTCGGGGGAGCTGGCATCAACAGCCTCGCGAGTGGGCAGCTGGGCTACGGCGTCGTTGGCCGTGCGACGGGCGACACGGGAACCGGCGTCCAAGGCGTGGGATCCCACACCGGGGTCTATGGCGAGGCGCCGACATACGGTGTCCAGGGCGTCGGGCTCGGCCTCGGTGCCGTCGGGGTGCTGGGACTGGTCGGGGCGCCGAACTCCATCGGGGTCCACGGCGTGTCGGAGGATGGAACGGCTGTCCTCGGCGAGGCCGGGCTCTCCGGCAATGGTGGCCAGTTCAGCTCGGTGGCCGGCAATGCCCTCGCCGTCTATGGCCGACTGTTCTTCAGTCGTGCTGGCCGGGCCATCGTCGCGGCGAACAAGGCCTTCGTCGATGTCAGCCCGGCTGGCGGCATCGGGCCGAACGCCTTTGTCCTCGCCACGATCCAGGGCAACCACCCCGACGTGTCGGTGGCCAGCGTGCGCCTGAACTACCCGGCGACCGGCAAAGCCCGGATCTACCTCACCAAGGTAGCCTCGACGACCGGGTCGACACCCATTGGCTGGATCGCCATCGGCTGAGCGCCGACCCCACCGACCGCCGATCGACCCGACCCCGGCCGCCGGCGTGCGACAATCCGCCGGCCCATGGACCCGTCCAGCCGCTCCGCGCTGCCTGCCGACATCGACGCCGCGTCCGCCGACGCGACGCCCGCCGACGCCGGCCTCGCGCTACGCGACGACGTCCGGAACGTCGCGATCGTCGCCCATGTCGACCACGGCAAGACCACCCTCGTCGACGCGATGCTCCGGCAGACCGGCACGTTCCGGGCCAATGAGCAGCTCGTCGACCGCGTCCTCGACTCCGGCGACCTCGAGCGCGAGAAGGGCATCACGATCCTCGCCAAGCAGACGACCGTGGAGCACGACGGCGTCCACCTGAACATCGTCGACACGCCGGGGCACGCAGACTTCGGCGGCGAGGTCGAGCGATCCCTGCTCATGGTCGACAGCGTCCTGCTGCTCGTGGACGCGGCGGAGGGCCCGCTGCCGCAGACCCGCTACGTGCTCCAGAAGGCCATGGCCCGCCGGCTGCCGGTCGTGGTCGCGATCAACAAGATCGACCGGGCCGACGCTCGACCGGCGGACGTCCTGGATGCCGTCTACGAGCTCTTCATCGACCTCGGGGCCAACGACGACCAGATCGAGTTCCCGGTCGTCTACACCAACGCCAAGGCGGGCACGGCGACACTCGACCTCGCGGTCCCGGGGACCGACCTGCGGCCGCTCCTGGACCTGCTGGTCAGCGTGACCCCGGCGCCGACGTACGTCCCCGGCCATCCGCTCCAGCTGCTGGTGACCAACCTGTCCGCGAACGACTACGTCGGGCGGATGGCCGTCGGCCGGATCCGGAACGGCGCGATCCGGGTGGGCCAGCGGATCGTCGTCGTGCGCGAGGAGAGCGACGACACCGCGGGCGTCGTCGAGCCGGGCCGGACCGTGACGCTCAGCGGCACCGTCACCAGCCTCCAGACGGCCAAGGGCATCGACCGCATCGACATCGCCGAGGCGTCCGCGGGGGACATCGTCTCGCTGGCGGGGCTCCCGGACGTGACCATCGGCGACACGATCACGGATCCAGCCGATCCGCGGCCGCTGGCGCGTCTCGACGTCGACGCGCCGACCCTGCGGATGACCTTCGGCGTCAACACGTCGCCACTCTCGGGACGGGAAGGGAAGTACGTCACCTCGCGCCAGATCAAGGCCCGCCTGGACCGCGAGGTCCTCGGCAACGTCTCGATCGAGGTCTACCCGACCGCGTCCGGCGACAGCTTCGAAGTCCGTGGCCGCGGCGAGCTCCAGCTGGCCGTCCTGATCGAGCAGATGCGGCGCGAGGGCTACGAGCTGACCGCCTCGCGACCGGAGGTGATCCTGCGCGACAGCGCCGACGGCGTGCTGGAGCCATACGAGCGGATCACGGTCGACATCCCGCCGGACTTCATCGGGGGCGTGCAGGCCGCACTCGCCGGCCGGAAGGGCCGGCTCGAGCAGATGTCGAACGATGCGGACGGTCGCGTCCGCCTGGAGTACGTGCTGCCGGTCCGCGGCCTGATCGGCTATCGCGGCCAGCTCCTGACCGAGACGCGCGGCACGGCGCTGCTGCACCAGATCGGCGAGGGCTACGGCCCGTGGGCCGGCGAGGTGACCCATCGGACCAACGGCGTCCTCGTCAGCGACCGGGCCGGCACGACGAACGCGTACGGCCTGTTCAACCTCCAGGAGCGCAGCGACCTGTTCGTCGGCGCGGGCGTCGAGACGTACGAGGGGATGATCGTCGGCGAGAACGCCCGGTCCGGCGACATGGACGTCAACGCCACGAAGGAGAAGAAGCTCACCAACATCCGGACCCACGCCCACGACGAGGCCCTGCGCCTGACGCCGCCGCGGCCGCTCACGCTCGAGAGCGCCCTCGAGTTCATCGCCGAGGACGAGCTGGTGGAGGTGACGCCGAAGTCCATCCGCCTCCGGAAGCGCCTCCTCGCCAAGCACGAGCGCGAGCGGGAGCGCGGCCGGGCCTTCGAGCGCGAGCAGGCCGAGGCGCGCTAGCGGGGCGGCCCGGACGGGGCGACGGCGCGCGGCCGGCCGCTGGACCTGGGTTCCTACAATCCGCCACGATGCCGGACGGGGCGACCGACACCATCCACGCCGTCACCGGGCTGTCGGCCCGCGAGCGCGTCCGGGCCTTCGACCTCGCCGCCGGCCTCGCGGTCTTCTTCATGATCCTGGTCCACGTCCTGTGGAACTGGGGCTCGCCCCAGGCATCGGACAGCCTCCTCGGGCGGCTGATCAGCTACCCGGCCGGACCGACCGCCACGCCGACATTCCTGTTCCTCATGGGCGCGTCCCTCGGGCTGTCCCGCGGCGCCAGCCACACGGCGCTGGTCATCCGCGGGCTGTGGCTGGTCTTCCTGGGCTACCTGCTCAACGTCCTGCGCGGGTTCCTGCCGCTGACGCTGGGCCTCGCCGCAGGGGCCATCACGCTCGACCGCGTCGCGCCGATCACGCCGTGGTCGCTGCTGACCTCGGTCGACCTGCATCACGTCGTCGGGTTGTCGCTCGTGGTCATCGCGCTGCTGCGGACACGCGGTGAGCCCGGGCCGTGGTGGCTGGTCGGTGCGGTCGGGCTGGGCCTCGTCGCGCCGCTGGTCCGCGGCTGGACCTCCGGGATCGCGCTCATCGACGGCCCGCTGACGCCCTTCATCGGGCTCGCCGACAACGTCTTCTACGCGGTCGTGCCGTGGCTGGCCTTCCCGCTCGGCGGGGCCGTCCTCGGGCGCGCGATCCGGCGATCAGGCGACGCCCGAACGACGCTCCGCCACGCGGCCGTGCTCGGTGCCGGCCTCCTCGGGCTCGGGGCAGCGCTCATCGTCGTGCAGCAGCCCTCGTTC
>DASXQE010000094.1:0-3303 GCA_036493155.1 Candidatus Limnocylindrales bacterium | reverse complement strand
TCGTCCTCGACCCCGTCGTGGTAGACGATCCCACCCGTGAGCCCCTCGCGGCGGAGGTCGGGCGCGAACGCCAGCGCGCCACCGGGCCGAAGGTGCCGCGAGAACCCGCCGTCCTTCCGTGCCCCGAGCAGGTCGTACAGGAAGATCCCCGATCCGTAGAAGCCCTGGTGGAGCAGCGGGATCCCGTACACCGGGAACAGGAACGGCTCGAGGCTGACGAGATGGGGCGCGAGCTGCAGCAGCCGCGAGCGCTCGGCAAGCGCCTCGGCGACCAGGCCGAAGTGAAGCTGCTCGAGGTAGCGCAGGCCGCCGTGGATGAGCCTCGAGGACCGGCCGGACGTGCCCGAGGCGATGTCGTGCTGCTCGACGAGCGCGGCCGTCAGGCCGCGCGACGCGGCATCCAGGAGGGCCCCCGTACCGACGATGCCGCCGCCGACGATCAGCAGTTCGAATGGCTCGCCGCCGAGACGGGCCAGCGTCCCGGCGCGCTCGGCGTTCGCCAGCGTCCCGGCGCGCTCGGCGTTGGGCACCGTCAGACGTCGGGCGTTCGGTGGGTTGCGATCGCCCACAGCATCGCCACGGTGCCGACCACGAGGACCGCGATGAGGATCGGCGCGCCGGCGAGGGCATCGCGGGCCGCGGGGACGAGGCTGGTGACGATCTCGATCCCGAGGACGATCGCGACCGCCACGACGGCCACGACGATGACCTCGCGACCGCCGATGCGGCGCTCGTCAGCCACGATGTCCCCCGTCACGATGTGCCTCAGCCACGGTCCGCCTCCACTGGGATCCCGATCGGCGCCACCAGCACCTTGCCGGCCAGCGCGCTGCCGCGCCGCGTCAGCAGCCCGGTCTTGGGTCGATGGAACGTCACGGTCAGGTCGGCCTGGACCACCGGCTCGGATGGGTCGCCCGAGGACAGGTCGAGCGCGGTCGGGGCGTCCACCGCGACGACCGGGACGCCCGCGGCTCGGGCCCGGGCGATGACCTCGACGGCGGCCCGGATGGGGTCACGGAGCGCACCGCGCACGCCGGTGCCCAGGAGGGCGTCCACGACCACGCTGCTCTTGCCGATGTCCTGGCCGAGCATCGCCAGCTCCCTGGCGGAGCCGGCATGGAGCCGCTGGACGTGGGGCTGGCGATCGAGCCGGTCCCAGTTTCGACCGGCATCGGGCGTCGTCGGGCGCGGGGTCGTGGCGACCAGGGCCACGGCCACCTCGACCCCTGCGCGGCCGAGCCAGCGCGCGGCCACGAGACCGTCGCCGCCGTTGTTGCCGGGGCCCGCCAGGATGAGGATCGGGCCCTTGGCCGCGCGGCCCGTCGCGTCGGCGAGGGCCTTCACGGCGGCGCCGACCGCCGCGCCGGCGTGCTCCATGAGCCGCTGGCCGGGAATGCCCATCGCCTGGGCCCGCCGATCCGCGCCCGCCATCTGCTCCGCGCCGATCGGCAGCCGCGACGCGGCGTCCGCCCAACGTCGGCGCAGGCCCCGCAGGTCGAGCGAAGCCAGCTCCGGATCGTCGGCCGGCAGCGGCACCGCAGCGCGCTCGCGATCGTGCTGGGCGGGGAGGCTCACGCTCGAAGCGTAGCGACCTCGCCGACCGGCAGGCGGGCCGTGGCCGGCTCGGCGCCGAGCTCCACGAGCCCGTCCCGGGCCATCGCATCGAGCGCAACGGCGATCGCGGCCGTGTCGTGCTGGCCGATCGGCCCGGTGACCGTCACCCATCTCGCCTCACCGGCCTCGCGAAGCCGATCGAGGAGCCGCCCGCGCAGCCACCGAGACGTCGCCTCGAAGCGGGCGGCGGGCGGGCCGACCACGCGGGAGCGCTCGATGACGTCGAAGGCCGGCGGCGTCAGGCGCGTGTAGACGCACCAGCTCTGTAGCGGGCACGCCGCGCAGCGCGGCTCCCGGATCCGGCACACCGTGGCCCCGACGTCCATGAGCGCGTGGGTCCAGACGCCCGGCTGGCGGGCCGGCACGAGCGCGTCCGCCAAGACTTGGAGCGCGGCTGCGTGCGGCGTCCGGGTGCCGAAGAACGCTCGCCCGAGGACCCGCCGGACGTTCGTGTCGACGGCGCCGACCCGGCGCCCGAACGCCAGGGCCGCGACGGCCCGGGCCGAATACGGCCCGATGCCAGGAAGGCGACCGAGCGCCCGCAGGTCGTCCGGCACGCGGCCGCCGTGCTCGGCCACGATGGCCCGGGCGGCCCGCTGGAGGGCCACCGCGCGGCGGTTGTAGCCGAGGCCGCGCCATTCGCGCAGGACGTCGGCGGTCGCGGCCTCGGCGAGGGCGCCGGGGGTTGGCCACCGCGCGGTGAACCGCTCCCAGGCGTCGGCCGCGCGAGCAGCCTGGGTCTGCTGGGCCATCACCTCGGAGACGAGGACCAGCCACGGATCGGTCGTGCGCCGGAACGCCAGCGGCCGGCCGCGGGCCGCGTACCAGGCCAGGACCCGGCGCCGGATCCGCGACCGCCGCGCCGGGGTCACGAGCGGCACCGGCGCGAACGCATCGCGCGCCGGCGCCTCCGTCGCCGCTGCGGGCGGCGTCGCGCTAGGCCGGCGCGCCAGCGGGCTCGCCAACCGTCGCGAGCGTCCGGCGGGCGACGGCCGCGAGTGCCGCTGCCAGCTCGGGGGCGTCGTTGAGCGACTGGACCCGTTCGAATCGCAGGCCGCTCGCCTCGGCCTGCTCCCGCGCCCCGACATCGATGTCGTAGAGCGTCTCGAGATGGTCGGCCAGGAACTGGACGGGCGCCACGAGGACCGCGCGCTTGCCCGCCGCGGCGAAGCCTGGCATCAGGTCGGCGAAGTCCGGCTTCATCCATTCGCCCGGCTCGTGGCCGGCGCTCTGCCAGCAGAAGGTCCACCCGTCGCGGGCCAGCCCGGCCGCGGCCGCGACGGCCAGCGCCGTCGCCTCGAGCTGGTCGAGGTAGCCGGGCTCCTCCCGCGCGACCCGCAGCGGCAGGGAATGCGCGGTCAGGAGCACCGCCGGCCGCATGCCGTCGCGCTGCTCGGCGTTGGCGATGCCGGTGCGGATGCGCGCCCCGAGGCCCCCGACGAACGCCGGCTCCAGATGCCATGCGCCAGCGACCACCGCCTCGGGAGCGCCCGGACCGATCGCCGCGCGCGCCCCCTCGATCGCCCGCTCGTAGCCGCCCATCAGCAGCGGCGAGAACTGCGGCGAGAGGATGATCGCCGCGACGCGATCGACGCCGCGCTCCGCGAGCTGCCGCAGGACGGTCGGGATCGACGGCTCGGAGAAGCGCATCGCGGCGGCCGAGGGCCAGCCGAGAATCGCTTCCAGGCC
>DASXQE010000093.1:0-15204 GCA_036493155.1 Candidatus Limnocylindrales bacterium | reverse complement strand
GGTGGTGTAGGCGGGGCTGGTCGGGCTGGCGAGCTTGACGTAGGCCGCGCCGTTGGTCGAGAGCCAGACCTCGTAGTGGTCGACGCCGGAGCCTGCGTCGGTGCCGGTCCAGGTGAGCTTCACCGGGATCGTCGTGCCGATGGGCGACCCGGCCGCCGGGATGGCCGTCGGGGCCGAGACCGTCGGGGCCACGGCATCGGCGACGTTGCTCTTGGCGCTGGTGGTGTGGCCGGCCGCGTTCGTGGCCGTCACGGAGCACGTGTACTGGCCCGCCGCGGAGGGCGTGTACGTGCTGGCCGTCGCTCCGCTGATCGTGGTGCCACCGTTCTGCCAGTGGTACGCGAACGACTTCGGCGTCCGATAGAAGTTCTCGCCGAGGTTGTCGCCGGACCAGGTCCCCTTGGAGCAGCTCAGCTTGACGCCGGCGGCCCCGGAGCCCGTGACCTTCGGCCCGGCCGACGCGTGGGGCGGCTCGAGCAGCGACGGATAGACGGCGTCGACCGGTGTGATGCCCGGCGTCGCCAGGGTCATGCCGTCCGACGCGACGGTCCCGGTGGCATCGAGCTGCACGCTGGCGACGGACGTGCTGTCGAAGTTGCCCCACCACAGGCGCCGCGTCGTGGGGTCGAACGCCAAGCCCGCCGGCCCCGCGACCGACGCGCCGGTGGTGTCGAGGTCTCCCCCGCCCGAGCCATTGACGTGGGCATACGAGATCTTGTTCGTGCCGAGGTTGGCCCAGAACACCAGCCCGTCGGCATGGTCGACGATGAGTCCCTGGGGCGAGCTGTTGCTGGCGCCCGTGACGGACAGGTCGTGGCCGTTGCCCGAGCCATCCAGGTTGGCGTACGAGATCGGATGGCCGCCCGACGAGTTGGCCCAGTAGATGCGCTTGGCCGTCGTGTCGATCGCGACGCCGGTGGGATTGCCGATCGTGGCACCGTTGCCGTCACCACTCTGGTACAGCACGCCGGCGCTCGCGGAGCCGTAGTCCACGTAGGAGATCGTCTGGGATTCCCAGCCGGCCCAATACAGCCGCTTTGCGACCGGGTCGATCGCGGGGCCGTTGTTTCCGATGGCGCCGCTGCCACTCAGGCTGACCGATCCCTTCGCCGAGTCGTCGAGCGCGATCCAGGGCATCGTGGCGTTGGAGAAGTCCGTGCCGTAGACGCGACCGCTCGCGGCGTCGATTGCGGTGCCTTCGTAGCAGCAGCTTCCGTCGGGCGACTGCTGGAGCTTCGCACCGACGGTGCCATTCAGTCGTGCGAAGTCGACGCCGCCGAGGCCCCCGGCGCCGTACGTGCTCCAGTAGATCCGGGCGCCCGGCGCGAACACGGACAAGGTCCCTGTAGCGGCGGTGCCTGCGCCGGCCTCCGTCGACGCGATCGGTCCGGTGCTGACCACCCGTGGTCCGTTGCCGCTCGCGACAACCTTGACGTCGAGGCCGCAGAGCTGGGCCGGGTCTGGGTTCACGGGATCGCCGTTGTTCGCCGCCAGGGTGACGCCGGTGACCGCGAGCGTGTGGCCCCCGGCCACGGCGCTGACCTCCCCGGCCGAGCACGCGCCGCCGACCACGAGACCGTTCGGGCTGGCGATCGTCAAGCCAGCCGGGAGCGTGGCGCTGAAGCCCACGCCTGACAGCGACGTGAAGGTATTGGGGTTCTCGAATCCCACATCAAGCGTGGCCGTCGAACCCGCGGTCACCCAGCCGATGGTGCCCGAAGCCCCCAGGAAGTTGACGGCGCCCGCGGTCGGTGGGTGGGCGACGATCAGGCTCGCGGTGCTCGTGTTGCCGGTGCCTGCCTGGGACGTGACCGTGACGGAGTTGTCCAGCTGGCCGTAGACGGTGTCCTTCACCGTGTAGCCCGTGATCGAGCACGACCCGCTGGCCGCGAGGCTCGCCCCGCTCAACGTCACCGACGTCCCGTTCAACGAGGTCAAGGAGCCGCCGCAGCCGTTGATCGGCGAGCCACCCAGGTCGAGCTGCAGGCCCGCGGGAAACGTGTCCGTGAAGCCGATGCTGCCCAAGCCCGAGATCGGGTTCGGGTTGTGGATCGTGAAGGACATCGACGCGACGCCATTGATCGGGAGATACGTCGCCCCGAACGAGACGGTGATCTGCGCCTGCAGGATCGCGGCCGCCACGGGAGCGACCTGCACGCCCACGGCGATGAGCCCGGCGACCAGGGCGCCGATGGCCCGCCCGCGTCGGTCCAGCCAGGAGCGACGCCGAGCTCGGGCGTGATGGGCGGGCGACATCCGGCACCTCATCGTGGTTGCGGTGCGACGCTAGGAAGCCGATGCACCGTCATCAATGACGGATACCCCGGACGATTATCCCGGACGGTTCTCTCGGCGCGGATGCGGGGCTGGCGCCCCCGGACGGATTCGAACCGCCGACGCCGGCCTTAGGACGGCCGCGCTCTATCCACTGAGCTACGGGGGCGCGCTCCGGCAATCGTACGCCGCTGCATCGGCGGCCCCAGGCCCGGGATCGGGCCTCGAAGCCGCTCGGAGTACGATCGCGACGTGACTTCCCCGGTTGACCTGGTCCTGTACGCGCGCCCTGGCTGCCATCTGTGCGAAGAGGCGCGCGAGGCGATCCAGATCGCGCTGGAGGAGCGCGCCGCCCAGGGATTGCCCAACCCGCATCTGGTCGAACGGAACATCGAGACCGACGACGAGTGGCATCGGGCGTATCTCGAGCGAATCCCCGTCGTCGAGCTGGGCGACCGGCGCCTCGAGCTGTACGTCAGCGTCGCCAAGCTTCGCCGGATCCTGTCGGACGAGCTCGACCGGACCGTGGTGTGAGTCGGACTCGAGCATGACCGATGGGAGCCTGACGATCGCGGTCGCGATCGGCGCAGGCCTGCTCAGCTTCCTGTCGCCGTGCGTCCTGCCACTCGTGCCGGCGTATCTCGGGCAGCTGACCGCTGCGGCGGTCGTGGGCCGATCGGAAGGGACGGTGGCCCCGTCGCGCTGGGCGGCCATCCGCCACGCGATTGCGTTCGTCGTGGGCTTCGGGCTGGTCTTCACGTTCCTCGGCGTCACGGCGACGTTCGCCGCGGGGCCCCTGTTCGACTACATCGGGCCCCTCCGCCAGATCGGGGGCGTGGTGCTGATCCTGCTGGGCCTGAACCTTGCGGGGGTCCTTCGAATCCCGTCGCTCGACCGGACCTGGCGCCCGCTCGAGGCCGGGGCCGCCGGCGGCCTCGCCGCCGCCACGGGGACGATCGCGCTTGGCGGCCCCACGCCCGGCGGCCGGCGGTCGCTTGGGGACCGGCTCGGCGGCCGGCTCGTGGGCACACGCGGCGGCTGGCTGGCGTCGTTCGGGCTCGGGGCGATCTTCGCGATCGGGTGGACGCCGTGCATCGGCATCATCCTGGGCGGGATCCTCACGCTTGCCGCCACGAGCGGCTCCACGCTCCAGGGCGGCATCCTGCTCGCGGCCTACACGGCCGGCCTCGGCGTGCCGTTCCTGGCGATCGCCGCCGTGTACGACCGGGCGCCGGGCCTGCTCGCGCCGCTGGTGCGCCGCGGCCGCCTCGTGTCGGCCGTCGGCGGCGCGCTGGTCGTCCTGATCGGCGTCGCGATGCTGTTCGACTGGCTGGCGCTGCTGCCGCAGTACTTCCAGTTCAACACGGCGATCTGAGCGTGTCGGCCACGCCGCCGTCCCGCCGGACGACCCAGATCGGTGCGATGCGCCGCGCCGACGAAGCCGACCCCGAGGCGGCGCTGGACCCCGCCGCGGCCGAGCCGGCTTCGGAGCCAACCGGCGAGCGACGCTCGGAGGTCGTCATCGGACCGATCGGGCCGCGGCCGGCGCGGCGGCTCGGCGTCGGTCCGTTCAGCCTCCGCCAGGTGACCGCGGCGATCGGTGTCGTCGTGGCCGGCGCGCTTGCCCTGACCCTCGCCGTGCAGCCGCTGGGCACGATCGCCCCCGGCCTGCCCGGTCCGGAACCCAGCGCCTACCTCCTGAGCAGCCCGGTCCCGGGGCTCGCGGTCGGATCCCTGGCGCCCGAGCTGTCGGGCACGCGCCCGGACGGCACGTCGTTCCAGCTCGCGGACCTGGACGGCCAACCGATCCGTCTCGCGGACCTCCGCGGCAAGGTCGTGTGGCTCAACTTCTGGACCAGCTGGTGCAGCCCGTGCCAGCAGGAGACGCCGATGCTCCGGACGATGGACCAGGCCTACCGCGCCGCCGGCCTGGCGATCATCGGGGTCCAGGTCCAGCAGACGGTCGCCGACGGACAGCGCTACGTCCAGACGTACGGGCTCGGCTATCGCATCGGGGCCGACCTCACCGGCGACGTCTTCAACCGCTACCGGGGATTCGCGCTGCCGACCCAGTTCTTCATCGACCAGCAGGGCGTCATCCGCCGGATCGTGAACGGCCCGCTCGACGATGCCGCGGCGGCCTCGATCGTGGAAGGCCTGCTGGGGCTGCCGCCCTCGGCAGCGCCTGGCGCGAGCGGTCCGCCGGCATAGGGTTGGCCCGCGTGACCGGCCTGACCGCCCGCGAATTGTCGAATCCGGCGGCCGGCGAGCGTCGAGGGTTGGGGCGGCCGAGCGCGCCGCCGCGAACTCTTCGCGAGGAGGCTCGATGCGCTACGTGATGATGACCTTCCCGAGCCGGGCCCACAGCGACTGGTGGGAGCGGGCCTCGGGCGACGAGCGTCGCCGCGAGATCGAGGCGATCGAGGCGTGGTTCCGGGAGCACGCCGCCCGCGGCCGGATCAAGGGCGGCGCCGAGCTGGGCTTCGCGCGAGACGCGAAGACGATCCGCCGCCATCTGGTGACCGACGGGCCGTTCCTGGAGACGAAGGAAGGCATCGGCGGGTTCATCGTCATCGAGGCGCCGGACGAGGCGACCGCGATCGAGATCGCCCAGGGCTGGCCGAGCCTCGCGTGGGACGAGGACGCCGTCGAGCTGCGACCCGAGGGTGCCTCCTCAGCGGACGAGTCGCGCGCTACAGGGGCTCGAACCGATAGCGGTCGCGATCCGGCGACAGCCGCCCGATCGGGGTCAGCGGCTCGTGGCTCAGGGCCACCAGCCAGCCATCGGCCGCGGCGCGCGCGAACAGCTCGCCCTTGACCTCGACCGAGTCCAGCGGAAAGTCGTCGAAGGCAGTCACCCAGCGCGGGTTCGCGCTCCACGGCCGCATGCCGAGGTCGCCGAAGAAGGCCAGCGTCGTGGCGCCCGCGCCGGTGCCGCGAACCACGATCGCCTGGTGGCCCTTCGAGTGACCGCCCGTGCGGCGGACGCTGACCCCGGGCAGCAGCTCGACCTCGCCGTCGACCCAGCCCTCCTCGCCCCACGCTCGAACGAGCCGGATCTCCGGCTGGTCGTACGAGGCGACGATCCGGCTGTTGTCGTCGAGGGCGATGTCCCACTCGGCCCGCTGGGCCACGATCCGGGCCCGCGGGAAGGCCTTCTCACCGCTCGCCAGCAGGAGCCCGCCGGCGTGATCGAAATGGAGGTGGCTCATCGCCACGACGTCGACCGTGGCCGGATCGAAGCCCGCCGCGTGCAGGGCCGGGACGATCGGCTCGCCGAGGTAGCCGCGCATCTCGCGGACCTTGTCCGTGACGCGCTCGCCGATGCCCGTCTCGATCAGGACGCGGCCCGCGGGCGTCTCGACGAGGAGGCAGTTGAGTGCCTGGAGGAGGCGGTGGTCGTGGTCGATCTCCTCGGTCACGAGGCGATCCCACAGGATCCGCGGCACCGGCCCGAACAGCGCCCCGGCATCGGACCGGAAGGTCCCCGCCTGGATCAGGGCGACCCGCGTGCCGCCACCCAGGTCGGCAGCCCAGTCGACCGCATCGTTGATTGCCATCGTGTCGGTCGTCCGCCGATCGGAGGGCCGTCAGCCCTCCGCCTGGCTCGCCTTCGAGGGCTGCGGGGCGTGTGAACCGGCGCCGGTCCCGCCCGCGCCGAAGTCGCGGTGGAAGGCCGACGCCGTCGGCTCGGACTGGCCCTGGTACTTCGAGCCGAGCTCCGGGCTGCCGTACGGCCGATCGACCGGGCTCGACATCCGGAAGTAGCTGATCTGGCCGATCTTCATCCCGAAGTACAGGGCGATCGGCAGGTTGGCGACGTTCGACAGCTCGAGGGTCAGGTTGCCCTTCCAGCCCGGATCGACGTAGCCCGCGGTCGAGTGGATGAGCAGCCCGAGCCGGCCAAGAGAGCTGTTGTGTGTCGGGATGAATGAGCGGGATGCCAGGAACACGCCATGCGGCGACTCGACCTCGATGCAGCGGACCGGGACCGAGGAGACGGGCCGAACCGCGTCGATCGCCCGGAACCGGTGAAACGCCGCGCTCGAGGCCTTCTGGCGGGCTAGCTTGCGGCCGAGCCGGAACACGGGCCGATCCGGCGTGAACTTCACGCGGAACTTCGGCCCGTGGTCGACGCCGTTGAGCGTCGCTCGGCCAACGGTTTTGGTCGGCCGAAACCCGAGGCTCGCAGCGAGCTCCACGACGCCATCTGCCAGCCCTTCGTTGGTGTTGGTGAATTCACAGCGGCCTGCGACGTCGTCCACATAGCCATCGGTGTCCATCAGTCCCTGAAGGAGTGCCTCGCGCTGGGCGATCCCTGCCTCGAGATACGGACGTGGGATGTGCTTCCCGTCGAATTCGCCCATCGCCCGGAGGCGGCTCGACAACGAGCCGTTTCGGCTGTATCGGCCATTCGAGCTGTCCCGAGTCTGGCCGACGCCCCCTATTCGATAGAGATGCGGCGCGTACCCGACTGGGCGCACGGTGAAGCCGTCGCCGCTGATCTGCTCGAGCACCCCGAGGTCGACATTTGTGATCTCGGCCTTGGTCGTGGTGCCGTCACCGAGCCAAGCACCCAAGGTATATGGCTCGATGGGAAGATCGACACGCGCTGGGTACTGAACGGCGCCCGCGAGTGGAACGTGGTGATTCATCTCGCCGCGAACGCGGATGGACCGAGCAATGTCCAGCGTCGTCCGGACCTGGAGCCGTTGCCTCCCATGCCGCCTGCCGTTCTTGTCGACGGTGACCCATTGGTGCGACTCGTCGGCAACGATGCGTTGCCCATCGGAGAACAGCAGCTCTTGGCACGGTCGGCCGATGAGCGGCGGCGTGGCTGCGACGATTCGAGTTGGGGCGCCGGTCTCGTCGAATACGAAGTCCCCCGGCTGGAGCCGGCCCATGGTCGTCCAGCCCTGTGGGGTTGGAATGGGCGTGTCGAGCGCGAGAGCCTTGCCCTCGAGGCGGGCGACGAGGTCGTTCGGGAGCTCGGTCCACTCGAGGGTCTGGCCGAGGACGAACTCGCCGGGATGGAGGATGAACGGCTCGTCATCGCCGACCTCGACCAGCTCCGTCAGGTCCGGCTGGGGCTTCCGCACGTCGATGTACGGATAGCGGTTGTTCCGGAAGACGCGAAAGCGCCGGTCGAGGTGCAGGTCCACCGACGACGGCTGGAGGTCCTTCGGGTCGTAGGGCCGGATGGCGATCTCGCCGGCCTCGAGGGCGGCGCGGATGTCGCGGTCGGACAGAACGCTCATGCCTGCCGATTGTCACACGCTCGCGGCCGCCGACGCGCGGCGCTACGCGAGTGGCGCCTTCGAGCCCTTGGCGTTCTTCGCGCCCGGTGGGCGGACGTCGATGACGACGCTGTCATGGCCGTGGAACAGGGCGTCGACCTCGCGCTTGAGGTCCTCGAGGTCCTCGAAGCTCTGGTAGACGCTGGCGAAGCGGATGTAGGCGATCTGGTCCAGATCGCGCAGCTTGGCCATCGCGAGCTGGCCGACGCGCGGGCTCGGGACCTCGGTCATGCCCTCCGAGCGCAGCTCGGCCTCGATCTCGTCGGCGGCCTGCTCGGCGGCGCCATCGGCGACGGGGCGTCGGGTCAGGGCCTTCCGCAGGCCGCCCGCGAGCTTGGCTCGATCCCACTCCTGGCGGGTGCCGTCGCGCTTGAGCACGACGAGTCGCGCCGCCTCGACGCGCTCGTACGTGGTGAACCGCGTCCCGCAGGCGTTGCACTCGCGCCGTCGCCGGATCGTGGCCGCGTCGTCGAGGTCGCGGGAATCCACGACCCGGGAGTCATGGTCGCCGCAGGAGGGGCATCGCATTCCCCGTTCGATCCTCCGTCTGCACCACTACCTGTTGTGGTGTGCCGCGATCATACCACTAGATACGGGGCCAGCCCACCCGAGCCGCCGAGCGAAGCGGGATGCCCTACGGTTCGGGGATGACCGACCGGTCCGAGTGGGGCGCGATCCAGGTCCGGGGCGCCCGCGAGCACAACCTCCGCGACGTCGACCTCGACATCCCGAAGCGGCAGCTGACGGTGTTCACCGGCGTGTCCGGCTCCGGCAAGAGCTCGCTCGTGTTCGAGACGATCGCCGCGGAATCCCAGCGCCTGATCAACGAGACCTACAGCGCCTTCGTCCAGGGGTTCATGCCGCGCCTGGCTCGACCGGACGTCGATTCCCTCGAGGGCCTCACGACCGTCATCAGCCTCGATCAGGAGCGCATGGGCGGCAACCCCCGCTCGACGGTCGGCACGGTCACCGACGCCAACGCGTTCCTGCGGGTGATCTTCAGCCGCGTCGGCCAGCCGTACGTGGGCGGTCCGCAGGCCTTCGCCTTCAACATCCCGTCGGTCAGCGGCGCCGGCGCGGTCCGGATCGAGCGCGGCGCCGGCGAGACGGAGCGCCGCAGCTTCACGGTCGCGGGCGGGATGTGCCCGCGCTGCGAGGGTCTCGGCACGGCCACCGACATCGACCTCAGCCAGCTGTACGACGAGTCGAAGTCGCTGGCGCAGGGCGCCATCAAGGTCCCCGGCTACACCGTCGACGGCTTCGCGACCCGGATGTTCAACGAGTCGGGCTTCTTCGACCCCGACAAGCCGATCCGCGACTACACCGAGACCGAGCTCCACGACTTCCTGTGGCACGAGCCCACGAAGATCCGGCTCAGCGGCATCAACCTGACGTACGAGGGCCTGGTGCCGCGAGTCCAGGGATCGATGCTGTCGAAGGACGTCGAGTCGCTCCAGCCCCATCTCCGGGCCTTCGTGGAGCGAGCGGTGACGTTCAGCACCTGCCCCGATTGCGGCGGCACCCGCCTCAACGAGGCGGCCCGCTCATCGAAGGTCGCCGGCCTGAGCATCGCCGATGCCTGCGCCATGCAGGTCAGCGACCTGGCGGCATGGGTCCGCGGCCTCGACCAGCCCGCCGTCCAGCCGCTCGTGGTCGCGCTGGGCGCGAGCCTCGACGCGTTCGTGGAGATGGGCCTCGGCTACCTGAGCCTGGACCGCGCATCGGGCACGCTGTCCGGTGGCGAGGCGCAGCGCACCCGGATGGTCCGCCATCTCGGCTCGGCCCTGACCGACATCACGTACGTCTTCGACGAGCCGACGATCGGCCTCCACGCGCATGACGTGGAACGGATGAACGCGCTGCTGCGCCAGCTCCGCGACAAGGGCAACACCGTCCTCGTCGTCGAGCACGACCCCGAGGTCATCCGCGTGGCCGACCGCATCGTCGACATGGGGCCGGGCGCCGGCCCGCACGGAGGGACGGTCGTCTACGAGGGCGACCTCGCCGGCCTTGTCGCCGCGGACACGGCCACCGGGCGCCACCTGGACCGCCGCCAGGCGCTGAAGGCCGATGTCCGGACGCCGGCCGGCGCCATCCCGATCCGCAACGCCCGGCTGCACAACCTCCAGGACGTCTCGATCGACGTGCCGCTCGGCGTGCTCGTCGCCGTGACGGGCGTCGCGGGCTCGGGCAAGAGCTCGCTCATCCACGGCTGCCTGCCCCGCACCGAGCCGGCGGTCACCGTCGTCGACCAGTCCGCGATCCGCGGGTCGCGCCGATCGAACCCGGCCACGTACACCGGCATCCTCGATGCCATCCGCACGGCGTTCGCGAAGGCCAACGGCGTGAAGCCGGCCCTGTTCAGCTCGAACTCGGCGGGCGCCTGTCCGGGCTGCAACGGCCTCGGCAAGACCTACACCAGCCTGGGCTTCATGGCCGAGGTCGTGAGCATCTGCGAAGTCTGCGAGGGCCGCCGCTTCACCGACGACGTCCTCCACTACCGCCTCCGCGGGCAGAACATCGTCGAGGTCCTGGCGATGTCGGTCGGCGAGGCCGCGGCGTTCTTCAGCGAGCGTCCCGTGAAGGCGATGCTGGACCGCCTCGTGGACGTCGGGCTCGGCTACGTGTCCCTGGGCCAGGAGCTGGACACGCTCTCCGGTGGCGAGCGGCAGCGGCTGAAGCTCGCGATCGAGATGTCCAGCGACACGCCGGTCTACGTCCTGGATGAGCCGACGACCGGGTTGCACATGCAGGACGTCGACAACCTCATCGGGCTGCTCGATCGGCTGGTGGACTCGGGCCGCAGCGTGATCGTCATCGAGCACAACCTCGACGTCGTCGCGCGAGCCGACTGGGTCATCGACCTCGGTCCGGGTGGCGGCCACGACGGCGGGCGTGTCGTGTTCGAGGGCCGGCCGGGCGACCTGGCACGGGCCGAGGGCTCGTTGACCGGCCGGTATCTGCGCGAGCGGCTGGATCGGCCGGCCTCGCACGTTGCCGTCACGGTGGCGGCTCGCGCGTAGCGGCCGCGCCCGGGCCGCGCCGACCCTCGGCCGGCCGGCGGAGCGCCCGGGCCGCGCCGACCCTCGGCCGGCCGGCGGTCGGAGCCGCGCTGGCTCAGCGCTTCGGGCCGAGCTCCTCGAGCAAGGCCGTGCCCACCTCGACCAGGTCGCCGACGACCAGCATGTCGGCGAACTCGGCGATCGGGGCGTCCGGGTCGCGATTGACCGCGACGATCGTGCCCGCGGTCTGCATCCCGACCTTGTGCTGGATCGCGCCGGAGATGCCGAGCGCGAGGTACAGCTGCGGCTTGACGATCTTGCCGGTCTGGCCGATCTGCTGGGCGTAGGGGATCCAGCCGGCGTCGACGGCGGCACGCGTGGCGCCGACCGCGCCCCCGAGCCGGTCGGCGAGCTGCTGGACGAGCTCGAAGCCCTCGGGGCTGCCCACGCCGCGACCGCCGGCGACGATGACCCGGGCATCGTCGATGGAGACGGCCGCGCCCGACGCCGCAACCCGGTCGACGATCTTGACGGCCGGCAATGTCGGCGTCGCGCCGGCTGCTCGCGACTCGACCTTGCCGGGCGATGCGGCGGGAGCCGCGGTGGTCACGTTCGGGCGGACGGTCACGATCCGGAGGTTCGCGCCATCGGCAAAGGCCGAGGTGGTGATCAGCTTCCCGCCGAACACGCTCATCTCCACGGATTCGCCGTCCTGCCACGTGACGCTCGTGGCATTGACCAGCACGGCGCCATCGAGCAGCGCCAGCAGGGTCCCGGCGACGTCGCGGCCGTCCGGCCCGGCGCCGGTCAGGACGAGGGTCGGTCCGTCGCGGTCGATGACCTCGGCGACACGCTCGGCCGCGAGCTGGGCCCAGGCGTGCTCGGCGGCGAGCGGCTCGGCCACGGCGACGACGCTCGGCACGTAGGTCGCCAGCTCGGCGGCGGCCACGTCGGGCTTAGCCGCGACGACCACGCCGCTGACCGCGATGCTGCCGCCGGCCTGCTCGGCGAGGGCGCGCGCGAGGGTAGCGAGCTCGGTGGAGCTCTTCGCCAGGGTGCCATCCGCGTTCGTCTCGGCGACGACCCAGAACCCGGCCATCAGACGAGCCGCCGCTCGGCCAGGAACGCGGCCAGCTCCTTCGCGGCCTCCGCGGCCGGGCCCCGAACGACCCGCGCTGCGCCACGGGCCGGGGGCGTGCGCTTGGCCGTGACGGTCGTCCGGGCCGCGCCGCCGCCCACCGCGTCGGCGCCGTCGGTGGTCAAGCCGAGGTCGGCCAGCGACCGCTGGGCAACCTCCTTCGAGCGGGCGCCCATGATCCCCTTCAGCGAGGGGTAGCGGGGGGTGCCGAGGAGCTGCGTCCCGACGACCAGGGCCGGCATCGGCGCCTCCAGGACGTCGAACCCGGTCGCGCTGATCCGCTGGACGCGGACGGTCTTGCCGGCGAGATCCGGCTCGACCTTGGCCGCGGACGACAGGTACGGGAGCTTGAGCAACGTCGCGACCGCGGCCCCCACGACGCCGCCGACCCCGTCGGAGCTGTCGAAGCCGGCCAGCACGAGGTCGAACTCGAGCGTTCCGAGCGCTGCCGCGAGGACCTTGGCGGTGGACCACGCGTCGGAACCGGCGAGGGCCGGGTCCGTGACGAGGACGCCGCGGGTGGCGCCCATCGCCAGGCCCTTCCGGAGCGTCTCGGCGCCGCCGGCCGGGGCCATCGCCAGCAGCGTGATCTCGACCTCGCCGGGGTGGCCGTCCGCGATCTGGAGCGCCGCCTCGAGGGTGTACTCGTCGTTGCCATTGATGACCGCCGGCGAGGCGGCTCGATCGAGGCGGTTGTCCGGGCCGAGCTTCTCGGCCGCGGCCGCCGGATCCGGCACGGGCTTGGTCAGGACGACGATGTTCACGACGGCGAAGTGTGGCGCACGCGCGCCGATCCGTGCCGGCGCGCGGGTGATCCACGTCGAGCCACCGGAAATCCGTGCGGGGCTGCGGCTCCGAGCCTCACCCGCCGCGCCCCAGCAGCGACCGGGCGATGACGAGGCGCTGGATCTGCTGGGTGCCCTCGTAGAGCTGGGTGATCTTGGCGTCGCGCATCATCCGCTCGACCGGGAAGTCGTCGGTGTAGCCGTAGCCGCCGAAGACCTGGACGGCATCGGTCGTCACGGCCATCGCGGTGTCGCCGGCGACCAGCTTCGCCATCGAGGCCCAGCGAGCGCGGTCCGGCGTGCCGGCATCGATCTCCGCGCAGGCCTTGTAGGTCAGCTGACGCGCTGCCTCGGTCCGGGCGGCCATGTCGGCGAGCATCGCCTGGACCATCTGGAAGTCGCCGATCCGCTGGCCGAACTGCTTGCGGTCCCTGGCGTACGCCACGGACGCGTCGAGGGCGCCCTGGGCGATGCCCACGGCCTGCGCCGCGATGCCGGGCCGCGACCGATCGAACGTGTCCATGGCCAGCTTCCAGCCGTCCCCCTCGTCGCCGATCCGGTTGCGCGCCGGCACGCGCATCCGCTCGAACGACAGCTCCGCCGTGGGGCTGCCGCGAATCCCGAGCTTGTGCTCGAGGCGGACGACCGAGAAGCCCTTCGTCGGGACCTCGACCGCGAAGCAGCTGAGGCGCTTGCTGGTCCGCGCGTCGGGATCGGTGACCGCAAAGACCGTGACGATGTCGGCGACGCTGCCGTTGGTGATGAAGCGCTTGCCGCCGTCGATGATGTAGTCGTCGCCGTCGCGCACGGCCCGCGTCCGGGTGGCACCGGCGTCCGAGCCGGCCTCGGGCTCGGTGAGGCCGAAGGCGATCAGCTTGGCGCCCGACGCGAGATCCGGGATCAGGCGCTGCTTCTGCTCGTCGGTGCCGGCGAGGACCAGCGCGAGCGAGCCGAGGCCCTGGACGCTCAGGATCAGGCTCGAGGTGACGCACGCTCGCGCGATCTCCTCGATCGCGATGCACTGGGTCAGGAGGTCGGCGCCGATGCCGCCGTACTCGGCCGGAAACGGCAGGGCCAGGACGTCGTGCTGGGCCAGCAGCTGCCGGATGTCCTCCGGGAACTCACCGGTCCGGTCGATCTCGGCGGCGCGAGGCGCGATGCGCTCGTCGGCCAGCTCGCGCAACGTCTCGCGCAGGAGCTGCTGCTCCTCGGTCAGGCGGTACTGCACGCTCGTGGATCGAGACGCGTCGCTGGCGTTCGGCATCGTGCCGATCGTAGCGGCCGAGGCGCTGCAGGTGCTTCCCGTACCGCTGCGGCCCGGATGTGAGAACGGCGAATCAGTCGCGTGTCGGGATCAGCGGCATGCGGGCCGGGTCAACTGCCTACTGCAGGACCGGCAGGGCCCGTGACCCGGGCTGCACCGGCGCCAGCGACTCGGCGAGGAGCTCGGCGATGTCGATCGCCTGGACCGTGCCGGCCTCGTTGCCGGGCGCCGCGGCCAGGCCGTCCTTGAGCATCGTCATGCAGTACGGGCATTCCGTGGCGACGGCGCCCGCACCCGTGGCCAGGGCCTGATCCGTCCGGGCGGCGTTGATCCGCGTGCCGCGGGTCTCCTCCATCCACATCCGGCCGCCGCCGGCGCCGCAGCAGAACGTGTTCGTGCCGCGCTTCTCCATCTCGACCAGGGCCAGGCCCGGCACCGCGGCCAGGACCTCGCGGGGCTCCTCGACCACCCCGTTGTAGCGGGTCAGGTAGCACGAGTCGTGGAGGGTCACGGAGCGTGAGGCCGCGCCGTCGCCGTCGCGCACCCGCAGCTGGCCGCTGGCGATGAGCTCCTTGAGATAGGCGCTGTGGTGGATCACCCGGAACTGGCCGCCGAGCTGGCCGTACTCGTTGCCGATCGAGTTGAAGCAGTGGGGACAGGCCGTGACGATGGTCCGCTCCCCCATCCGATAGCGGTTCAGCGTCTCGACGTTCGAGGCGGCCAGCATCTGGAAGACGTAGTCGTTGCCCATCCGGCGGGCCGGATCGCCGGTGCAGGACTCCTCCTGCCCGAGGATCGCGAATCGGACGCCGGCGGCGTTGAGGCAGGTGGCGAACGCCCGGGCCACCTTGCGGTTGCGCTCGTCGAAGGCGGCCGCGCAGCCGACCCAGTACAGGACGTCCACCTCCGCGAGGCGGCCGTCAGCGGCGAGGGCGGCGACGGTCGGCACCTCGAACGGCAGCCCCCGGGTCCAGTCCGTCCGGGTGGCCGGCGGCTGGCCCCACGGATTGCCGACGCCCTCCATGTTCCGGAACGTCAGGTTGAGCTCCTGGGGGAAGCGCGAGTCCTCGAGGACCAGGTTCCGGCGCAGCCCGACGATCTTGTCGACGTGCTCGATGAGCACGGGGCAGGCCTCGACGCAGGCGCCGCACGTCACGCAATCCCAGACGGCATCGAACGGGATGGCGTCGTCGACGATCGGATGCATCAGCCGCTCGGGCTTGACGGAGTCGTCGAGGCCGTACGTCTCACGGACGATCGGGCTGTTGGGGATCAGGGGCAGGCCGGCTTCGGCCTCGACGGACATGTCCCGGAGGCCCATCACGAACGTCTTCGGATTGAGGGGCTTGCCCGTGTTCCAGGCCGGGCAGGCCTGCTGGCAGCGCCCGCATTCGGTGCAGGTGAAGCCATCGAGGAGGTCGCGCCAGCCGAGGTCGGCGAGCGT
>DASXQE010000092.1:0-15540 GCA_036493155.1 Candidatus Limnocylindrales bacterium | reverse complement strand
GGCGACGACGGCCGAGGTGGCGACGAGGTCGATGCCGGGGGTGACCGTGACGCTGTTGTGGCCCGAGGTGATCGTGGCGATGCCGACCGAGTTGTCGAGCCGGACCCGGCCGACGGCGTGGATCGCCAGGCCCTTCTTGAGGCCGCCGGTCGAGGCATACACGCCCGTGCCACTGGTGGCCGCCAGGCCCCGCACGCCGAAGCCGCTGGTCGCCTCGCCGAAGACGCCGCGGCCGGTCGTCGACTTGCCCCACACCCCGCGGGCCGCGGCGTCCTGGGTCGCCTCCCCGTAGACGCCCGTCTTGGCCGGAGCATCGGGGACCGGGCTACCACTGATGCCCATGACGCCGGTCGCGTCGCCACCCGACTGCCCGACGGTCGCCCCTCGGTTCGTGGCATTGCTGTAGCCGAGGACGCCGTAGCCGCTGCCGCTCGAGCCGGACACGCCGGAGCCGTTGGGGCTGGTGCCCGAGACGCCGATCGAGTTGGTGCTGGTGCCGACGACGCCCGGATGACTGGCACTCTCGCCGTAGACGCCGACCTGTGACGTGCTCGTGCCGTACACGCCGTAGTGGGTGCTGCTGCTCCCGGAAACGCCATCACCCGAGCTGCTGTAGCCGTAGACGCCCTTGCCCGAGGTGGTGCCTCCGATGACGCCGTCCCCGGCGACCGCACTGCCAAAGACGCCATGGGAGTTGGCGCTGTAGGCGTTGATCGCGTTGCCGCCCGGGCCGTCGGCGTTCACGGCGAACGCGGCGCTCACATTTGCGTCGGTCTCGAGGACCGTCGTGCCCGCCGACGTCTGGTTGAAATTGCTGAGGTACAGCGGATCGCCGCTGGCGGCGTGCGCGGTGCCGGGCCGCCCGAGCGCTGACGCTACCGCGGCGACAAACCCGCCAAGACCAGCGGCCAGCAGGGCACGCCGACTGCGAGCGGTGACTTGATCGATGGCCATTGGGCGGCTCCTCAATCTCCGCGGTCAGCCGTACACATGCCGGGCCGGCAGATCGGCCAGTGTGTCGGCAATACGAACGATGTCAGCAACGAAACGTGAGGCCACGAGAACCCGAGACGGCGCTACGTCGCGCGCCGTCGATTTGCTGATCAGGTTGCCCCCGCCGCCGTTGCCTGTCATCGGTCGTCCGACCGATGACAGCGGCTCCGTTGCGACATGGCTGCGCGCTGGAATGTCAGGCCACCAGGATCTGCGCCGGAGCGCCGTCGTTCGCGCGGCGGCGAGCCCTCGTGACCCGAGGAGCGGCAACCGCCTCAGAACCGCGAGCGTGCCGCCAGGCACCGCTGCGGACGAAGGCCCGGCCCTCGTCGATCGCGGACCGCTGGCCATTCTTCTTCAGCTCGGTCCCCATGTCCATGCCGTTGGCGTGGAAGACGTGGACATCGGTGAGGCCAACGAAGCCGAAGATCGCGCGGAGGTAACTCTCGACGAAGTTGTACGAGGCGAACGGCTGTGTCGTGTAGTCGGAGCCGCTCGAGATGACGAGCAGCATCGTCTTGTCCTTGACGAGGCCCTCGACCTGCCCGTCCGGCGTGTAGCGGAACAGGTAGCCCGGCTGGACGATCGCGTCGATGTAGTACTTGAGCGCGTAGGGAATCCCGAGGTTCCACATCGGGACCGTGAACAGGTACACGTCGGCGGCCATGAACTGCTCGATCGTCTGCTCGATCTGCTTCCAGCTGTCCTGGGCGTCGTCGTCGATCGACTGGCCGGTCATGAGCCGGTACTTGGACTCGATGTTCTTGCCCGCGACCGACGGGAGGTCGGCGCGGAAGAGGTCGAGCGTGGTGATCTCGAGGTCCTCGTCCTGCTCGCGCATGGCCTCGAGGAGGCAGCTCGAGACACGGGCCGTGTTCGAGGCGAGCCCGCGCGGCGTCGCGATGACGTGCAGCAGGCGGGTGGGGCTCCCGGTCGTCATGTCGATTCCGTCCTTTCGAGTCTCACGTGGGTCAAGCCGATGCGGCGGTTGCGGAGCTCGAGCGCCGCGAGCAGGGCCGCCGGCAGCACGACAAGCAGCAGGAAGGAGCGCGGCCACTGCAGCCAGTCGAGCACCGTCCCGAGCACGGTCACGTGCCACAGGACGCGGCCCCGCACGAGGCGGGCCGGCACCGGCGCCGGGTCGTTGGTGGCGTTCGCGTCGCCGCGGGTGACGAACGCCAGCTCCGCGCCGGGCGCGAGCCCGACGACTCGGTGGGTGACCAGCCGGCCCGGCTGTCGCGGGTCCTCGAAGACCAGCGGCATCCCGACCTCGACGTCGCTGGCGGCGACGTCACCGGTGACCAGGAGCGAGCCCACCGGGTAGGTCGGGCTCATGCTCCCGCTCTCGACGTGCTGGAGCTGCCAGCCGAGCAGCCAGACCGCGACGAGGAACGTCGCGAGTGGCAGCAGCAGCGTGACGGTGATGGCGAGGGCGGCGGCCTGCCACCACCCTCGCCGGTTGCGTGCCATCAGTTGGACGGGACCGCCCCGTCGAAGGCGAACCGCCAGGTGGCCTGGTCCGACTGGGCGAGCTGGGCCGCGAGATCGCGGGCGCTGTCGACGACGGCGATGTTGAAGCACCGGTCCTGATCGGGACCGAGGGACCCAAGGGACGCGGCCGTCGACGTCAGGTCCGTGATGGAACTGTGGACTTCGTACTGTGTGAGCTCGACCCCACCCAGGCAGTCGAACGCCGTGATGAAGACGTTCAGGTTCGGGCTCAGCTCGCCCGCCTGCGGCAGCTGCGTCGTCTGATCAAGGCCGCAGGTCGTGTCGCCGAGCGCTGCCTCGTCGCCGGTGCAGTCGATGTCGGCGTCGACCAGGTCGATGGCCGCGATCGTGAGGTCGACCGACGCCGAGCCCGCGTTCTTGAGGCACACGGATGCGTTGCCGCTGTCCGTGGTCCCACTGGTGAAGCTGATGATGCCCGTGGCCAGGTCGTCCACGTAGGTCCCGCAGTCGAACGGCTGGCTCATCATGGGATCCGTCTGGGTGGTCGCGGTCGCGATCTTGAGGTCGGCCGCGTGGCCGAGGCCGATGGTCGTGGCATCGTTCGTGCCGGTCGTCGCGCGGTCGCTGAAGACCGCGAAGATGCCCGTCCCGCCCAGGAGCGTGATGAGCGCCCCGAGGACGATGACGATCCGGAGTGACTGTCGTGACATGGCTGGCTCCCTCTGGCCGATCGGAGCCGCACGCGACGGCTCGATGTCTCGAGGCTGGCTGGAGCGCACCCGTTCGACATGGGTCGAGCGACCGATGGCGTCCGGGCCCACCGACCGAATTCGCGCATGGCGCAGAGTTCGATCAGCTCACCTCGCGCGGCTGTTCTGGCCGCTCGGCGAACGTACGGGGGCCTCGATCGCGCACCAACCGTGCCTGCCTGCCCATGCCGGGGATGCTGGCACCCCAACCGCGGGTGCCCGGAGCGCCGGCGCTAGGCCTCGCCGCGACCCGTGTGGCGCCGGACCGCCTCCGGCAGCGCATCGATGTCCACCGGCTTGCGGAGGTAGCCGGCGAACCCCGCTTGCATGAGCCACGCGTCCGCGCCGTCGAGCCGGAGGGCGGTCAGGGCGACGACCGGGATGCCGGCGGTCCGTGGCTCGGCCTTGAGCCGGCCGACGGCCTCCGCGCCGTCGAGGTCGGGCAGGCGCAGGTCCATCAGGATGACGTCGGGGAGATACTGCGAGGCCAGCGCGATCGCCTCGGCCGCCGTTGCTGCCTCCAGCGTCCGGCAGCCCGCCGCAGCGAGGACATCGCGGGCGAGCTTCCGGTTGCGCTCGTCGTCATCGACGATCAGCACGAGCGGGAAGGCCGGCACCACCGGCGTATTCTCCGCCCATGCCGATCCGGCTCGTGCTCGCCGAGGACCAGTACCTCGTCCGCGAGGGCGTCCGCAGCCTCCTGGAGGCGCAGCCCGGCTTCGAGGTCGCCGCGGTGTGCGACGACCTGGACTCGCTCCTCGAGGCCGTCGATCGCGAGCGCCCGGACGTCGTGGTCACGGACATCCGGATGCCGCCGGGTAACTCGGACGAAGGCATCCAGGCCGCGCGGCGGCTCCGCGCGACCCATCCGAATCTGGGCGTCGTCGTGTTGAGCCATTACGCCAACCCGAGCTACGCGCTGGCCCTGCTGGACACCGGCAGCGGCGGGCGCGCCTACGTGCTCAAGGACCGGATCCACGACCTCGACCAGCTCGTCAACGCCATTCGCGCGGTAGCGGAGGGTGGCTCGCTCATCGACGCCAAGGTGATCGAAGGGCTGGTGGCCGAGCGCACGCGACCGCCGACCTCGCCGCTGGGTCAGCTGACCGCCCGTGAGCGCGACGTGCTCCGGAAGATGGCGGAGGGCCACAACAACGCCTCGATCGCCGAGTCACTCGTGGTGACCGAGCGGTCCGTGGAGAAGGTCATCAACTCGATCTTCATGAAGCTCGGGCTGACCTGGGAGCCGGCGGTCCACAAGCGGGTCAAGGCGGTCGTCCTGTATCTCGCGGACCAAGCCGATCGTCCTCAATCCGAGGTCGGCAGCCACCCCTGAATCCGCGAACCGCCATCGGGCCGGGGCTCGATCCCGACCCGGCCATCGAGGGCCTCGATCCGGTCGCGCAGCCGGTCGATCCGCGCCGGCGTGAGGCGCCCGGCGATCTCGATCTCGAACCCCATGCCGCCGTTCGCGCCGGCCAGCACGATGCCGGCGTGGGACCCCGGCGGCGCGGACGCCAGCGCCTCCGCGCAGGCCCAGTAGACGGGGGCGCCAGCCGCCCCGAGCCCACCGTCGCCGCCGGCCATCTCCAGCGACAGGGTGACCCCGGCCTGCGCCGCCGCAGCCCGGAGCGATACCCCGAGGCCCGGCCCGTCGAGGAGCGGCGGATAGACCCGCTGGGCGAGGTCGGAGGCCTCGTCGCTGGCCGCACGCACGTCGCCGGCGAGGTGCTCGAGCAGGGTCCTGGCGGCTGGGGAATCGTCGTCCATGAGCTGGGCGACGCGGCGCAGCTCGACGGCGAGGGCGACCAGCTGCTGCTGCAGGCCGTCATGGAGGTCACGCTCGATCAGCTGGCGATCGGCGTCCGCCGCTGCCACCAGCCGCCGCCGCGATGCGCGAAGATCCAGCAGGTCGCGCTCGAGGCGGTGGATGCCCTCGGGGTCGCGCGGGCGGCCGCCGGGATCCGTCATGGCGTCACCCTGCCCGGGCCTGCAGGCCACCAGGCCCGCAGTGCCGCGCGACGGTCGCCAGGAGCTCGTCGACATCGAGCGGCTTCGGGAGATAGCCGTCGAACCCGGCGGCGATGAGGCGCTCGCGATCGCCCTGCATCGCCTGGGCGGTGATGGCCACGACCGCGACCGCCGCGGTCCGCTCGTCCGCGCGCAGCCGGCCCAGGGCCTCCACGCCGTCGAAGTCCGGGAGCCGCATGTCCATCAGCACCAGGACCGGTCGCTGCTCAACCGCCAGCGCCACGGCTTGACGGCCGGTCGACGCCTCGACCGGCCGATAGCCGGTCGCCCGCAGCACGTCCCGAAGCAGCTTCATGTTCCGCTCGTTGTCCTCGACCAGGAGGACCGTCGGGCCGGCGCCCCGGTGCGTCACGTCGGCCGCACGGGGATCGTGAACACGAACGTGCTGCCCCGGCCCGGTTCGCTCTCGACCCAGATCCGTCCGGCGTGCAGCTCGACCAGGCGCTTCGATAGCGCGAGCCCGAGCCCGGTCCCCTCGCGCTGCTCCTCCCCCGCCGCCGCCTGCTGGAACTCCTCGAAGATCCGGGCCTGGTCCTCGAGGGCGATCCCCGGCCCGTCATCACGAACGGCGACGCGCACCTCGCCATCGACGCGCGCCGCGGTGACCTCGACCGCACCGCCGGCAGGCGTGAACTTGACGGCATTGGACAGGAGGTTGAACACGACCTGCCGGATCCGGCGCTCGTCGCCGACGACCGTGTCGACCCCCGGACCCGACGACAGCCCGATCCGGACGTCGCCGCGGGTCGCTCGCTCCCGCACCGTGACGAGCCCGCGCTCGAGTGTCTCGGGCAGGGAGAAGGGCGCGAGGCGGAGCTCGATCTGGCCGGCTTCGACCTTCGAGAGGTCGAGCACGTCGTCGATCAGCGACAGGAGGTGGCGCGACGACACCAGGATGTCGTCGAGGTATTCGGCCTGCTTGTCGTTGATCTCGCCGAACAGCTCGCGGCGGAGGACCTGCGAGAAGCCGCTGATGGCATTCAGCGGGGTCCGGAGCTCGTGCGACATGTTCGCCAGGAACGCCGACTTGTGCCGGCTGGCCGCCTCCAGCTCATGGCTCTTCTGGTCGAGCTCCGCCAGGGCCTGGGCGAGGGCGCTGGTTCGCTCCTGGACCTGCTGCTCGAGGCCGGCATAGGACGCCTGCAACCGGGCGGCCATCCGGTTGAACTCGTCGGCGAGCGCCCCGAGCTCGTCGCGGCTGGAGACCTCGATGCGCTCATCGAGCGAGCCAGAGCCAATCTTCGCCGCGGCGACCTGGACGGCCTCGATCGGCCGGGCGAGGTTCCGGGCGAGCAGCGCGCTCGTGGCGATGGCGGCGAGGACGAACACCACGAGGAGCACCGCCGTCCGCCAGATCGCCGCCTGGATGGGGCCGAATGCCTCGCTCAGGGGCTCCTCGACGAACACCCGCCAGCCCGGCGGATCGACGCGCTCGAACGCGCTGAGCACCTCGGTGCCCTGGGGATCGCGCCCGTCCGGAACCACGCCCTTGTCGGGCGACGTCCGGGCGAGCGCGTAGGACACCTGGGGCAGCGTCCCGAGGTTCTTCTGGCCCAGGACGAGGCTGTTGTTGGTGGTGTGGGCGATGACGTGGCCGTCGCCATCGATGACGTAGGCGTAGCCGGCCGTTCCGATCTGCGCCCGGCTGATGACCTCCTCGACCGATCCGAGGTCGACGTCAGCCACGATGACGCCCTCGCCCGGCGACGCCTCGGCCAGCGCGATCAGCATGTGCGGCCGGCCGTCGGGCCTGTTGAGCTCGACCGGACCGTAGTACGTGCCCGCGGCCCTCGCCTGCTGGAACTCCGGGCTACCGGAACGGTCGACGTCGCAGCCCTCGCGGTCGTTCGTGTCGAGCTCGTCGACGTAGGCATGGACGCATTCGATCCCGGACGCGTCGAGGTACGCCAGCTCGCTGATGGCGGGCTGCCGCAGGAACAGGGTGCGGTACGAATCGTCGTGCTCCTGGCCGGATGCGTCGTTCGGGATGGGTTCGTCGACACGCCCCAGGTCGGACGCGATCTGCTCGAAGAACTGATGCATCGAGATCGCGGCGGACGAGGCTTTGTCGGCTTCGGCTCCCGTCACCGCGCGCTGGCTGTCCTCGTACGAGAAGAAGAACTCGCTGATCCCGACCGAGATGATCGCCGCCGCGACGAGCAGGCTGACCACGGCGACATAGCGCCAGACGAGGCGGCGCCGGGGTCGCGCCGGTGACGACACCGTGGGTTCCAGGTCGGGCCCCCTATCGATAGACGTAGGCGGCGAAGGTGATCACGTGCGGCGGGACCTCGATCCCGAGCTCGGCGGCGCGCTTGAGGTTGATCGTGAACTCGATCTTGGGCACCTCCTGCGGCGGCAGGGTGGCTGGGTCGGCGCCCTTGAGGATGTTGTCGACGAAGCGCGAGCCGGCGGTCCCGACGGGCCCGACGGCGACGCCGAGCGAGAAGAGGGCCTCCCGGCCGACGAGCGACGGGTCGATGAGCTTCGGGTCAACCCATTCCTTGCGGTGCGCCTGGACGGGGAGGTGTGCCGCCGCCGCCAGCGCCAGGATCTTGCTCGAAAAGTAGAGCCGGAGGCGCGGCGACACGATGAACGCACCGTCCACCTGTCCGGGCTCGACCGACGCGAACGCGGCGTCGAGCTCCACATCGGTCGATGCGTTGCGTTCGTCGAGCGTGATCCCCAGCTGCTTGGCAGCGTCTCGCGCCTCACCGAGCAGCGTGTCCGTCGTCGCGTCGTCGGACGGATCGATGAGCGCCAGCAGTCGCAACGGCTTCAACGCGGGCAAGATCTGGCGGTAGTAGTTGAGCTGCCTCGCGATCGGATCCCGGGCGCCCCACACGCCGGTCAGGTTCCCGCCCGGGTTCGCGAGGGTCGCCACGAGGTGGTCGCGGACCGGGTCCGACGGGTGCAGGAAGACCACGGGGATTCGGTTCGCCGGGTCGGCCGTCGCGTCCTGGGCCGCGCGGATGGACTTGTCCTCGAATGCGACGATGAGGCTGACCCGCTCGCGAACGAACTCGCGGGCCTGCTCGTCGATCTGGGCCTGCTGGTTCGGATCCAGGTTGCGCCAGATCAGCTCGATCCGGGGACCCCGGTACTGCCCCTGCAGCTGCTTCATCAGGCCGTTGACGGCGGTGCCGTCGCCGATCAGCTGCTCCATGACCGGCCCGATCGGGCCATCGAACCAGCCAAGCTCACCAAGACCTTCGACCAGGGTCTGCAGGGAGGGCGGATTGTGGTCGGTGCCGGCATGCATCAGGGCCACGACCGGGATCGCCGGTTGCGTCGGGCCCGCCCCGGTGATGGGCGCGCAGCCAGCGAGCAGGCTTGCGACCGTGAGGATGCCGACCAGCAGCACGCGGGATGGACCAGCGTTCATTGGACCCTGCCCTTCCTCGAGTCGAGGCTCGATCTTCTCACCCGCGACCAGCCGGCATGGCGGCGATGGCGGGCAGCGAGCTCGGCCGCCGGCGGGACGCCGGCGGCCGATGGCTGACTGGCTGTGCGGGCTAGAAGCCGCAGTTGCCTGGAGCTGGCTCGTCGATGCGCGTCACTGCGCCGGTGGGAACCAGGCGGGTCGTGATGATGTCGAGGTCGACGGTGCCTTCGTTGCGTCCGAGGTGGACGACATTGCCCGGATCGATGAACACGTCGCCGGCGACGTAGGTCTTGACCGTGCAGGTCGGATCGTCGCCCCGGTAGAACGACAGCGTGCCGGACTTGACCACGACGAGGCTCGGGCCCGGATGGCTGTGCCAGCCGAACGACCCACCCGGCGCGAGGATGCTCTCGGTCACGATGACGTCCGATTCACCCTTCGTCCGAAGACCCATCTGCCAATCGCCGGTCTTGACGTTGAAGTTGACCGGGGCCATGTGGCCGCTGGTGATGGGAATGGTGGTCAACAGCGTCGCTGGGGTGGCGAGCACGATGCCGCCGAAGGCCAGGGCAGCGATCGCGGCCACGCCGATGGCCAGGAGCAGGCGCTTGCGCATGAGTTCTCCTCGATGTCCTCGGTTCCGCGGAACCTCTGTCCGCCTGCGGCGAACCTAGGAGGCCATCGGGGCTCGGCCAACGGTGCCTGCAGGCACGTGGAGGGGGTGCTGGCATCCCAATCGGGCCACGCGGCCAGGGAGCCCATCGGTCGTCCGACCGATGGCGCGGCTTGGCGCGATCCATACACTGCCCCAAGATCAAGGCGCCGCCGCTCGATCCGCAGCCCGGCGGGTCGACGCTGGCGACCCGTTCGGAGGCTGGCGATGACGGCGTCCCGCTCGATGCTCTGTCCGGTGATCCTGGGTCGTGACGAGCTGCTGGCCCAGATCGATGAGCTGATCCGGGAGGTCTCGCACGGGCGCGGCCGAGCGCTGTTCCTGTCCGGCCAGGCCGGCCTCGGCAAGACACGCGTGATCCGGGCCGCCATCCGCAAGGCCCAGGCCGAGGGCCTCCGGGTCGATGGCGGCGCCGTTGCTCCCCAGGACCACCAGGTGCCGCTGGCCGCGATCCACGAGATGGCGATCGGCATGCGCGGGAATCCCCACTGGGGCACGCTGCGCGACGATCTGCTCGAGATCGAGCACCGATCGGCCGGGGATGCCCTCGGCGCTCGCCGGGTCATCGTGCGCGCCGCCGCCGACCGGCTCATCGAGGCCATCGACCGGCCGTCGATGCTCGTCTTCGACGACCTGCACTGGGCCGACGAGATGAGCCTCGAGGTCATCGGCGAGCTGGCCCGCCACGTCGACGAGGTGCCGCTGTTCCTGCTCGGCGGCTATCGGGCCGACGAGTTCCCGGCCGACACGATCCATCGCGAGTGGCGCTCGCGCGTCCTCGCCCAGCGGCACGCCGAGGAGGTCCGGCTGCGCCGCCTGACGATCGACGAGACCGCCACCGCCATCACCCTCATCCGCGGCGGCGAGCTGCCCGCCAGGCGCGAGGTGGTGGAGGCCGTCCACGAGCGCACCAACGGAATCCCGCTGCATGTCGAGGAGCTGCTCGAGGCGCTGCCGCCCGAGGCCCTGACCGACGGGCGCTCGATCCGCGAGGCGCAGGTGCCGGACACGATCGGCGACGCGGTCCTGGCGCGCGTCTCGCGCCTGCCCGATGACATCCGGCTGGTCGCCCGGGCCAGCTCGGTCATCGGCCGGTGCTTCACCCCCGATGCCCTCGCGGGCATCGTCGGACGGCCGCTGCCGGAGCTCGAGCCCGCCATCGACGCCCTCGTCGACGCCGCGATCCTGTATCCATTCGACTACATCGACCAGGGCTACTACGACTTCCGCCACCAGCTCCTGCGCGACGCCATCTACAGCGACGTGCCGCCGTCCCAGAAGCGCCGGTTCCATGCCCAGGCCGCGGAGTTCGTCATGGGCCTGGAGGCATCCAACGTCGCCCATGCGTCCCGGCACTACGCGCAGGCCGGCCTGCGGCCGGAGGCCTACCGGGCGTCCCTGAGCGGAGCCGCGGAGGCCGGCCGGATCTCCGCCCGCCACGAGGCCTTCGAGCTGTACCAGCGCGCCGTCGAGAACATGCCGCCCGAGCTCACCGTCGGCGAGCGCGCCGAGCTCCACCGATCCCTGTCGTGGGCCGGGACCGCCATCGAACGCCTGCCCGAAGCCGTCGAAGCGGCCCGCGAGGCCCGCCGGCTGTTCCTCGAGGCGGGGCGCACGGCCGAGGCCGCCCAGATGCTCGTCGACGTGGCCCAGGCAGAGCGCAAGATGGGCACCGGCCCGGTGGAGGGTCGCCGGGCGATGATGCGCCAGGCGCTGGCGGAGCTCGAGGCAGCGCCGGCCGGCAAGGCCACGGACGAGGCACGGGCCGAGATCCTGAGCTTCCAGGGCATCAACGAGTTCGACACGGCGAACTTCGACGAGGCCTCCCGCCTGAACGCCGAGTACCTCGCGATCGCCTTGGCGCTCGGCAGCGACGAGATGCGCCTGGACGCCGAGTTCAACGCGGGGATGATCGCGCTGGCGCGCGGCCAGGACGACGGCGCCCTGGCGCGGTTGCTCGAGATCGCCGGCGAGGCGCGCGCGGCCGGCTACGAGTCGGTCGGGGTGACGTCGTTCCGTGTCGCGGCTGGCATGGCCACTCGGCTGATGGACTATGCGACGGCGGAGGTCGCGATCGGCCAGGGCCTCCAGTACGCGGACGCGGTCGAGCAGTCGCATTGCCGCCAGCAGATGGCGGCGACCTCCGCCTTCCTGGCATGGGCCCGTGGCGATTGGGACACGGCCTGGCAGACCGCCCGTCAGGAGCTGGCCGAGCGCGGCTGCCGGCGCGGCGCCCTGACCGCGATCCCGGCGCTGGGGTTCGTGGCCCTCGGTCGAGGCGAGCTCGACGAAGCCCGTCACTGGCTGGGCGACGCCCTCGCGGAGGGCCGCGAGATCGACGACGTCGAGCTGATCCTCCAGCCGCTGTGGGGCGTGGCCGAGCTGGCGCTGCTCGCGGGCGACCCCGCGGCGGCGATGGGCCGCTGCGAAGAGGCCCTCGGGATCGCCCAGCGCACCGGCGAGCGGCCGTACTTCGTGCCGTTCGTCGTGACCGGCGTCCGCGCGGCGATCGCCATGCACCGTCCGGAGGACGCAGCCCGCTGGCTGGCGGCGAGCCGCCGGCACCTCGAGGGCTGGACGATGGCCGACGCGGCCGTGGCCCACGGCGAGGGGCTGGTCGCGCTCGCGCAGGGCCATCCCACCAGTGCGCGCGACTCGCTCGACGCCGCCCTCGACGGCTGGCAGGCGCTGGGCCGAATCTGGGAGACCAGCTGGGCACGCCTCGACCTCGCCCAGACCCTCCTTCGATCCAACCGCTACACGGATGCCGGGGCCTACCTCGCGACGGTCCGCCAGCAGGCCGCCACGCTCGGCAGCGAGCCGCTGCTGGCGCGGGCCGATGAG
This sequence comes from Candidatus Limnocylindrales bacterium, assembly GCA_036493155.1. Classification (GTDB taxonomy): domain Bacteria; phylum Chloroflexota; class Limnocylindria; order Limnocylindrales; family CSP1-4; genus UBA5189. Next base: position 3,413 of record DASXQE010000092.1, on the reverse strand, counting down.
CTCGCCCGCACGGCGCGCGGCCGGGGCAGCCTCGAGGAGGCCTGGTACCCGCTGACGGTGCGGGAGTTCGAGGTCGCCAGGCTCATCGCCCAGGGCCTGACCAACGCCGAGATCGGTGAGCAGCTGTTCGTGTCACCCAAGACCGTGAGCGCGCACGTCGAGCACATCCTGGCCAAGCTGGGCGTCGCCCGGCGGGCCGAGGTGGCAGCCTGGGCGGCGCCGATCACCACGGCGGAGGTCGGGACGCCGGCCTGACGCCAAGCGGCCGGCGGGCATTCGCCCACCGGCCGGGTCGTTGACGCGTGCCGCGCGATCAGACCTCGATCGGCAGCTCGTAGACCTCGGTGGTGCCGTGGCCGGCGCGCGAGTGGATGCGCATGATCGCGTCCTTCGAGGGACCGGTCGAGATGCAGAAGACCTTGCCCGACTCGGGATCGAGCCAGGCCCGCTCGAAGTGCACGCCTTCATCGCCCTCGATGTCGAGGTCGCGCTGATGGGCTTCGGCGAGCTGCTGCTGGGTGACGCCGAAGAAGCCGGAATGGACGTCCATGAACTTGGCCACGGGACCCTCCTGGGACTGCTGGAACCGATAGCCGCAGCCTCGTTCCCCAGGGCCTTTGGGGCATCGGTCGGCCGACCGATGGGGGCCCAGCCGGCCGACCTAATTCTCGTGCCGGGCGGCGGCGCGGCCGAGCGTCATCGCACGCACGCCTGGGCGTCGGCGTGGGCGCCATCGGCAGACGATACGATGCCGCGGTGATCGCACGACCGACCAGGGCCGACTGGGGAACGCTCGTCGCGCTGGGCCTGATGTGGGGCACCAGCTACGTCTTCATCAAGCTCGGCGTCGAGACGCTCGGGACGTTCACCCTCATCGCGGCCCGCCTCGGGATCGGACTGGCGCTGCTCGTGACGGTGGTGTTCCTGGCGCGTGAGCCGCTGCCCCGCGATCCCAAGGTGTACGGCCACCTCGTGGTCATGGCGATCATCAACATCGTCCTGCCGTTCGCCCTGATCACGACCGCCGAGCGGTCCGTCGACTCGAACCTCGCCGCGATCATCAACGGCACCGTCCCGCTGTTCGTGATCCTGTTCGCGGCGCTGTTCCTGCACGACGAGCCGATGACCGTGAATCGCCTGGGCGGCCTCGTCGTGGGCTACGTCGGCGTGATCGTCCTGGTCAGCAAGACGCTCCTGAACCCGAGCCAGGACAGCAGCATCGGCGGCGAGCTGGCGCTGGTCGGCTCGGCCGTGGCGTACGGCGCGGGCGCGGTCTACGCGCGCCGCAACGTCCGGGGCCTCAGGCCCATGATCCCGGCGCTGTTCCAGGTCGGCTTCGCGTTCGTCATCGTCGCCACGATCGCCCTGCTCACCGAGCCGGTCGCGACCGGCGGGCTGGCCTGCGTGGCCGGGACCGCGGCAGGGCCGCCGCCGCCGTGCGGCTGGACGGGCGACGCCATCCTCTCGGTCGTCTGGCTGGGCCTGCTGGGCTCGGGCTTCGCCTATCTCGCGAACTTCCGGCTCCTCAGCCGGATCGGCGCGACCCGGACGTCCCTGGTGGCCTACCTGCTGCCGGTGGTCGGGATCGTCTCCGGCGCGCTGATGTTCAACGAGGCGGTCGACATCCGGCTCATCGCCGGGACCCTCCTTGTGCTCGCCGGCGTGGCGTTGGTCAACAGCCACCGCGGCGAGCGCCGGCTCTTCGGCCGCGCGGCACCCAAGACCGAGTCAGCTGGCGTCCCGAACGACGGACCAGCGCCCGGCGACGTCGCCGAGGAGACCCGCAGCTAGCCCGTCTCAGACCTCGCCCAGCGCGACGAGCACGGCGCCGACGACGACCAGCGCTGCAGCACCGATCCGGACGAGCCCCTGGCGGCTGCCGGTCGCCTCGCCCAGCCGGAACGATCCCCAGGCGGCCGCGAGCACGATCGCGGACTCGCGGAGCGGCGCCACCGCGGCCAGCGGCGCCACGGAGTACGCGAAGAGGATGAGCAGGTAGGCCGTCAGCGACAGGACGCCGGCCACGCCATCTCGAAGGAGGCGCCGGCCGGGCGACAGGGTCCGGCTGGCGGGCGGCGCCTCGGGAGCGACCAGCCACCCCATCCGGCGGCCCACGACCACCGACGTGACCAGGATGATCATCGCGAAGACGGCGAGCAGCGAGCCGTACAGCCACGGGGCGAGGATCGACACGCCGACCCGGTCGACGGCGGAGTAGCCCGCGATCGTGGCCCCGGTCGCCAGCGCGAACCCGACGGCGCCTCGGTGCTGCCGGCCCTCCTGGCCCAGGACCCGCCACGGGCGCGCGACGAGCACGATCCCGACGAGGGCCAGCAGGACTCCCGCGGCTGCGAGCGGCGCGAGCTGCTCGCCGAGCACCGTGACGCCCACGATCACGGCCAGGATCGGCGCGCTGCCACGGGCGAGCGGGTAGACCAGCGACAGGTCGCCGCGCCGGTAGGCGCTCGCGAGCAGGAAGAAATACAGCGCCTCGAGCCCGCCGGACACGAGCGCGATGAGCACGCCGCCACCATCGATCGGCTGGCTGCCGTCGGCGATCCACGCGATCAGCCCGATCGGCGCCAGGATCAGCGTCCCGATCGCCTGGAGCCGTGTCGCCGTCAGGAGCGTGTCGCCGGAGGTCTTGAGGAGGACGTTCCAGCCGGCATGCAGGACGGCCGCGATCGCGATCAGGCCAAGGGCGAACGCGGGCATCGGTGCCGGAGTCTAGGTGCCGCGATGGATCGGCCGCTGGCCGGACCCGCCGCGGGGCGCGGTCACCGCGGGCGTCAGCGCGCCACGTCGCGCCGCGCGACTCCGATCGCTCCGATCGCCAGGCCACCGAACGCCAGCACGAGGCATGCGGCGATCCCGACCGGATCCCAGACACCAACCATCGGCTGGCCGAGGTGCGACGTCAGGGCGACCTGGTGGACCCAGTCCGGCAGCTTGAGGGCCGGGACCAGCAGGTCGATCACGAACGTCACGATGACGATCGCGGCGACGACTTCACCGGCCCAGGCCGTCGAGACCAGTCCGCCGAACGCCACGCCGATGCCGGCGAGTGCGAGGGCGTACAGGCCGAGGACCACCGTGCCCACGATCGGTGTCGTCACGTCGCCGCCGGCGGTCAACGAGCCGAGGGCGATCCCGACCATGAGCAGGCCGGTGAACAGCGTGATCGCCAGGAACAGTCCCAGCCCGGTCCGGACCAGCCACTGCGCCCGTGTCAGCGGCGCCGACAGGATGACCTCGAGCCGTCCCGACGTCTCCTCGGATGCCCAGCCGCTGACCAGCGTCGAGGCCGCGAACCCGGCCAGGATGTAGCCGAACGTGATGAACGCGACCTGGAGGAAGGCGCCCGCGCCATTGAACAGGTCGATCGATGGGAAGAACGACTTGAAGATGGCGAT
>DASXQE010000091.1:0-24303 GCA_036493155.1 Candidatus Limnocylindrales bacterium | reverse complement strand
CGCTGCCGACGCCACCTCCGACGGCCGTCAGCCCGGGCGTCTCGGGTGGCTCGGAACGAATCCTGCTCGTCGAAGACGAGCCCGCCGTGCGGGACATGACCCGCCGAATCCTGGAGCGCGCCGGCTACCAGGTGGTCGTGGCCGAGGATGGCGATGCGGCGCTCGCGACGGTGGATCGCTCCACGGTCGACTTCGATGTGCTGGTCACCGACGTCGTGATGCCAGGCACCTCGGGGATCGAGCTTGCGGAGCGCGTCCTCGATCGCAGCGAGACGGTGGGCGTCGTCCTCCTCTCCGGCTACACGGCGGAGACCCTCGACCTGGAGCGACTCCTGGCCCGCGGCGCCCGTTTCGTCGCGAAGCCGGTCGCGACGAGCGAACTCCTCCGCGCCATTCGAGACGCCGACGCCGTGGGGCGGGCGAACCGCTGATGGCGGACGGGCACGAGCCGGCAGCGTCGATCCTCGTGATCGACGACGACGCCGGCCTGCGCGCGCTGTACACGACGGCCCTCGAGCGAGCGGGCTACTCGACGATCGCCGTCGCCAGCGGCGAGGCCGGCTTGGCCGTGCTCCGCGAGCGGGACGTGGCGTTGCTGCTGTGCGACCTGGGCTTGCCGGGAATCAGCGGCTTTGACGTGGTGCGCGCCGTCCGGGCGGAGCCTGCCACTGCCACGCTCCCGATCATCCTGATCACCGGCAGCGGCGATGCCCATAGCGTCATCGAAGGCCTCGAGGCGGGCGCCGACGACTTCCTGGCCAAACCGATCCGCCTCGACGAGCTGATCGCGCGAGTGGCCACGCAGGCCCGTCGTCAGGCCGCGTGGGCGGAGCAGATCCAGGCCGAGCTCCGGACGAGGCTGGCCATCGTGGCTGCACTCGGGCGACTGCCAGCGTCGACCGATGCGGCGGTCGCCGCAACCGGGATCGCCGACGCACTCGCCAGTCGAACCGGGGCGGCCTTCGTCGGCGTCATCGAGATCCTGTCCGCCGGACGAGGGAGGACCCTCGCCGCCGCCTCCAGCGGCGATGCGCAACTGGCAAGTCCCGGGCCGAGGAGGCTGCGCGAGCTCGTCGACCGCGCGCTTGCAGGTCCATGGTCAGAGCCCTTGCGCCCTCACGGCGCGAACGATGACGAGGACCCCTTCTGGCGAGCCGGGCTCGGTCTCATGGCCTCGGCCCCGATCTTCTGGGAGGACCGGCCAGTCGGCGTGCTCGTCATCGGCCGGAGCCGCTCCGATGGCCAGGTCCGACCAGGCGCCGAGCATCGGCTGTTGGCGGCGGTCATCGAGTACGCGGTCACGGTCGGGCTCGCCATCGGTCCGCTCCTCGCGGCGCGCGGCGAGCTTGCCGCCGAGCGAGCCCGGTTGACGCACATGCTTCGCGTCCGGGCGTTCGGGACCGTGTTCCAACCAATCGTCAACCTGGAGTCGGGAGCCGTCGTCGGGCATGAGGCATTGACACGGTTCACCGACGGCACCCGTCCCGACACGCGATTTGTCGAGGCGGCGCACGCCGGGCTCGCACTCGACTACGAGCTCGCCGCGATTCGGACCGCGATCGAACAGGCGGCGAACCTGCCCCGTGGCGGGTTCCTCGGCCTGAACATTTCGCCAGACGTCCTGGCCGAGGCCGGCCCGGGCCTGCGCAGCGCCTTGCGGCAGCCGATCAAGCCGATCGTGCTCGAGGTCACGGAGCACGCGGCCATTCTTGACTACGGCCGTGTGCGCACGGTCGTCGAAGGCCTCACGGCGATCCGCCTCGCGGTCGACGATGCCGGAGCCGGCTACGCCAGCCTCCGTCACATTCTCGAACTCGCGCCGGACTTCGTGAAGCTCGACATCAGCCTCGTCCGCGGCATCGAGCACGACCCACTGCGTCAGTCGCTGATCGCGGGCCTGGTCCATTACGCAGCTCGATCCGGGATCAGCCTGATCGCCGAAGGCATCGAACAGCCCGCCGAGGCAGAGACGATGCGCTCGCTCGGGGTGGAGCTGGGGCAGGGCTACCTGTTCGGCCGGCCGGCTGCCGCCTGACCTCCAAGCCGCGACAGGTCGGCCGGGGTATCGATGTCCGGGTTTGACCCGGCGACATCGAGGACGCGGACGCGCTCGGGGTGACGCGCGATCCAGGGACCCAGGCCCCGATCCCCGGTCGCCTCCGCGACGAGGCTGGCTGCCGACGCATCGATCCTTGCTGGATTGGCGCCGCCGCCGTCTGCGTACCGCGGCACCAGCAACGGTCGCGCTGGGTCCAGCGGTGCGGCGATCAGCTCCCGGATCAACTCGGGCGAGACCCACGGTTGGTCGCCGAGGATCAAGAGGAGGGCCTCCGGCTGCGGATCGTCACGGGACGCCGCCGCCCATCCCACCTGGAGCGAGCTGGAGAGGCCCAGAGCCGCGTTCACGTTGACGACGCGTCGAGCGCCCCGCCACGTCATCGATGCCTCGAGCGTGGTGGACGCCGCCGGCAAGACGACGATCGGATCGGGAACCCCGGCCTCGGCGAGCCGGTCGAGGACGTGCTGCAGCACCGGCCGGCCGTCCAGGTTGGCCAGGAGCTTCTGGCTCCCGAAGCGGGTGCTGGCTCCGGCCGCGAGGACGATGGCGCCGACCACCGGCTGGCGCGGATCGCTCACCCCGGCGCCGGCGCGTCCGGCTTCGTGATCCGGCCCGCGCCGTCCCGGAGCGGCGCACCCGTGCCGCCCCGCCTGGCGGCGACGACCTCGGCCATGATCGCGAGGGCCGTCTCGACCGGCTCCCGGCCACCGAGGTCGAGCCCGATCGGCCCGCGGACCTGCGCCAGGTCGGCGTCGCTGAGGCCCGCGGCGAGGAGCCGCTCGCGGCGTGACGCCTGGCTTCGGCGCGACCCGACCGCCCCGACGTAGCGCGCGCCTCGACGGACGGCCTCGACGATCGCGGGCTCGTCGAACTTCGGGTCGTGCGACAGGACCGCGACGGCATCGTCAGGCCCGAGCTCGAGCTGGTCGAACGCCTCGTCGGGCCACAGGACGAGCAGCTGGTCGACGTCGGGGAAGCGCTCCGCCGTGGCGAAGGCCGGCCGGGCATCCACGACCACGACCTCGTAGTCGAGGGCCCGCGCGAACCCGACCAGGTGGCGCGTGACCTCCGTCGCGCCGACGGCGACGAGGCGCGGCCGCCGCGGGAACGCCTCGAGGAACCAGCCCTGATCGGCGGCGCTGGCCATCCGGGAGCGCCCGCTCGCCCGGGCATCACGCGCGGCAGCAGCCAGCGTCGCAGGCACGGAGGGAGCGTCCGTGTCGCCGACGATGACCGGATCGCGCGGTGGCTCGGCCGTCTCCGCGCGCCAGGGCCCGACCTGGGCCGGCGGCAGCTGCATCGGGAGCGGTGTCATGGCGGTCACGCCGAGGTCCCGGGCCGCCGCGACCACCTCGGAGCGGACCTCCGGCTCGACGAGGACGTCGATCGTGCCGCCGCAGGCCAACCCCACGTCCCACGCGTCCTGATCGCTGATCCCGTATCGAATCACGCGGGAGTGGCCCGTCCGGCGCGCTTCGAGGACCGCCTCGGCGGCAGCGCCCTCGACGCAGCCACCGCTGACCGAGCCGATCATCCGGCCGTCCTCCGCCACGAGGAGCACCGAGCCCTCGGCCCGTGGCGCCGAGCCGAACGTGCGGATCACGACGGCGCGGCCGACGCCCAGGCCGGCGGCGCGCCACGCGTCGTATGTCTCCAGCAGCTCGTGCATGGCCGTCAGCGCCGCCGTCCGCGCCGGCTCACGTCAGCCGCTGCGCAGCCTGCGGGTCCGCCGGGACCGCGATGGGCCGAGGCGCCGCCGAGCGTCCTGCCGCGGCCTGGGCGGCATCGCCGGGCGGCACCGACGGGGCATGGGCCGCCGCCTCGCTGCCACGCCGGATGTCGCCCGCGCGGCCCCCCGCCAGGATCTCCCCGAGCCGCTCGAGGCTGGCGACGGTGCCGGCGGCCAGGAAGTCGTCGATGTACGGCAGCGCCGCCCGCATGCCGGCGGCGAGCGGCTGGTAGCCCGGCGTCCCGGCGAGCGGGTTGAGCCACACCAGGCGATGGCAGCTTCGCCGGAGGCGCGCCGTCTCGACGGCGACCAGCGAGGGATCGCCCCGGTCCCAGCCATCGGACACGATGATCACGACCGCGGACGACCGGAGTGCGCGCCGGGCCCAGTGGAGGTTGAAGTCCCGGAACGATTCGCCGATCCGGGTGCCGCCGGCCCAGTCGGTCACGGTGTCGGCGACCTTCTGGAGAGCCCGATCGCGGTCGCGGTCGCGCAGCAGGCGCGTCACGCGCGTGAGGCGCGTCCCGAACACGAACGATTCGGTGCGGACGCTCGACGATGCCGACAGTGCCTGGATGAAGCGCAGCAGCAGGCGCGAGTGGCGCTCCATCGAGCCCGAGATGTCGCAGATGACGGTCAGCGGTCGGGGCCGTTCCATCGGCCGCCGCCAGACCCACTCCAGGATCTCGCCACCTGCAGCCAGGTTCTTCCGGAACATCGCCCGGGGCGCGAGCCGGCGGCCGTGCGGATGGAGCTCGTAGCGCCGCGTCCGGCGGCGCTCCAGCTTCGGGGTGAGGAGGTCCACGAGGCGCTCCGCATCCCGGAGCTCGGCCGGCGTCATCCGGTCGAAGTCCTTGTGCCGCAGCGACTCGAGGTGGCTGTACGCATCCGGCGAGATGACCTGGACATCCGCATCGCCGGCATCCTCGGCCGAGGAGCCCTCGGTCGGGACGGGCATGCCGCTGCGGTCCTCGGCCGTCGACCGGCGCTCGTCGCCCGGGAGCATCGCCTCGAGGCCCTGCTCGCCGTCCTCCGGCGGGACGAGATCAGCCAGGTCGATCTCCTCGCCGGGGGCGAGCGTCGAGCCGGGCCGCCAGTAGCGCGAGAAGACGGCGTCGTAGACCTCGAGGTCGTCCTTGCGCCGGACGAAGACCGCGGCGCCGGCCGCGTGGACCTGGTCTCGATCGGCGAGGTCGACGAGCTCGAGGGTCCGCGCGAAGTCGACCGACGCGCCGATGTCCACGCCGAGGCCGGCGCTCCGGAGCGCGCGCCCGAACCCGACGGCGCGGCCGAGCAGGCGCCGGCCCGGGGCCCACGTCGCGGAAGCCGGCGGAGGGCCGCCGGCAGACGGCATCATCGGATCAGCGCGAGGGCGCGGCGGCCCCCTCGCCGAGGAGCTCGCGGACCTTCGGCCCGCGCAGGCCGCGGATGTCCTCCTCGTACTTGAGGACGACGCCCATCGTCTCCTCGACGAGCTCCGGCGAGAGGTCCGACGCACCGAGGGCCAGCAGCGCCGCCGTCCAGTCGAGGGTCTCGGCGATGCCGGGCACCTTGGTCAGCTCCAGCCCGCGCAGGCGGTGGACGACGGAGACGACGCGCTTCGCCAGCGTCTCGGGAGCACCGGGCAGGCGCGCCAGAACGATCTCGTACTCCTTGGCCTCGGTCGGGTAGTCGATCCAGTGATACAGGCAGCGGCGCTTCAGGGCGTCATGGACCTCGCGCGTCCGGTTCGAGGTCAGGATGGCGCGCGGCGGCCGGCTCGCCCGGATGGTCCCGATCTCCGGGACGGTCACCTGGAAGTCGGACAGGATCTCCAGGAGATAGGCCTCGAACTCCTCGTCGGCGCGATCGATCTCGTCGATCAGGAGCACCGGCGGAGCGCCGTCGGCATCGGCCTCGAGGGCCTGGAGCAGCGGTCGGCGGATGAGGAACTCGGGCCCGAAGATGTCATGCGCGCTGGCGTGATCGGCCTCGCCGCGCGCCTCGAGCAGCCGGATCTCGAGCATCTGGCGGGGATAGTTCCACTCGTAGACCGCGGTGTTGACGTCGAGGCCTTCGTAGCACTGGAGGCGGATGAGCCGCGCGCCGGTCGTGGCCGCGAGCACCTTGGCCAGCTCCGTCTTCCCGACGCCGGCCTCGCCTTCGAGCAGGAGCGGCCGTCCGAGCTCGAGCGCCAGGTAGACGACGGTCGCGAGGGACCGGTCGGCGATGTAGCCGCGCTCCCGGAAGGCGGCCTGGATGGACTCGGCGGACTCGAGCTGCGGGTCGGTCATGGCTGCGTACGCTACCCGGCTCGGCGGCGGGCCGCCGCGATGGCCCGCTCGGCGACGACCTTGGCCATGGCGCCGCGGTACGCCCGATCGGCATACGGATCGGTCAGGACGTGCTGGCCGTCGACGATCGTCGCGACCGCCTCGCCGATCGGCACGCCCGCGCGGAGTGCCGCCTCGACCGCGGTCGCCCGGTAGGGCTGCTCCCCCACCCCGGTCACGGCCACCGCATCGAGGCCGCCGCCGACCACGGCCGCGACGCCCGCGACGGGATACCCGGAGGCCGGATGCGGCAGGGCCACGTAGGCCGACCCGACGCCGTCGCGCGGGCCCGGGAGGCGGACCTCGGTGATGAGCTCGCCGGGCGCCAGTGTCGTGACGAACGGCCCGGCGTCGAGGTCCCGCATGGCCACGGTGCGCTCCCCGCCAGCCGATCGAACGACCAGCTCGGCATCCAGGGCCAGCATCGGGGCGGCGATGTCGGACGCGGGATCGGCATGGGCGAGGCTGCCGCCGAGCGTGCCGCGGTTGCGGACCTGGACGTCGCCGATGGTCGGGATCGCGTCGGCCAGCAGGCCGTAGGCCATCACCCGCGGGTCGGCCAGGAGCGCGGCCCACGTCGTGAGGGCGCCGATGGCCAGCCGCCCGTCGTCGAGCCAGCGGACGCCACGGAGCTCGTCGAAGCCACCGACGTCGACGAGCCGCTCCGGGCGCGCGAGCCGGAGCTTCATGACCGGCAGGAGGCTCTGGCCGCCGGCAAGCGGTCGCGCCGAGCCATTCGCCTCGCCGAGCAGGCCGAGGGCCTCCTCGAGGCTGGCGGGCCGGTCGTAGGCGAACCGCGCCGGGATCACGCCGGCGTCTCGCTGGCGGCCGGGCCCGCGCTGCCGTGCGCCGGGTCGTTCTCGGCCCGCATCGCCTCGGCGCCCGCGATGACCGACGCCACGATCGACTGGTACCCGGTGCAGCGGCAGAAGTTACCGTGGATCGCCGTTCGGACGTCGGCCTCCGATGGCTCGGCCACGCGCGCCACGAGATCCAGGGCGGTCATGATCATGCCCGGCGTGCAGAAGCCGCATTGGAGGCCGTGGTGCTCGACGAACGCGGCCTGCATCGGATGCAGGGCGGGTTGCAGGTCGGGGCCCGCCGGCCGGCCCGCGGTGAGGCCTTCGATCGTCGCGACCTCGTGGCCGTCCGCCTGGAGCGCCAGGACCGTGCACGACTTCACGGCGCGGCCATCGAGGTGCACCGTGCACGTGCCGCACTGCGACGTGTCGCAGCCGACCTTGGTCCCGATCAGGTCGAGGTCGTCGCGAAGGACGTCGACGAGCAGCCGCCGCGGCTCGACGTCCACGACCTCCGGGGAACCGTTGACGGTGAGGCGGATCTCGACGCGGGCGTCGGCCTCGACACGGAGCGACGCGTGACCTGCCCGAACCGTCATGCCGGGACGGCGGCGGCCGCGACGTCCTCGAGCGCGTTGCCAATCCCGTCGACCATCGCGTCGATCTGGTCCTCGGTGATGACGAACGACGGCGAGATGTGGACGGCGTGACCGCGCAGGACGCGGCTCGCGACGCCGTGGCGCAGGGCCGCCGCGATGACGCGGTCGGGGGTCGTCGGGTCGGCCGCGAGGACATCCGGCTGGAGGGCGACCGCGGCGGTCAGGCCGATCGTGCGGATCTCGCCGACCAGCGGCGCCCCGGCGAGTCGCCGCACTGCTGCCGAGAGGATGGGCTCGAGGTGACGGACCCGGCCGAGCAGGTCCTCGCGCTCGATGATGTCGAGGTTGGCCAAGGCAGCCGCCGCCGCGCCCGAGTGGCCCTGATAGGTGTACCCGTGGCGGAAGACGGCGCCGGGCGTCGGGACGTCCCAGAACGGCTCGCGGACGCGCTTGCCGACGAGGACGCCGCCGAGCGGCACATAGCCCGAGGTCACGCCCTTGGCGAACGTGATCAGGTCGGGCTTGATGCCGTAGCGGGTCGAGCCCCATAGCTCGCCGAGGCGGCCGAAGCCGGTGATGACCTCGTCGGCGACGAGCAGGACGTCGTGCTCGCGGCATAGCCGCCCGATCTCGGCCCAGTACGTCTCCGTCGGCGGGATGACGCCACCCGCCCCGATGACCGGCTCGCCGATGAACGCCGCGATCTCGCGCCCTCGGTCCTCGAACAGGCGCGCAACCGCGTCGACGTCGAGCGGCGGCACCTGGGCGACGTCGCCGACGAGGGGCGCCCCGTAGCCGTTGCGCATCGACGGCATGCCCACCAGCGCGGTGCCCATGACGTGCATCCCGTGGTAGCTGTACTCGCGCGACACGATGACGCGCTTCTCGGGCCGGCCGACGACGTCCCAGTAGCGGCGCACGAGCTTGACCGCGGTGTCGATCGCGTCCGAGCCACCCGAGCCCAGGAAGACCACCGCGTCGTCGAATGGCGCGAGGGCGGCGAGACGGTCCGCGACGTCGATGCTGGCCTGGGTCGTGTACGCCCCGAAGGATGAGTAGGCGTTGAGCGTCGTGAGCTGGGCCGCGACCGCGTCGGCGATCTCCCGCCGCCCGTAGCCGACGTTGCAGAACCACAGCGCCGCGGTCGCGTCGATGTACTCGCGGCCCCGCGTGTCGGTGAGGACGGCTCCCTCGCCGGAGGCCATGACGATCTCGTTGTTCGCGACGGTGTGCATGTCGGCGAAGCCGTGCCAGAGGCGGGACATGGGGCTCCTCTCGGACGTCGTCAGGAACCCACGATAGCAAGCGTCAGGGTCGCCGCTCCGAGTGGCGGGTTCGGCCGGTCGCGGCGGCGCGGCTGCTCACCGCGCGGGGGTCGAGCGCGTCGGCGAGCTCACCCGGGGGCAGGGCCGCGATCCGGGCCGCTTCGCCGAGGGCGTTGAGCCGCTCGATCGCGACGTCCCAGGGCAGGTGCTCCAGGCCGCCGCCGGTCCCCAGGCCCACTCGGGCCAGTCCGCGCCCGCGGGTGGAGGCCGCGTACTGGGCGGCCCAGACCGGCAGCTCGGGGCCTTCCCGCCGGTTCGGATCGAGGGCGCCGGCGACGATCCCGCGGTCGCCGGGCGTGCGGGTGACGAGGTTCCAGTTGTCCGGCCCGTTGATCAGGTCGACCGCGAGGCTCCGGTAGGGCGCGTCGAGGATCGTGGCGGCACCCGCCTCCCAGGCCGAGCCGCCCAGGATCGACAGCGACAGGTGGGTCGCATCGACCCCCGTGGCGATCCGCAGGTGTGCTGCCCGGAACGCCTCGCGCGCCGCGGCGTCCGTGCCCACGTGTTGGACCGCCAGCTCCTCGATCTCCACCATCGGGCAGCCTGCGGCAGCCAGCTCGTCCACGATCGCGCGCAGGCCATCGGCGGCGGCCAGCACCGCGCGGGCGTCGGGCGCTTCGGGCGCTGCCTCGCCGGCTGCCCGCCACGCGGTCGTCCACGGGCCTACCAGCGTGGCCTTGACCGCGCGGTCGGTCAGGGCCGCTGTCGAACGCCAGCGCTCGACCACGGAGTCGGCCGCGTGCCTCGCCCCGGCGCCGTCCGAGATCGGCTCGAGGCCCGCGTCCACCTGCGCGGCGACCGCGGCGCGAACCCAGGCGGCGTCGTCGGCCGCCTCGGCCGGGCGGGGCAGGGCGCCGAGCAGCGTCGCGAACAAAGGGGTCGGCTCCCGTGCCGGTTGCGCTACAGCCGGAGCCCGGCCAGCGACAACCCCAGCAGGATCGCCGCGACCAGGATGAGCACGCCCGCGACGATGACCAGCGGCGAGGCCTGGGCCGGCTGGCCGCCGGGGTGCTGCCAGAACGACCGCAGGGTCGGTGCGCGGCCGGGCGGCACGACCAGGCCGAGCCACAGGCCGGCCACGAGGCCACCCACGTGGGCGGCGTTGTCGATCCCGACGGCCACGAACCCGAACACGAGGTTGATCACCACGAGCATCCCTAGCTGCGGGACGATCTGGCGGGCCCGCTGGTCGAGCATCGGGTGGTGGACCCGCGTTCCCGCGAGCAGCACCCCGACGAGACCGAAGATGGCGCCCGAGGCACCTACCGCAGGGCCATCGGTGAACACGATGCTGGCGGTCGAGGCCGCGATGGCCGTGAGCAGGTAGAAGGCAGCGAACAGCCGGCTGCCCCAGATCTGCTCGACGACGGGCCCGATGAGGTAGAGGGCGTACATGTTGAGGGCGAGGTGGATGAAGTTGGCGTGCAGGAGGGTCACGCTGAGGAGGCGCCACAGCTCGCCGCGATCGACGTCCGCCCGGTCCAGGACGAGCGCGTCGAAGATCGTCGTGTCGGGGGTCAGCAACGCCGCGAGCGAGACCACCACCGTCACGACCAGCACGATCATCGCCAGGCCGCGCGCCGTGTCCCCCCGGCTCCGGGCGAAGTAGCGCCTCGCGGTCCCGGCCTGGCCCTGCTCCTTGGCCAGCCAGCCCAGCCGGCTGGCGATCTCGGGCCGGTCGCTCGAGGGCGCCCGGCGTTCCGCCTCGCGGTAGGCGCGGGTCGCGCCGGCCAGGTCGTGGACGCGAACCCGGGCCCCGGCGATCTGGCGCCACGCGCGGTAGGTCGACGGTGTCTCGGGCAGCTTCGTGGCCGCCTCCCAGGCCGCGACCGCCTCGGGCTCGCGGTCCATGCGGTAGAGCGAATCCCCGAGCCCGAGCCAGGCTTCCGCGGTGACGGCGGCGGGCTCGCTCCCGATGACCCGCTGGAAGTGCGCGGCGGCGGCCGAGGGTTCGCCGGCGTCGAGCAGCTCGCGGGCGCGATCCAGCAAGGCGCGGGCGACCTCGGGGCTCAGGGGACCGGTCGAGGCGACCGCCGCGTCGAGGCTGGGGTTCAGCATGCGACCGGCGAAATCACGGCCGCGACGATACTAGAGATGGCATGTGCGGACGCTTCGCCCAGCAGCGACCAACCTCGGAGCTGGCCGAGATCTTCGATGCCGAGGACCTCGTCGGCGAGGCGCTCGGCCACGGCGGCCACTTCAACGTGGCCCCCACGGACAGCGCCGCGGTCGTGGTCCAGCGCGACGATCATCGTGCGGTCACCGCCTATCGCTGGGGCCTGATCCCGCACTGGTCAGAGTCGGCCGCGACCGGCAACCGGATGTTCAACGCCCGATCGGAGTCGATCGACCAGCAGCCGGCCTTCCGGTATGCCTTCCAGAAGCGCCGCTGCCTCGTCCCCGTCGATGCCTTCTACGAGTGGCGCAAGGTCGAGGACGCCCGGGGCAAGGTCGTTCGCGAGCCGTATGCCATCGCCCGAGCCGACGGCCAGCCGATGGCCCTCGCCGGCCTCTGGGCTGGCTGGCACGACGAGGCGACGGGCGAGGTCGTGCGGTCGTTCACGATCCTGACGACGACGCCCAACGACACGCTCCGCCCGATCCACGACCGCATGCCGGTCGTGCTGCCGCCGGCCACCTGGGAGCGCTGGCTGGACCCGACGCGCACCGACGCGCCCGCGCTCGCGGAGCTCAAGGGCCTCCTCGTCCCGGCCGACGACGCCGCGCTGGAGGCCTACCGCGTGAGCCGCCGCGTCAGCGACGTCCGCAACGACGACCAGACCCTCCTGGTGCCGTTCGATCCGGATGGTTCGGAGCGCGAGCCGGAGGCACCGCTTCGGCGCAAGGCGCCGCGGGCCCGGCCGGAGGTCCTCGGGCAGCTGGCCCTCAGCGACGTCGAGACGGACCCGGATCCGGAGCCAAGCGGCCGCTCCGACTGAGCGCCACGCCTTCGAGGCCCAGATCGCGCTCGACAGCTCGCCAGGCGGCGGCCGGATCATCGCCGCGATCGAGGCGCACGGCCAGGGCGGCCACGATGCCGGCGAATGCCTCGTCCGGATCGGATGGCGGCGGCGCCAGGACGATCGCGTCGCCAATCGTGTTGTGGTCCGAGGGACCGTGACCTGATGCGCCGCCAGCCGTGGCGCTGGCGATGGACTGCCCGGCGATCGCGACGAGGCGCGCGCCGGCCCACGCGGCCGCATCGGCCGCGGTCGCTCCGAGGGCCGCCGCATCGGCGGCGAGCACCACGACACGGAGGTCGGGCAGGTAGCGGAGGGCCAGGTCCAGGTCGGCGGGGTCGAGGCGCTCGCTCGGCGAGCGGAGCGCCGCGGCGTGCCCGACGCCGGCGGCGGCCAGCTCGGCCAGGTGCCGATCGCCGACGGATCCGGGTGGCACGGTGGTCACGAGCTGCGCGCCGCCACCGCCTCGGACCACCCGCCGGGCGACCGCCAGCGTGGTGCCATCGTCCAGGCGCCCGACCACCGCGATCATCGCGGGCAGCCTAGCCGGGGGCGGGACGGAGCGCGGGATCCGAGCTCAGCCGTCGCTTCCGCCCGAGCTGGACGTGGGCTTCGGGGTCTCCGTGGCCTTGGGCGTGCCAGTGGGTCGGGGCGTCGCGCTCGGCTGGCCCGAGCCGCCGTCGCCATGGTCGTCGCTCGAGCTGCCGGGGCTCGCCGTCTGGCCGTCGTCCGAGCCGTCACCGCCACCGCCACCGTTGTCAGTGGCGCCGGGTCGACGGCTTGCCTCGGGCGTCTCCGTCGGGCCCTCCGTGTCAGCTGGCTCACCGGATTCGACCGGCTCCGAGCCCTCGGCCTCCGTCGGCTCGGGGCTGGCCAGCGGCGCGGGCGTCGGCGCCGGCAGGCTCGCGTCCGGCGGGTGGCTCGTGCCAGGCAACCAGCCCAGCGCGCCGGCCGCGGTGTATGCGGCGACGCCGGACATGGTTCCGAGGAGGAGGACGACGGCCGCCACGTAGGCGAGCGCCGTCGCCCGCACGCCGAGCGGGCCTCCACCCGTCGCCCGGCGCCAGCCGATGCCGAGGCTGGCCACGACGCCGGCCGGGGACGGCCGCCGGCGGAGCGTCGCCAGGATCCCCGCCGCCCGCGGCGATCGTTCGTGTCGAACAGAGGCCATGATCCGCTCGGCGAGGTCGGCCGATGGTGGCGACGAAACCTCGGCAAGGCTCGTTTCCAGGGACCGGGCTGCGGCAAGCGCCTCTGCCAGCTCGGCGGCCGTGGCATCGCTGTCCGGCCCGTCGACCTCCCGAGGGTCGAAGCGCCGCGGCGTCGTCATTCGCCCAGCTCCCGCAGGCCATCGCGCAGCCGGATGAGGCCGCGGCGCAGATGGGTCTTGATCGTTCCAAGCGGACGTCCCGTGATCGTCGCGATCTCATCGAGCGACCGATCGGCGAAGAAGCGCAGGGCCACGACCTCGCGATAGGGCTCGTCCAGGGCCGCAACGGCCTGCCGGACGTCCCGAGCGCGTTCGCCGCGGACTGCCGTGCCCTCCGGATCGCCGGTCCTGGCCGGGAGCGCGAGCGTCCGGTCGTCCTCGTCGGCCAGGCGGCCGGGCTGGGTCCACGGAAGGACCCGCCGGCGAGCCGCCCGCCGGATGGCGATCCGCACCGCGATCCGAGCGATCCATGCCCCGAAGGGTCCCTCAGCGCGCCACGTGGCCAAGGCCCGATAGGCGGTCACGAAGGCCTCCTGGGCAACATCCTCGGCTTCATGGCGGTCGCCGAGGACCCGCTCGGCTGTCCGCACGACGTTCCCGAGCTCTCGATCCACGAGGACCCGGAACGCCTCGCGGTCGCCGTCGATGACGGCGCGCACGACCGCGGCGTCACCGAGCACGTCCGATGGGCTCGAAGCCGGACCGGCTCCAAGCCCATCGAGGGTCACGGCGTGGTCCGCTGCGTCCGGCGTCATCCCACCAGCCATGCTGACCGGTACGACGGGCCGCCACGATCGGACGGAAGTCACGAATCCAGGGGTCCGGGTGGACGGTTCGATCAGCCGTGGCCTGACCCGCCGTCCGTGCCGGAGCTGCCACCGTCGTCGCTGCCGCCCGAGCTGCCGGACCCGTCGTCGCCGGTGCTGCCACCGTTGTCGTCGGGCGAGGCCGCCGGCTGCGAGGAGGCGTCCGCGCCACCCGAGCCGGCGCCGTCGTGGCTGGTGTCATCGCCGGGCTCGGCCGATGCGCCGCCGTGGTCGTCCATGGTCTCGGCCGACTCCGTCGGCTCGGCGCTCTCCGAAGGCTCTGCCGTCTCCGCAGGCTCAGCGGACTCGGCTGGGTCGGCGCTCTCCGCCGGGGCGGCCGACTCGCCGGGCTCCTGGGATTCCGCCGGCTCGACCGTCTCGGCGGGGTCGGGCGACTCGAGCCCCAGCGGCGTCACCGCATCCTGGCCGTTGGATGGCTGCCCATCGGACCGCATGGCGTTGCCCGCCAGGGCGCCGCCGGCGACGAGGAGGAGCGTGATGACGGCGACGCCGACCGGGCGGCCGATGCGTGCGAGCTGCTGGACCATTCGAGTCGGGCCTCCGTGGGGAACCGGCCATGCGGCTCCGTCACCCACCTGAGGCAGGACGCGCGGCGAAGGTTTCAGCCGGCGCGATCGCCCTCGCCGGCGACCTCGTCCGGAACGGCTGGCTCGACGCGGATCTCGCCGAAGCCCGCGGCCTCGAGGGCCGGCAGGAACGCGGCCGCCTCGCCGACCAGCACGATCGAGGCGTCCGCCGGCCGAACGTGAGCCAGCGCCGCAGCCGTGACGTCGTCGCGGCTGACGGCCTCGATCGCGGGCCGGTAGCGGGCCAGCTCGTCGTCGGCGAGGCCATGCACGACGATGCCCGAGATCGCGCCGACGACGGCCGGCGGCGTCTCGAACCTGAGCGGGAACACGCCGACGAGGAAGTCCCGCGCGGCATGCAGCTCGGCGTCCGACACCGGTCGCTCGCGCACGCCGTCCAGCTCGGCCAGGATCGCCTCGATCGCCGGGACCGTGACGTCGGTGTTGACGGCGGCACGCGCGGCGAATGGCCCGGGTGCCCGCCGCAGGTCGAAGCCGGCGCTGGCGCCGTAGGTGAAGCCCTTCTCCTCGCGCAGGACGCGGTTGAGGCGGGAGTTGAACAGGCCGCCGAGGATGGCGCTCATGACCGACAGGGCGTGGAAGTCCGGGCTGCGCCGGCGGAGGCCGACATGCCCGATCCGGATCTCGGTCTGGACCGACCCGGGCCGGTCGAGCACCCGGATGCGAGAGGGATTGCTCGCCGCCTTGGCATTGATCGACCGCGGGCCCTCGCACGTCAGGCTGGGCTGCCACCGCCCGAACCGCGCCTCGGCGACCTCGGCGACGTCGATGCCCTCGAGGTCGCCACCGACGATGAGCGTCATGCGGTTCGGGTCGAAGCGGCGCTCGTGCATCGTCCGGACCATCGCGGCATCGAAGCGCTCGACGGTTGCCTTCGTACCACCTGAGGGCCGGCGATACGGGCTGTCCGGTGCGTAGATCGTCTCGACGAACGCTTCCTCGGCGCGACGCCGGGGATCGGCCTTGGCCTGCAGCAGGTCGTTGAGTCGCTCGTCCCGCAGCCGCTCGACCTCGTCCTCGGGGAACAGCGGCTCGCTCATGACCTCGGCCACCAGGTCCAGGGCGGGCGCCAGCCGCTCGCTCGGGACGTCGATCCCGACCGACAGCGCGTCCCAGCCGGCCTCGGCGTGCAGCGAGGCGCCCAGCCGCTCGGTCGCCTCGACGAGCTCGATCGCATTCCGCGATCGGGTGCCCTCGGTCATCGCCCGCGCCATGAGGACCGTCAGGCCGGCCTCGTCGGCGTGCTCGTCACCGGCCCCGATCGACTCGAACAGCACGCCCGTGAGCAGCTCCCGCTCCGGCAGGTGGACGGCGATGACGTCGATGCCACTGGAGAGCTTCGTGCGCGTGAACGACGGGAAGTGGTACGGGCGAGGCTCCCCGTGGCTGGGCCGATCCGCGATCAGCGTCATGGCTTGCGATCCGTCATGCGGCCCGGCCGGCGGCCCGTCCCGCGCGCCGTCATGCGGCCGCCTCCTCGAGCTGGCCGGGCTCGGCCGGCACGTACGTCAGCACGAGGCGGTTATCGGGGACGAACACGGCGGCGCAGACGTCGCGGATCTGCTCGGCCGTCACCGCGAGGTAGCGCGGCAGCATCTTGTTGATCATCCCCGGGTCATCCAGCAGGGTCGCGTAGGACGACAGCCGGTCGGCCTTCTCCTCGACCCGCATCAGGGATCCCAGCTCGTCCGCCTCGGTCAAGGCCTTCGCGCGCTCCAGCTCGTCCGCCGTGACCGGCTCGCGGGCCATTCGCTCCAGCTCCTCCAGGAAGACACGCTCCAGGCGCTCGAGGTCGACGCCCGGGCGGGCAGTCGCCCAGCCCGCCGCCAGCGACGCGCCCGAGACGAGGCCGAGCGTGAACAGGGCCACGTCCTGGGCGAGGCGCTCCTCGCGGACGAGGCGGCGATGGAGGCGGCTGCCCTTGCCGCCGGCGAGGATCTGCCCCGCGACGTCCAGGGCATCGAGCCGGGGGTCGCCGAACAGCGGCGCCCGGAACCCCCAGATGATCCGCGGCAGCGGGACGCGGTCCGGGACCACCTCGCGAATCTCGCCCCCGAGCGTCGGCGGAAGGCGCATGTCCGGCAGGGTCACCGGCAGCGCCGGGTTGGCCGGGATCGGGCCGAAGTAGCGGCGCACCCACGTTCGGGCCTGGACGGGATCGACGTCACCCACGATCGACAGGACGACGTTGTTCGGGGCGTAGTGGAGCTTGAAGAACGCGATGACGTCCGCCGGTGACGCGGCGTCGAGGTCGGCCATGGATCCGATGGTCGGGTGGTGATAGGGGTGCGACGGCGGGTAGAGCCCGGCCAGGAGCTTCTCGACCCACGAGCCGTACGGCCGGTTGTCGTACGACCAGCGCTTCTCGTTCTTGACGACCTCGCGCTGGTTGTCGAGGTTCTCCTGGGAGAGGGCCTCCGGCAGCGTCGCGAGCCGATCGGCCTCGAGCCACAGCGCCAGCTCGAGCTGGTTGGAGGGCATGGTCTCGTAGTAGTTGGTCCGGTCGAGCCAGGTCGAGCCGTTGGCCACGCCCCCGGCGGCCTGGATGATCGCCATGTGCTCGGCCTTCCCGACATGCGCCGAGCCCTGGAACATGACGTGCTCGAACAGGTGGGCGAACCCGGTCCGGCCGGGCTGTTCGTGCTTCGAGCCGACGTTGTACCAGAGGTTCACCGCGACAACGGGCGCGAGATGGTCCTCGGCGATGATCAGGCGCAGGCCGTTGGGCAGGCGCTCGTCGGTGAACTCGACGGTCGGGATGGGCACCGGGCGATGCTAGCGCGGGTCGCGGCGCGGGGCGAACGCCCGGATCCGGCCGGACCGGGAGCGCCCGATGGACCTAGAGCGGGAGGTTCACGAACGCCACGGCGGCCAGCAAGCCCGCCAGGATCCCCTCGCCGATGAGCTCCCGGGCGCGGCGCTGGTCCACCTCGAGCTGCTCCGGCGCGACCTGGCGCTCTTCGCCGAGCGGCCCGAAGTTCTCGACGCCCGTCAGGCCGAAGCGCACGCAGAACCGCCGCGCGACCTGCAGCCACGTCACCGCCGCACCGGCAGTGAGCGGCCACAGCGCGATCCGGAAGAGGTGCGGGATGCCGCTCGCGACGAGCAGGGCCGCGAGCGCGATGCTGGCGATCGTCAACACCACCGCGATCCAGCGCCGGCGGCGGAGCTCGGCCGCGCCGATGTTGCACCGGAGGAACGGCTGCGCCTCGGCTCCCATGGCCAGATGATCCTCCCTGCACGCAACCAGCGCCCGCGCGGGCTGGCCGGGCTTGACGCTGGATCGCCGCTGATGTTAGATATCCGTCTAACACGCGTGAGGACAAGCTAGAACCCAATGGCAGCCCGCCAAGCCCGAACCGTCGCCCGACCGGCAGAGCCGGCGAAGGTCGCCCCCGTCCGGGACTTCACCGGCGGGGCACCCCAGTTCGCCATCGAGTGGGACGTCCGGCCGGCGTACGACTTCCTGTTCTCGCTCTCACCCGAGTCGGGCCAGACGGACGACCTCCCGAGCCCCGACCGGCGCTGGCTCAAGGACGCCCGGGCGGCGCTGGGCGAGCGCGTCAAGGACGGCTTCGGGCGCCTCACCAAGGAGGAGATCCCGATCCACCTGGCGGGCTACGTCGTCGATCGTCCCGAGCTGACGACGGCCGCCGAGGTCGTGGGCGCCATGCGGGCCGATGGCCACGTCGCGGTGCTGCGGCACCTGTTCGGCGACATGCACAGCAACCACGCCATGGATCCGCTGGTCGAGCCGGCCCTCGGCGGCGACGCGGCAGCGATCGCCGAGCTGCGGTCGCGTTACCCCGCGGCCAAGCACTCGATCGGCACCGCGGCGCTGGAAGACCCAGCCGCCGAGTTCGAGATGGTCCTGGCGATCCTCGAGGGCTGGGCCGAGGCCTTCGCCGAGGTCGAGCCGCGTGTCGCGGCGATCCTCCAGCGGGACTACGACCTGCGGGCCGAGGACCGCGCCTCGCTGGCCGGCATCGACCTCGTGGAGCGCACCACGAACGGCATCCGCCTCGTGCCGGAACCGGGAATCCGGCGGGTCATCCTGGCTCCGTCGTATTTCTCGCGGCCATACAACTTCCTGCTGGGTGGCGCCGATTGGCGCTTCGACGGCTACCCGGTCGCGGACGCGGCGCTGGACCTCGATCCGCTCGCCCCGCCGGCCACCGTCCTTCGCCTCCATCGGGCGCTGGGTGACGAGACCCGGCTCCGGATCCTCAAGCTCCTGGCCGATCGCGACCTCTACCTGACCGAGATCGCCGAGCTGCTCGAGCTGAGCAAGCCGACCATCAAGCACCACCTCGCGATGCTCCGCGTCGCCGGCCTCCTCACGGTCATCGAGGCCGGCCCGGTGACGTACTACCACCTCCGTCGGGAGCGTCTCGACGAAGCCACGGGCGGCCTTCGCGCCTTCCTCGGCAGCTAGGAGATCCCATGACAACCGACCTGACGCGGCCACGGCCGAGCGTTAGACAACCGTCGAACATCTGGCACATCCACATCGATCAGTCGCGGGCCATCGGCCCCGAGAAGGAGGTTCCGTCGTGAACGGCTACATCGTCATCCAGCAGGCACTCGTCGGCGCGCGCCAGGACGCCCTCCGGGCCGAGGCCGATACCACCCGACTCCTCGCGTCCTCGCGCCCGCTGCCGGCTGTGAGCGCCGGCAGCCGGGCCGGGGCCACGACCCGGCCGGCCGCGCACCCGCGAACCGTGATGGGCCCGCGATCGCTCGGGGCCGCGGCCGCCACCAACCGCAACGTGCTCCGGGACGCGAACGGCGACGCCGGGCCTGCCCCGCATCCCATCCGAGGATCAGCCGGGCAGCAGCGCCTCGACGCCGGCTGCCGGGACCAGGGCTGCTCCGGGAGCATCGCCCCGGCGGCCTGACACCGTCGGCTCCACGCGCTCGACGCCGAGCAGCCACTCGGTCAGCGGCCGGACGCTCGCCAGCTCGGCGCTGATCGCCGGGTCGAGGGCTTCGGCCGCGGCGACAGCCGTCTCGATGGCGGTGAGACAGAGCACGCCCTCGGCGATCGCAGCCAGCCGGATCTCGGCGGCGTCTCGGACGGCGCCGGAGCGCGGCGTTGGGGTGTTGACGACCAGGCCGACGCGGCCCGACTCGATCAACCCGATCACGTCGGCGAGACCGGTCCCGGAGGCCTCGCCGGCGGCGGCGATTCGGGCCACGGGCTCGGCGTCGTAGCCGGCCGCGGCGAGGGCCCCGCGGGTGCCGTCGGTGGCGGCCAGCTCGTAGCCCGCGCGGGTGAGGGCCGCGGCGAGGCGCGGCAGGAGGGGCTTGTCCCGATCGGCCAGTGACACGAGGGCCAGGGGCCGGCCGTCGGCCCGACTCGGGACCAGGCTTGCGCCGCGAAGGGCCTTGGCCAGGGCGACGCGGGGGTCCAGGTGGATGCCGATGACCTCGCCGGTGGACTGCATGAACGGACCCACGGACGGGTCCACGCCGCGGAGCTTGGCGGTCGAGAAGGCCGGGGCCTTGACCGCCACGAACGGCGGTGCCGGCAGCAGGCCGTTCGACCAGCCGAGATCGGCGAGACGGGCACCGAGGGCGATCCGGACGGCCAGGTCGACCATCGGAACGCCGGTCACCTTGGAGAGGAACGGCACGGTGCGGGAAGCCCGGGGGTTCACCTCGATCAGGTAGACCCCGTCCTCGCGGACGATGAACTGGGCGTTCACCAGGCCGCGCGCACCGAGCGCCTTCACGACCCGCTCCATCGTCGCGACGATCAGGCCCTGGTCGGCCTCGGACACGGTCTGCGGCGGGAACAGCCCGACCGAGTCACCCGAGTGGACGCCAGCCCGCTCGACGTGCTCGAGGAGCCCGGGGATCAGCACGGTCTCACCATCGCTGACCGCGTCGACGTCGACCTCGGTGCCCTCGAGGTAGCGATCGATCCGGACAGGCCGATCGGGATCGACCACGGTGGCCGCGGCGAGCTGCCGGACGAGGTCGTCGGGTGAGTAGCAGAAGTCGATGGCCAGGCCACCGATGACGAAGCTCGGCCGGACGATGACCGGATACCCGATCCGCTCGGCCAGGGTCAACGCTTCCTCGATGGAGCGGGCCATCCCGCCCTCGGGTTGCGGCACGCCGAGCCGGTCGAGGAGGGCCGAGAAGCGGGTCCGCTCCTCCGCCTGGTCGATGGCCTCCAGGTCGCTGCCGAGGAGCTCGACACCGGCAGCCGCCAGGGCGGCCGCGAGGTTCAGCGGCGTCTGGCCGCCGTAGGCCACGAGGGCCGGGATGGGCGCCGACGGTCCGGCTTCGATGTAGTCGCCGTCCGTGTCGGCGTTGTCGCCCGACTCCGCCGCGATGACCTCGAGCACGCTCTCGGCGTCGAGCGGCTCGAAGTACAGCCGCGTCGAGGCATCGAAGTCCGTCGACACGGTCTCGGGATTCGAGTTGATCATGACCGCCGACCAGCCCGCCTCGCGCAGCGTCGCCGCGGCCTTGACCGCGCAGTAGTCGAACTCGATCCCCTGCCCGATCCGGACCGGCCCGCTGCCGATGACCAGGGCCGCGGGGCGGCTGGCCGGCGGCGACTCGGGCGCCGAGCCGGCCGCCGCGTACGTGGCGTAGAAGTACGGCGTCTCGGCGGCGAACTCGGCCGCGCAGGTGTCGACCATGCCGTAGCCCGGCCGCAGGCCCAGCGCCGCGCGGGTCGCCGCCAGCTCCCGGGCCGTCGTGCCGGCGAGCTCGGCCAGGTCGCGATCGCCGAAGCCGGCGCGCTTGGCGGTGGCCAGGTACTGCGCCGCCGCACGGTCGTTCGCGTCGGCCAGGCGCGGCCCGACGGCCCGGATCGCCCGCTCCAGGCCGACATTGCGCTCCATCTCGGCCAGGAACCACGGCGAGATCCCGGTGGCGGCATGGAGCGTCGCGGTCGTCAGCCCGCGGCGGAGCAGCGCGATGACCCGCCACAGCCGGTCATCCGACGGGGCCAGGAAGGCTCGCAGCTCGGCCATGACCGACTCACTCCGCTCATGGCTCGCCTCGAGGCCGAGCGCATCGGCGCGGGCGACCCACGAGGCATCCTCGGCGAGGAGCCCGGCGCCGGCCTGCTCGAGGCCGCGGAGCGCCTTGTTGAGTGCGGCCCCGAACGTCCGATCGATGGCCATGACCTCGCCGGTGGCCTTCATCTGGCTGCCGAGGCTGCGGTCCGCTCGCGGGAACTTGTCGAACGGGAAGCGCGGCAGCTTGACCACGACGTAGTCGAGCGCCGGCTCGAAGGCCGCGACGGTCGTGCCGGTGATGGCGTTCGGGATCTCGGCGAGCCTGCGGCCGATGGCGATCTGGGCCGCGACGCGGGCGATGGGGTAACCGGTGGCCTTGCTCGCGAGCGCCGACGAGCGCGACACGCGCGGGTTGACCTCGATGACGGCGTACTCGGTCGAGTCGGGCGACAGCGCGAACTGGACGTTGCAGCCGCCCTCGACCCCGAGCGCCCGGATGATCGCCAGCGCGGCGCTCCGGAGGCGCTGGTGCACGGCATCGGTCAACGTCTGGATGGGCGCGACCACGATCGAGTCGCCGGTGTGGACGCCCAGTGGGTCGACGTTCTCCATCGAGCAGACCGCGATGCACGTGTCGTCGGCATCGCGCATGACCTCGTACTCGACCTCCTGCCAGCCGACGAGGCATTGCTCGACCATGACCTGGCCGATGGGGCTGGCCCGGAGGCCGGCCCGGATCCGCTCGCGGTAGGCCTCCTCGCTGGCGACGATGCCGCCACCGGTGCCACCGAGCGTGAAGGCCGGCCGGATGATCGCCGGGAGCCCGATCTGCTGGAGCGCGGCGTCCGCTGATTCGCGGCGCGCCTCAGCGCTGGAGCCCTCGACGATGGCCGACGGGGCGTAGGGCTGGCCGATGGAGTCGAGCAGGTCCCGGAAGGCCTCGCGATCCTCGGCCATCTCGATGGCGCGGAGGGGCGTCCCGAGCAGACGGACGTTGTGGCGCTCGAAGACGCCCGCGTTCGCGAGGTCCATCGCCAGGTTGAGCGCGGTCTGGCCGCCGAGGCCGGCGAGGAGGCCCTCGGGCCGCTCGCGAGCGATGACCGCCTCGATCGCCTCGACCGTCAGGGGCTCGAGGTAGACCGCGTCGGCGACGCCGGGGTCGGTCATGATCGTGGCCGGGTTCGAGTTGACGAGGATCGTCCGGATGCCCTCCGCGCGGAGGGCTCGGCAGGCCTGCGTGCCGGCGTAGTCGAACTCGGCGGCCTGGCCGATGACGACCGGGCCGGAGCCGATGATGAGGACCGATTCGGGCTTGCTCAGCACGGCGCCGCTCCCGCTGCCGTCGTGGTTCCTACCGATGCCGTGGTTCCTACCGACGCGGTGGCTCCTGCTGACGCGGTGGCTCGTGCCGATGCCGTGGTTCCTGACACCTGCCGACCAGCTGCGACGTAGGCGATGACCCAGGCGCTCGTGAGCCTGTTCCGACCCGAATCGAGGTCCGCCTGCCGATCCCATCGGCAAGTGTCGGGGGGCCAGGCCAGGGCGTCGCCGAAGTCGCACCACATCGGCAGCTGTCCGAAGCCAGGCCGGCCGCCGACTGCGCGCGCGTCGCCGAAGTCGCACCTCATCGGCGTGTGTCCGAGCCGAGCCTGCGGAGGTTCGTTCCGCCGCAGGCCGCGACGAACCGGTCGAAGACGGCCAGGGCATCGAGCGGGCCGGGCGCGCCCTCGGGGTGGTACTGGACCGTCTCGATGGGCTTCTCGCGGTGGCGCAGGCCCTCGACCGAACCGTCGTTCAGGTTCACCTGGCTGACGTGGAAGCCGCTCGATTCGGGCAGGGTCGCAGCGACGACCTGGACCTCGTGGTTCTGAGCGGTCACCTGGACGAAGCCCGTATCGACGTCCTGGACGGGGTGGTTCGCGCCGTGGTGGCCGAACCGCAGCCGGCGCGTCTCGGCCCCGGCCGCTCGACCCACGATCTGGTGGCCGAGGCAGATGCCGAGGAGAGGCCGCCCGTCGTCGATGACCGCGCGGGCCATCGCCACCTGGTCCGCCAGCCGAGCGGGGTCGCCTGGGCCCGGCGACAGGACGACGCCGGCCACGTCGGCGGCGAGGACATCCGACGCGGCGGCGGTATGCGGCAGCACCCGGACGCGGACGCCGCGAGCGCGGAGGCTGCGGACGATGTTCCGCTTCAGCCCGAGGTCGACGATCGCGACGAGCGGCTCGCCGGAGCTCGGGTCGCCGATCTCCGTGACCGCGGCAGGCGAGACCTCGCCGACGAAGTCCTGGTCCTCCCAGCGTCGGACGGCCGCCGCCCGAGCGACCGCGGCCTCGCGGTCGAGCTGCCCGGGCTCCAGGATCAAGCCGCGCAGGCTGCCGGTCGAGCGAAGGTGCCGGGCCAGCGCCCGGGTGTCGACCCCGGCGATGGCCGGGATGCCGTTCCCGCGGAGCAGCGCGGCCAGCTGCCGGGCGTCGTCGAGGACCGCCGCGGTCGCGTTCGCGACGATGAGTCCCCGCAGCCACGGCTTGATCGACTGGTCGTCGTCGGGCAGGCGCCCGTAGTTGCCGATGAGCGGGTAGGTCATGACGACGACCTGGCCCGCATAGGACGGGTCGGTGCAGACCTCCTGGTAGCCGGTCTGGCTGGTGTTGACGACGAGGTCGCCGCCCGACGCGACTGGCGCACCGAAGGCGAACCCCCGAAAGACGGTGCCGTCCTCGAGCGCGAGGAGGGCCGGGCCGTGGTCGCCGATGCGCGGATCGACGACGGCATCGGCTCGAGGGAGCGGCGGCACGGGACGCCCGGGGCGTGCCGGCATGGGGGCGAGATTCGAGGGCAACGACGGAGCCGTCACGGGCGCGCGCGGCGTCGGTCGCCGCTGATGGAGCGGTGCGCCATCGAGCCTCCTGTCG
>DASXQE010000090.1:0-19689 GCA_036493155.1 Candidatus Limnocylindrales bacterium | reverse complement strand
GGGGTCGTCCGAGCCGCCGATCCGCCAGCGAGACGCCGAGATGTCGCCGGCGGTCCTCGATGCCGACGGCTGGGCCGACCGCGACTCCCTCTTCGGAGAGCTGTAGCGAGCTAGGACGCGGCCGGCGTGGGCTCCGGTGTCGGGGTCGGCGTGGGGGTCGGCGTGGGCGTCGGCGTTGGGGTTGGGGTCGGCGTGGGCGTGGGGGTCGGGGTCGGCGTGGGGGTCGGGGTCGGCGTCGGGCTGGGCGACGGCTCGGGCCCCTTCGAGACGACGTAGTTCACCGCCAGGCCCTTGGTCACGACCAGACCCGGCTGGGGATCCTGGTCGATGACGGAGCCAGCTGGGATGGACGGGTCGTAGTCCTCGGTCCGCGTCCCGACCTGGAGGCCGGCCTGGAACACCAGGTTGAGCGCCGCCGATTCCGTCTGGTCCAGCAGATTCGGCACGACCGTGCTGCCGCTGTCCGATCCGCGAGCGAGGGTCAGCGCAATGCTGGTGCCCGCGGCGACGTTCGTCCCGGCCGGCGGGTCCTGTGACAACACGGTGTCCTGGGCGGCGCTGGCGTCCGCGAACGCTGCGCGGCTGACCGTCAGCCCGAACGAGCTCGCCGTCGTCTGGGCCTGGTCGAAGGACAGGCCCACCAGGTTCGGAACGGCCACCTGGGCCGACGAGGACGGCGCGCCGCCGGGCGAGGAGAGCAGCCGGAAGACGAGGAATCCCGCGAGGGCGAGCACCGCCAGCGCCAGCAGTGCCGACAGCCAGAGCCACGGCGACGTGCCGCCTTCCTCCACCTCCTCGTCGGCCGCGACGGTGCGCGAGCGGACTGGCGGGCGACCGCCGCCGTTCGCGTAGGCGTCGGCCGGGTAGGCGATCTGGGCATTCGGGTTGGCCCGCGCGACGCCGGCCCCTGCGGCCGCTCCCATCGCGGCCCCTGCCGCAGCGCCACCGGCTGCGGCGGCCGTCGCGGGGCTCGCTCCCGCCGCAGCCGCGCCGCTGGCGGCTCCCGCGACCGAGGCACCGCCGGACGCGCGGTCCTCGGCGACGTAGCGATCCAGGGCATCGGCCATCTCGCCCGCGGTCCCGAAGCGATCCTCGGGCCGCGGCGCGAGCGCCTTGCGGTCGATGGCCTCGAGCGTCGGCGGGACGCCGTTGCGGACGGCGGACGGGCTCGGCACGGGACCGGTGAGGCGGGCCGTCGCGATGGCCGCCGCCGAATCGCCCTCCCATGGGCGCCGCCCGGTCAGGAGCTCGAACAGCACGATCCCGAGGGCATAGATGTCCGACGCCGGGGTCGCGAGCTCGCCGCGGGCCTGCTCGGGGCTGAAGTAGTGGACGGACCCGAGCGTGGTCCCGGGGAGCGTCAGTGCCGATTCGGACAGGGCTCGGGCGATCCCGAAGTCGGTGACCTTGACCCGGCCGTCACGGGTGACGAGGACGTTGCCGGGCTTGATGTCCCGGTGGACCACGCCGCGGTCGTGGGCCGCACCGATGGCCCTCGCGACCTGCGCGGCGATCCGCGCGGCCTGGCGCGGCGGGAGGGCGCCGCTGCGGCGGATGATCGACGCCAGGTCCTCGCCGTCGACGAGCTCCATGACGATGTACGGCCCGGCGGGATCGGTGCCGTAGTCGAAGACCTGGACGACGTTGGGGTGGTTCAGCGACGCCGCCGACTGGGCCTCGTGCCGGAAGCGCGAGGCGAAGTCGGGGTCGGTGCCGTACTCGGGCCGCAGGACCTTGACGGCGACATCACGTTCGAGCTGGCCGTCCCTGGCCCGGTAGATCGTCGCCATGCCGCCCTGGCCGAGCAGCTCGACGAGCCGGTAGCGGCCGCCGAGGACCGTGCCGATGTCCGCCAACGTGCCTCCTCGAATCGGGAGCGCGGAGCCCCGCGCCTCCGGACGCGCCCCCACGCGCGGGCCGGATCGTAGCGTACGACGGGATCGACGCCGCGCGGGTGACGGCCCGCGGACGGCGGGTCAGGAGCCCGTGTCGAGCGTTCGGAGGTGCTCCCGGAACTCGCTGCCGAGATCGGGCCGGCCGAGCGCGATGTCGACCGTGGCCTTGAGCCAGCCCATCGTCGTCCCCGCGTCGTAGCGGGTGCCCTCGAACTCGTAGGCGTAGACCGACTGCTCGGCCATGAGCGCCTCGATCGCGTCGGTGAGCTGGATCTCGCCGCCCGCCCCGTGGGGCGTCGCCTCGAGCTTGTCGAAGATCTTGGGCGT
This sequence comes from Candidatus Limnocylindrales bacterium, assembly GCA_036493155.1. GTDB lineage: Bacteria > Chloroflexota > Limnocylindria > Limnocylindrales > CSP1-4 > UBA5189. Next base: position 17,467 of record DASXQE010000090.1, on the reverse strand, counting down.
CAGGACGTAGCGGCCGATGACGGCCAGGTTCGAGGGAGCCTGGTCCTTGGGTGGCTTCTCCACGATCCGGGTCATTCGCTGGGTCCGGCCGCCATTGGTGATCTCGGGGTCGATCTCGGCGGCGACGATGCCGTAGCGCGGCGTCTCGGAGGGATCGACCTCCATGACCGCGACCGTCGTGCTGTGGGTCTGCTCGTAGGAATGGATCAGCTGGCCGATGCAGGGCCGGTCGGCGATGACGACGTCGTCGGGCAGGAGCACGGCAAACGGCTCGTGGCCCACGAGGTCCTTGGTCATCAGGATCGCGTGGCCCAGGCCGAGCTGCTCCTTCTGGCGGACGTACGCGATCTGGGCGAGGTCGCTGATGTGCCGGACCTGGCGGAGCTTCTCGATCTCGCCCTTTTCCTCGAGCAGCCGCTCCAGCTCGTAGTTGAGGTCGAAGTGGTCCTCGATCGCGCGCTTCTGGCTCGAGGTGACGATGATCACCTGCTCGATCCCGGCGGCGACGGCTTCCTCGACCGCGTACTGGATGACCGGCTTGTCGACGAGCGGCAGCATCTCCTTGGGCTGGGCCTTGGTGGCCGGGAGGAACCGCGTCCCCCAGCCCGCGGCCGGAAAGACCGCCTTACGTACGCGCATCGGCCGTCATCGTAGCGAGGCAGCGAACCGGACGATGGCGGCCGTGAAGTCGTCCGGCCGATCCAGGTTCGACAGGTGGCCCGCGCCCGAGATCCGCTCGACGCGGACGTTGGGCAGCCCCGCGACGAACCGCCGCTCGCCCGCGACGAAGACGACGTCGCGGTCGCCGTTGAGGATCAGGACCGGCCCGCCATAGGCGCGCAGTCGCTCGCGGAAGCGCTGCCGCACGAGGGCCAGCACGCTTCGCCCGCCCGCCCGCGCGTCGAAGCCCTCGGCGAGCTCGGCGGTGACAGCTCGCCCGTAGGCCCGCCGGAACAGCCCGACGTTGACCGACCGGACGAGCCTGGCGGGGAGCCAGTGCAACAGCAGGGCGTACGCCAGGACCCCCGGCCCGGCGAGGCCGCTCGGTTCGAGGCTGGCATCGGCCACGACGAGGCCGCGCACGCGGTCTGGGGCCGCCGCCGCGGTCGCCATGCCGACGTAGCCGCCGAGGGACAGGCCGACGACGATCGCGCGGTCCTGCACGCAGGCGTCGATGACCCCCGTGACGGCCGCGACGGCCGCGTCGAAGCTGAAGGGCGTGCTTGCCAGCCGGCCGTGACCCGGCAAGTCGACCGTGATGCAGCGGAAGCGATCCCGCAGCGCCCGAACCTGGGGGCCCCAGATGTTGCCGACGATCGCGCCGTGCAGGAACACGATCGGCGGGGCGTCGGTCGGGCCGTCGACCGACCAGTACTGGGTGGCCGGCGGCGTCACGAGCTGGCCGAGCCGTGCTCCTGTCGCTCATGGGTGAGGCGGATGGAGGTGAACGGGATCCGGATGTCGCTGAAGGCGTCGACGGAGACCGCGAAGCCCCACACCAGCAGCAGCACCGAGACGAGCTTCGCCAGCTCGAACGGCGACGTCAGGCCGTAGCGGTTGAGGGTGTCGCCCGCCGTCGCGACGAAGGCCGCGACCGCGATCAGGAGCGTGGCCGGCACCCGGCTGTGCAGCCGGCCGGCGCGCCACGCCGCCACGGCAGCCGGCACCGACGCGATGAGGTTGACCGTGATCGCGACGACCCCGATGGCCAGGTTGAACAGGAAGTGGTCGAACGGCTGGCCGGTGTCGAGCGAGTAGTCGAGGACGCGGCGCTTGGGCATGAAGACGTAGGCCGAGAAGATCGCGCCGAAGAGCAGCGAGAACGCTCCGGTGACGTTCATGAACGGCGTCAGCAGGCGCAGGTAGCCGGGAAACAGCGCGGCCGTCGGCTGGTTCGTCGTCGGGTCCACGAACGAGCCCGGCAGCAGGGTCGCGGTCGCGACGAAGACGATGCCGACAACCGTGCCCACCACGACGCCGAACGCCGCGATTCGCGGCCAGCGCTGCTCGCCGAAGTACGTCGCCGCGAAGATCGCCGCCGCCAGGCCGATCCCGGCCAGCAGGTAGAAGAACGCGCCCGGGCCCGTCTCCGGATAGTCGTACTTGGCCTGCGTGAGGATCGTGAACAGCCCGGCCAGGAAGAAGCACACCGCGTAGGCGTACCCAAACCGGGTCTTGGCCAGCAGGAAGGCGGTCCCGAGGCCCAGCCAGGCCGGCGTCAGCACGGCCCCGGACAGGTACCACGCCCGGTACACCAGATCGCTCCACCCGGCGCTCGCGGCGATCGCCTCGCAGGCGGACCCGATCCCGAACGTCAGCATGCCGATGGCCCAGGCGAGCTGGAACGCGCCCCGGCGTCGACGCCACTGGTCGAACAGCGAGACGGACAGGCCGAGGGCCAGGAGGGCGGTCAGCGCCGGCAGGAACGTGCTCACGTGGGAACTCCTCGCGGCGCCGCTGGCCGCGTCAGGCGGGGATCAGCTCGTGGTCGTCGCGATGGATGCCATCGCACAGCCCGTACCGGGGGCGCCCGTCCGAGCCGGGATCGATGGCGATGGGCCGCATGATCTCCCGGACCTGGCTCTTGCGACAGAACAGGTAGCCCTTGCCGCGCATCCACGTCCGGACGTGGCTCGGGTCGGCGTGGAACTCGAATGGCCCGGGGTTGATCGATGCGTGGCCGGCCCAGGACGCTGGCGATTCGGTCGCCACGATGTCCAGGACGTTGAGCCGCCAGGGCGTGCCGTCGATGACCTCCAGGCAGCCATCGCAGCGCACCGCCTGGGTGTCCGAGACGATCGTCGTGATCCGCACGCCGAGGTAGTCCATCGGGCCGGATGGTACGCGCCAAGACGGCTGGGGGCCGATCGGGCCGCCGGGATCGACGCGGTACACTCCGCCGCCGCGACGCCCCCATCGTCTAGAGGCCCAGGACGCCACCCTTTCAAGGTGGAGATCACCGGTTCGAATCCGGTTGGGGGTACCACTCCCCCGCGAGCTAGGGGCTGGGGCTCGGGCTGCCGCCCAGCAGGCCGGACTGCCACAGCAGCGCGAACAGCGCTGCCGCGGTGAAGCAGCCGATCGCGGCCAGGCCGACGATCCCGCCGCCCAGCCCGAGGGCCATGGCCCGGCCGGTCCGACCGTCATTGGCCGATCGCACGAGCTGGATGACCGCGCCGAGGGCCATCGCCGCGAGCGCGATCCCGAGCACCGCGAAGCCCGAGCTGAGCATCGGGATCTGGCTCGAATCGCGCACCCGCAGGACGGCGAAGGCGATGAATGCCGCCGAGCCGAGGAACGCGACGGCGACGACGAGGCGGAAGGGCGTCAGGCGCATGGCGTTCGGCGCATCTCGGGGCGGGAGCGTAGCAGGCCGGTCGTCGGTCCTCGGCTCACGACGAGGCCGGCGTCGGCATCGACCCGTCGACTGCGGGCGCGGCGCCGCCGGCCCGGTTCCGGTGATAGACGGCGACGTTGTAGGTCAGCCGCGGGCGGCGCAGCGTCGACGCGACGGCCTCGCCACGCTCGCCGAAGGCGGCCGCCAGGAAGGCCGCGGCAGCCTCGAGCGTGTCGAACACCCAGAACGTGTGGACCACGCGCACGCGGAACCCGCCGCGCAGGAACGGGCCGTTGCGCTGGCTCCAGGCGCCGTACTCGGGCCGGTCCGGCTCGAACAGGCGCGACACGTCGTCGCGCCCGTAGTCGTGGACGACGAGCAGGCGGCCCTCGGGCCGGAGCACGCGATCGACCTCCGCCAGCGCGTCCGGCGCTGGCCCCCGGAACGCGGACCACAGGCCGACGACGGCGTCCACGGCCGCTTCGTCGAAGGGCAGCCGCAGCGGTTGGGAGGCGGGTACGTGGGTGACACGGGCACCGCGCTCGCGAATCGCCTCGATCACCGGACTGCCGGCGGCATCCACGACCGCGACGTCGCGGCCCGCAACAGGCCCGAGGGCCTCGAGCGCGCGGGCGATCTTCGCCTCCGGATCGAAGGCCTCGCGGAGGTCGGCAGCCAGGTGGGGCGGGAGCTCGACGGGCAGTGACGACACAGGCGCGGAGTATAGGTGCGGCCTTCCGGCGCCCAGACCGGCCGTGGCCGCCGGCAGGACCCGGGCCGCCTCTGTCCTGGCGCGGCGTCCGATCCGGCCGGACCTGCGCTCACGCCGCTGCGGCGCGTGGTGCCCGCGCTCAAGGCGCCGGGCGGGCCACCCGGACGATCGCGCCGGACCGTGGCGCCAGGGTCACCACGGGACGGCTATCGGCTCCCGTCGTCACGCTGGGCGCCGGCATGCCAGTGAGCGGCAGTGGAACGGCACTGGCCGCGTCGAGGGCCACCTGTGCCGGCTCGCCGCCGGCATTGACGACGACGACCAGGGATCGGCCGCGATCGGCTTCGTCGAAGCGCTCGAACGCGAACCAGCCGGCCTCCGCGCCCACGATCTCGAGCCCGCCGCGGCGCAGCAGCGGCTCGGCGCGACGAGCCGCGAAGGCAGCCTGGACGAAGGCCAGGACGTCCCTGTCCCATGCGGCCTCGTCCCAGGGGAAGGCTCGCCGGTTGTCCGGGTCGAGGCCGCCCCGCAGCCCGATCTCGTCGCCGTAGTAGATCGACGGGGCGCCGGGGAGCGTCGCCTGCAGCAGGACCGCGAGCTGGATCGCGGCCCGGTCGCCGCCCACGAGCGACGCCAGGCGAGGGCTGTCGTGGCTGTCGAGGAGGTTGAGCTGGACGGCCGTGACGTCGGGGTCGTAGGCCCCCAGCAGGTCCCGCAGGCGGGCCGCGAAGCCCGGGCCGTCGGTGCGCTCCGTCTTGGCGTATTCGTGGTGGGACCGCAGCAAGGGTTCGTTCAGCGTCGCCCCGCCCACGAACCCGATGATCGCCTCCGCCAGCGGGTAGTTCATGAGCCCGTCGAAACGCTCGTTGGTCGTCCAGTCCGGCGCGACGTCCCAGATCTCGCCGACGAGGTACGCCTCGGGATTGACCGCGCGGCAGCGCCGCCGGAACTCGGCCCAGAAGGCCGGGTCCTGGATCTCGCCCGGGACGTCGAGCCGCCAGCCGTCGGCGCCGAACCGGAGCCAGTCCTCGGCGACCGACCACAGGTACTCGCGGACGACGGGCTCGGCAACGTTGAGCTTGGGCAGGGCCGGGATGTTCCACCAGGCCTGGTAGCCGAACCACTCGAACGAACCGCCCTCGCCGTGTGCCGAGCTCGAGCCGCCATCGAGGTCGCCACCGCGGCGGGCGTGGGCCATCGGGTAGGCGTCGATTGGCAGGCCCGCGTCCAGGGCGGCCTGGTCGAACAGGAACCATCGCCGGTACGGTGAGCCGGCGCCGGTCTCGAGCACGTGGTGGAACGGCCAGAAGCCGCGGCCGGTGTGGTTGAAGACGCCATCGAGGATGACCCGCATCCCGCGGCCATGCGCGGCGTCGATCAGCTCCCGCAAGGCCGCCGTGCCGCCGAGCAGCGGGTCGACCGTGCGGTAGTCGTCAGTGTGGTAGCGGTGGTTCGATGCGGACTGGAAGACCGGCGTCAGGTACAGGGCGTTCGCGCCCAGCCCGGCGATGTGGTCGAGATGCTCGACGATCCCGAGCAGGTCGCCGCCCTTGAAGCCGTGGTTCGTGGGCGGCGCGTCCCAGTCTTCGAAGGGACCCGGCCGCTGGACTCGCTCGCTCCGAGCGAAGCGGTCCGGGAAGACCTGGTAGAAGACGGCGTCCCGAACCCAGTCCGGCGTGTCCACGGCCATGCGCCGTCATCGTCGCATGCGGGCCAAGGCTTGGCAGAATGAGCGCGATGGCGACCATCGTTCGCGTCCCCTGGGGGGTCGTCCTGTTCCTGGTCTACGCGCTGGCGATCCTGGCCGGCATCGGGCTGACGCTGCAGCTGGTCATCGACCAGGCGACGACGATGGCGGTCAGCCTGCCCGGGGTCGTCGACATGATCCTGCTCGCCTACACCATCTTCACGGTCACGCTGGTCCTCCAGCGCAAGCAGGCGGCTCGCGGCCTCGCGCTGGGCCTGACCTCGCTGACCGTGCCGCTCGTCATCTTCGCCGTCCTGGCCGAGCTGCTGCCGGTCGCGCTGTTCTTCGGCATCCTGGCGCTGCTGCTGTTCCGGGGCCTCCGCCGACCGGCGACGATCGCCTGGCTGTCGGAGCCCTGACCGGCCGCCGATCCGGCGCGACTGGCCGCGGAACGGTACAGTCTCGCCGTCCCGTCGCGATCCAACACGAGGAACCCCGTTGCCCACGCCCCCCCGACAGACACCTCGGCCCGGCGCGAGCTCCCCATCCGCCGGCCGACCCGCCGGCCAGCGCCCGGCCCAGCGGCCGGCCCGCCGCAGCCGGCCGGCGCCGCGCCAATCGTTCGTGGAGCGCAATCGCAGCCGGCTGATCTGGGCCGGCGTCCTCGTGGTCATCCTGGCCTTCGGCGGGCTGGTCTATCTGAACGTCACGGCCCCGGCCTACGCCTGCTCGAACCAGTGGGTTGCGCCCGCGACGGCCGCACCGGCGGGATCGCCGGCACCCGGGTCCAGCACGACGATCGGCTTCACCCAGCCGGACATGGGCAACAGTCACGTACCGCCGGGAACGGCCGTGAAGTACCTGTACTGCCCGCCCGCCAGCGGGAACCACTACTTCTCGGGCACGCTCGGTCCCATCCCCGCGCGCGTCTACGGGCCGAACGAGAAGACCATGCCGGAGGGCTGGGTCCACAACCTCGAGCACGGAGCGCTCGTCATCGCCTACAACTGCTCGGGCAGCGCGCCCGGCGACGGCTGCGACGCCGCCACGCAGACGGCCTTCGGGACGTTCTACTCCAACTTCCCGAACAGCCCGGTGTGCGACATCCCGGCAGGCCAGGTCGGACCCGTGATCACGCGGTTCGACACGATGGCCTACCCCTTCGTCGCGATGGTCTGGGACTGGGTCCTGCCATTCCAGACCTTCGACGCGGCGACCCAGCAGCAGATCCTGGCGTTCTACGCGCAGCACGCCGAGCAGAACAATCCGGAGCTGCTGTGCACGCCGCCCAGCGCCGAGCCCTCGACCGTGCCGACCGAGGTCCCGACTGCGGCTCCGGCGACCGAGCCACCGGCCAGCCCCGCTCCGGCGGCGAGCTGACCGGTCGGCGCCCGGAGGCCTGACGCCGGTGCGCCTCATCGCCTACCTCGATGACGGCCCGCGGATGGGCGTCCTCGACGCCGCCGGCCTGCTGGTGCGGCACGTCCCGGCCTTCGACGGCGGACTCGACCTCGCCCTCGCGGAGGGCCGCTATGACGCAGCGCTGGCGGAGGCGCGCTCGATCGGGCTGGGCAGCGAGCCAGATGGCACGGAGCTGGCGACCGAGCTGGCGCTGCTCCCCGCCATCGAGTTTCCCGGCAAGGTCGTGTGCGTCGGCCTGAACTACCGCGACCATCTCGCCGAGCAGCACCTCGAGACGCCGCCCCGCCCGACGCTGTTCGCGAAGTTCGGCAATGCGATCGTCGGCGACGGCGAGCCGATCGTGCGACCCGAGGGGACCGTCGCGCTCGACCTCGAGGTGGAGCTGGGGGTCGTCATCGGGCGCCGGGCCCGGCGCGTCGCGGCTGCCGACGCGATGGGCCACGTCGCCGGCTACGTCGTCGTCAACGACGTCTCGGCGCGCGACTGGCAGGGCAACAAGGCCGCCCTCGCGGCGGGCGAGCGCGGCGACGGTCAGTGGCTCCGGGCCAAGGGCTCCGACACGTTCCTGCCCGTCGGTGCCACGTTCGCCACGGCCGACGAGGTCGCCGACCCCCACGACCTCGTGCTCCGGAGCTGGCGCGTTCCGGGTAGCGGACCCGATGCCGGTCGCGAGCTGCCGATGCAGGCCGGCACGACCGGCGACATGGTCTGGCGGATCCCGGAGCTCCTCGAGTTCATCTCGAAGGCGATCACCCTGGAGCCGGGCGACCTCGTGGCAACCGGCACGCCGTCCGGCGTCGGCGTGTTCCGCGAGCCACCCGTGTTCCTCCGGCCCGGCGATCGCGCGATCTGCGACGTGGAGGGCGTCGGCCGGGTGGACAATCCCGTCGTGGACTGGAGCGACGTGCTCGAGGACGAGGGCTGATGCTCGCGCTCGTGAAGGCGGAACCCGGGCCGGGCCTGCGGCTGGAGGAGGTCCCGGAGCCCGCGATCGGCATCAACGACGTCAAGATCCGGGTCCACAAGACGGGCATCTGCGGCACCGACCTCCACATCGAGTCGTGGGATGGCTGGGCGGCGACGACGATCAAGCCACCGCTCATCGTGGGCCACGAGTTCGTCGGCGAGATCGTCGAGGTCGGCAGCAACGTCTCCGACTTCCACCCGGGCGACCTGGTCAGCGGCGAGGGCCATGTGACGTGCGGCAAGTGCCGCCACTGCATGGCCGGCCAGCGCCACCTCTGCCCCTACACCGTGGGCCTGGGAGTCAACCGCGACGGCTGCTTCGCGGAGTACGTGACCCTGCCCCACACCAACATCTGGCACCACTGGGCCGGGATCGACGAGGACGTGGCCGCGATCTTCGACCCGTTCGGCAACGCGGTCCACACCGCCCTGTCCTTCCCGATCCTCGGCGAGGACGTGCTGGTCTCGGGCGCGGGCCCCATCGGGCTCATGTGCGTCGCCATCGCCCGCCATGCGGGTGCCCGCCTGATCGTCGTTTCGGAGCTGAACCCGTTCCGGCGCGAGCTCGCGCTCGGGATGGGCGCCACGGCCGCGATCGACCCGCGGGAGCGGGACCTCGGGTCCATCCAGCGAGACCTCGGCATGGTCGAGGGCTTCGACGTCGTGCTGGAGTGCTCGGGCAACGCCACCGCGCTGCGGACCGCCCTCGACAACATGGCCCATGGCGGCAACATCGCCCTGCTGGGGCTGCCGACCGGCGAGATCGCGCTGGACCTCAACCAGGTCATCTTCAACCAGCTGACGCTGCGCGGGATCTACGGCCGCGAGATGTACGAGACCTGGTACAAGGCCGCGGTCCTGGTCCAGTCGGGCCTCGACATCAGCCCCGTGATCACGCACCGGTTCCCGTTCCGCGAGTTCGAGGCCGCCTTCGACGCAGCCCGCTCGGGCGACTCGGGCAAGGTCATCATGGATTGGAGTCGCTCGTGACGCAGCCGTCCACCGCCGAGACCCGCGACCCCCTCGGATTCATCGCCGAGGAGATTGCCGACCTCAAGGCCAAGCACCTGTATCGCCCGCTGCGGGTCATGTCCGCGGCCCAGGGACCCGTCACGATCGTCGATGGCCGCGAGGTCATCTCGCTGTCATCCAACGACTACCTGGGCCTGACCCACCACCCCCGACTGCGCGAGGCCGCGCTCGCCGCGGTGCGCGACTTCGGCGTCGGCTCGGGTGCCGTGCGGACGATCGCGGGGACGATGACCGTCCACGAAGCGCTCGAGTCGGACCTGGCCGAGTTCAAGCACACCGAGGCGGTCCTGACCTTCCAGTCAGGCTTCACCGCCAACAGCGGCGTGATCCCGACGATCACCGGCGAGGCCGACCTGATCGTCTCGGACGCCCTCAACCACGCCTCGATCATCGACGGGATGCGCCTGTCCAAGGCGCCGCGCAAGGTCTTCCCGCACAAGGACGTCGATGCCCTCGAGACGATCCTGGCCGACGCCCGGGCCAAGGGTCGCGACGACGGCCAGGGACCGTGGCGCTCGATCCTGGTCGTGACGGACGGCGTCTTCTCGATGGACGGCGACATCGCGCCGCTGCCCGGGATCGTGGCGGCAGCGGAGCGCCACAACGCCGCCGTCTTCGTCGACGATGCCCATGCGTCGGGCGTCCTTGGCAAGGCCGGCCGGGGCACGGTCAGCCACTTCGGCCTCGAAGGCCGGGTCCAGATCCAGGTGGGGACGCTGTCGAAAGCCGTCGGGGTCCTGGGCGGCTACGTCGCCGGGTCGCAGGCGCTGCGCGACCTGCTGGTCCAGCGAGCCCGGCCGTTCCTGTTCTCGACGTCGCATCCGCCGGCCGTGGCCGCGGCCTGCCGCGAGGCGATCAAGGTGATGCAGGACGAGCCGTGGCTGATCGAGCGCCTGTGGGCGAGCACCAAGCGCTTCAAGGCCGAGCTGACGCGACTGGGGTTCGACACCGGCCGGTCGGAGACGCCGATCACCCCGATCATCGTCGGCGATCCCGACCGCGCCAATCGCTTCTCGAACCGCCTGTTCGAGGAAGGCGTCTTCGCGACCTCGGTCGTCTTTCCGACCGTGGCCATGGACCAGTCCCGCCTCCGGACGATCGTCACCGCGGCGTTGACCGACGCCCAGCTCGACCGGGCGCTGGAGACGTTCGATCGGGTCGGGCATGAGCTGGGCGTGATCGGCTAGTGCGGCGGGACTGGGAGGCGGCGTCGGGGGACGGGGGCAGCGCGTCAGACCTCCAATCGCGAGACCTGCCCCTGGACGCCCATCTCCACACCGACCAGTCGCCGGACAGTGCCGTCCCGATCGATGCCTATGCCGCCGAGGCCTTGGCGCGCGGCATCCCCGAGATCGCGATCACGGACCACGTCGACTTCGACCCGCGCGACCCGGCGTACCGGTACACGGCCTTCAGCGACCGCGAGCGCACGGTCCGGGATGCGGCCGACCGGTGGGCTGCCCGCGGCCTGACGATCCGCTTCGGCGTCGAGCTGACGTACCACCGCGACTGGGAGGCCGAGGTCCGGTCGCACCTGCAGCGGCACCACTACGACTACGTCCTGGGCTCGGTCCACGACTGGCCCGACTCGCCCTACACGCGCTCCCGGGTGCGTGCCTGGGCGACGAGCCAGCCCTTGGCCGACGTCGTCGGGCCGTACCTCGACCAGGTCATCGGCGCAGCCCGCTCCGGGCTGTTCGACACGATCGGCCATTTCGACGTCGTCAAGCGCTACCTCTACCCCCACGTCACGCCCGCCGAGCTCGGCGACCACCTCGAGCTCTACGACCCGGCCCTGCGGGCGATCGTCGACGCCGGGGCAGCCCTCGAGGTGAACAGCAGCGGGCTGCGCCATCTCGTGGCCGAGACCTATCCCGGGCCGGCAACGGTCCAGCGCTTCCGCGAGCTCGGCGGGACCCGGGTCGTGGCGGGTTCCGACGCCCACCGCCGGGACTGGTTCGCGTTCCGCCTGGAGGAGGCCTACCGGCTCATCGCCGAGGCCGGGTTCGAGGCGTTGGCGTTTCGCCATGGCACCGATCGCGTTGCAATCGCGTTACCGGCGAGACAGGCTGCGTAACGTGGCGGCTGTAGCCTCGTTACCCCGCATGAACGACGAAACGATCGATCGGCTCGTGGCCCAGGCCCAGCAGGGCGACCTGCAGGCCTTCGCATCGATCTTCGACACGTACCACGTGGCGGTCTACCGGTTCGTCGCCAGCCGCGTCAACAACCCGAGCGACGCGGAGGACCTGACGCAGCTCGTCTTCGTCAAGGCCCTGGAGGCGCTGCCGCGGTTCGCCGCGAGAGGCGTCCCCTTCGGGGGCTGGCTGTTCCGGCTGGCCAGGAACACGGTCATCGATCACGTCAGGACCCGCCGAGAGCACAGCGAGCTGGAGGCGGCCACCAATCGGGCGACCGAGGACGTCGGGCCCGAGACCGTCGCGGTCATGCGCGACGATCTTGCCGCCGTCGCCAGGGCGCTCGGCGACCTCACGGAGGACCAGCGCGAGGTCATCGCCCTGCGGTTCTTCGCCGGCCTCTCGGCCCGCGAAGCGGCCGAGGCGATGGGCCGCCAGGAAGGAACGATCCGCGGACTGCAGTTCCGGGCCATCGCGGCCCTTCGTCGCTCACTCGGGCTCGAGCTGAGCGGCGGCGTGGAGCAGGTAGCCGACGGACCCACCGGAGCCACATCGGAAGCATCGGCCTGATGAACGACACCGCCCCATTCGACGGACACGCGGACGAGGACCTCGAGCACGCGCTCGCGGCCTACGCCAGCGCGCGCCTCTCGCCCGATCGGTGGGCGACGAACCGGATGCGCGTCGCGGTCATCGAGCACGCCCGCAGCGGCGCACCCGCCCCGGCGGTCGGTGGCGGCCTGGAGCGATGGTGGGGCCGCTTCCAGCGCCTCGGCTTCGTCGCGCTGGTCGCGGCGCTCGCGATCACCGGCGGCAGCGCCGCCGGCGTGGCGGCCTCGCCCGGCGGCCCGCTCTATGGCGTCCGCGTCCAGATCGAGACGGCCTTGCTGCCCTCCGGCACGGACCGGACGAATGCCCAGATCGCCCTCCTGACCGAGCGCAGCGACGAGCTGACCGAGGCGATCAAGGACGGCGACCAGAACGGCGCCGGCGCGGCGGGCGACGCGTATGGCAAGCAGCTGCAGCAGCTCGTCGACGACAGCGTGTCGAACCCGAGCGGTGGTCCGACGGCGGCGGAGGTCGCGAAGCAGCGGGCCGACTTGATGACGCTTCGGGCGGCGCTCGAACGGCAGCTCGCCCACCTCTTGACGATCGCCAAGCCGAATGACACAGCCGCGGCCAATCTCGAGAACAACATCGCCAAGACCCAGGCGGCCCTCGACACGGTCGACGCCAAGCTGGCGGCGCTGCCCACCCCCTAGCCGCCCGCCGTCGCCGGAGCGGCCGTCGCCCCCGAGATCGCTCGCGCAGACATCGCCCTCCGGTACCCTTCGCCCAGCCCGCTGGGAGGACGATGGGTACGAGCACCGAGTCGGGAACAACCGCCACCGACCCGCCGGCCGAGCGGGCCTCGCTGCCGACCCGCCTTCGGAGCCTTCCCCGCCGGATCCGCACGCGGCTGTCCGGATCGCGGGCGGCGCCCGTCCTCGAGGCCCTGGAGCGAACCCTGCGCGACCCGCTGCGGGTCGGCGCGATCGTCTTCGTCCTCGCGTTCGCGCTCCGCGTCCTGTGGCTGAACCTGCCGGGCCGCTCGCTGATCTTCGACGAGGCGTACTACGTCAATGCGGCCCGCGTGATCCTCGGCTGGCCCGCCACCAGCCACTACGTCGACAGCACGCCGTTCCTGGATCCCAACACCGAGCATCCGCCGCTGGGCAAGCTGCTCATCGCCGGCTCGATGCTGGTCTTCGGCGACAACGGCCTCGGGTGGCGCCTGCCGAGCGTGATCGCGGGCATGATCGCCCTCGGAGCCGTCTGGCAGATCGTCAGGACCCTGGATCGCTCGGCCTGGCTGGCGGTCCTGGTCGTGACGCTGACCGCGTTCGACAACCTCACGTTCGTCCACGGCCGGATCGGGACGCTCGACATCCTGGTCCTGGCGCCGATGCTGGTCGGCTCGCTGCTCGCGCTGCGGCGTCGCTGGATCCTGGCGGGCGTGGCGATGGGCATCGCCCTGCTCATCAAGATCACGGCGCTGTACGGCATCGGGGCGGTCCTGCTGTACCTGCTGCTGACGGACGGGCGGCGCTGGTGGCGCTCGCGGAAGGTGCCGCTGCTGGACCTGCTGGCCCCAGCGGGCTTTCTCGTCGTCACCCTCGGCATCGCCGTTGGGGGGCTGGCCGCCCTGGACGCCAAGTTCAGCGCCTTCCCGACGCCGATCGCCCACATCCAGCGGATCTTCGGCTACGGCGTCGCCCTCCAGGCGCCCGCCGCCAGCGGGCGGTGCACGACGGAGATCGACAGCCGGCCGTGGCAATGGATCTTCAACGAGTGCCAGATCACCTACCTCCGGATCGACGTCAACGTCAAATCCGGTGACAAGGTCGTCCAGCTCGTCCCGCAGGTGGACTTCCGCGGCGCCCTGAACCCGCTCCTCGCCGGCGCCATCCCGCTGGCCGGGCTGTTCGCGGGCTGGTACGCCTGGCGGACCCGCAACCGGCTGGCCCTGTGGGCCGTGGCCTGGGCCGCCGCGAACTACCTGCCGTACATCGCGCTGGCACTGCTCACGACCCGGATCATGTACCTGTACTACGCCCTGCCACTCGTCCCGGCCATCGCCGTCGCGGTCGCCCTGCTGCTCCAGCGCGCGAGGCTGCCCGGCTTCGTGCGCTGGGGCTACCTCGTCGCCTACGCGCTCGGATTCGCGGCGTACTTCCCGTTCCGCCAGGTTCCGTGACGGCGGATCGCCGGCGCGAGCTCCTGGGCGTCGCCATCGTCTTCGTCTTCCTGGCCTACCTCGTCACGGCCGCGACGTGGGCCGATCCGACGCACCACTGGGTGGGGAGCTGCTGCGACCCGGAGCAATCGGTCTGGTACCTGGCCTGGCTGCCCTCCGCGATCGAGCATGGCCAGAACCCGTTCCTGACGGATCGTCTCAACGCGCCCGCCGGGGCCAACCTCATGTGGAACGCCGCCAATCCGTTCGTGGCCCTCGCGGTGCTGCCCCTGACCGTGACCGTCGGGCCCGTCTTCGCCTACAACGTCGCCCTGCTCGCAGGGGTCGCCCTCAACGGGATCACGGCGTTCCTGGCCCTGCGGCGATACGCGCGCCAGCCGCTGGGCCCGCTCGTCGGGGGCGTCGTGTACGCCCTGTCGCCGTTCGTCGTGTCGCATGCCGTGCTGCACCTGAACCTCGTCATGGCGTGGACGCCGCCCTTGTTCCTGATCCTCCTCGACGAGCTCGTCGTCCGCCGCCGTCACCGGCCGGTCGTGCTGGGCGTGTGGATCGGCGTGCTCGCCGCGGTCCAGCTCCTGATCTTCGAAGAGGTCCTGGCGACCACGGCGGTGACCGGCGTCGTGCTCCTGCTCGTGCTCGCCGCGCTCGCGCGCAATCGGTCGCTGATCACGGAAGGCGTCGAGCGGCTGGCGCGCGCGGCCATCCCGGCGCTGCTGGCGTTCCTCGCGATCGGCGGGGTGCCGCTGGCCGTCCAGTTCTTCGGACCGCAGCAGCTGCACGGCCGCGTCCAGGATCCGGCGATCTTCTCGACCGACTTCCTGAACTTCGTGCTGCCGACCAGCTACCAGCTCCTCGCGCCGTCGTTCGCGACCGACGTCTCGCGGCACTTCAGCGGCCTGTTCCACGAGGCCACCGGCTACATCGGGCTGCCGCTCCTGGCGGTGCTCGGCTGGATCGTCATTCGCCTTCGGGGGGATCGCCGGGTCGTGGTCGGCATCGCCGTGGCCGTTGTCATGGCCGTTTGCTCGCTCGGACCCGAGCTGCACGTCGGCGGCGCCGACTGGCACGTGCCGCTGCCGTGGCTGCCGTTCACGTGGCTGCCGTTGCTGGAGCACGCGACGCCAGGTCGCCTGACCCTGTACGTCTGGCTGGCCATCGCCGCAGTCCTCGCGGTCGGGATCGATCACGCGCTGGCGACGACCGACCGCTGGCGCCTGCCGCGCCTGGCGGCGATCGGATTGGCGATCCTCGTGGTGGCGCCGGCCCCCCTGGCATCGACCGCGAAGCCCGTCCCGGCCTCGTTCGCCAGCTGGTCGCAGCAGGGCATCGCCGACACGGACACGATCCTGTTCGCCCCGTGGTTCACCAACGGCGCCGGTGCCGATCCGATGCTGTGGGCCGCCGTTGCGGACGCCCGCCCGAAGATGCACGAAGGCTACGTCTACGTCCCCGGGACCGACGGTCGACCGCAGTACGGCCCGACGGCCGAGCTGGTGGGCCGGGCCATGATCCAGATCCAGGACCTCGGGGCTGGCATCGGCCTGTCTCCATCGAGCCGCCAGGCGATGCTCGCCGAGCTCGCGGCAGATGGCATCGACGACGTGATCGTCGGTCCGATGAACCACCGCGACCTCATGGTCGACTTCTTCACGCGCCTGCTCGGGGCGCCGCCGGAGCAGCAAGACGGGATCCAGCTGTGGCGCAACGTGCGAGCCGTGACGGCCGCGGAGGCCGCCGCCGGCTGACGGCCGCCTGCCCTGGAAGGCAAACGAAGAGGGGTCCGGTTTCCCGGACCCCTCTTCAAGGTCTCGCGGTCAGGTCCCTTGCGGGACGAGAGTTCCTAGCGCTTGCCCTTCGCCCGGGAGGGCATCAGGACCAGGACGCTGCCACCGACGACACCGAGGGCCGCGATGAGCATCCAGATGCCATTCGACATCGTGGACGAACCGGTCGAGCCGATCGTCGCGGTGTTCGGCTGGCTCGGGACCACGCTCGTGGTGTCGGAGACCGACTCGCTGAACGAGGTCGAGGACGACGACGAGGAGGTCTCGGACGTCGAGCTGGACTCTTCGCTGCTCGTGAACGAGGTCGTCGAGGACGTCGACGACGTCTCGGCGCCGTAGCACGTGTGGCTCAGGGTCAGCTGGCCACCGGTCAGGTCATCCGAGAAGCTGTTCAGCGTGTCCGGGATGTCCGTGATGATGAGGTACTTCAGGCCGCCCTGGATGTAGCTGTCGGCCGTGAGCTGGCCGGCATTCTCGAAGTTGGCCGTCAGCGTGCCGCTGGAATTCTGCTGCTGCGTGTGCACGAAGACCCACGCGACCTGGCCGTCAGGGACGACGATGTCGCCATTGGGGCCGCCGGTGCAATCCGACGCGCCGGCGTTCCACGCCACGTCCGTCTGGTTGCCCGTCTCGGCGAAGGCCGTGCCTGCGAGGGCAACCACGAGCGCACCCGCGCCCAGCACTGCCCCGAGCGTCTTGCGAACGTTCACTCGATGAACCTCCCGCTGTCCCGTCTTGGACCGGACCGATTGAATGAGACCGTCTCTCCCCGACCGTTCTACGGTTCCCCGCCCCGTTCTGGAGAGTCGGCTGAACCTACCGCAGCCGATCGGGAGCCGTAGTCTGCCCGAAGGTCGGCGGCGAGTCTAGTACTTCCTTCTAGGACCTCAATGTACTGAACCACACCTATCCGCACCAATATCGTCTGCAAGAACCGTTGCATTCCCGCACATTGGTGCGTTCGGTACTGGGACTGGTGCGGTCACGGGTGGTCCGATCGGTCCATCCGGTCGTCCCATGACGGCTGCCATCGTCGAGGGTGCCGACCGGCAGGCGTCATGGACAAACGTCCAGTCTGCGAACGTCCGGACGGCCGCCGGCTGCGAGGATAGGGCAGCCTGAGCCGCTGTCTACCATGGTCCGATGGCTCGACCCGAGATCGCCCGCGGCGCCACGCTGCGCTCGACCGTCCGCGATGAGATCGCCGCGGCAGTGGTCGAGGCGGCAGAGCGCGCGACGCTGCCAGCGGCGGCAGGCGAGCTGGGACCCGCGGTCGAGGTCGAGCGGCCGGCGAACGCCGAGCATGGCGACTTCGCCACCAACCTGGGGCTGCGGCTGGCCAAGCCGCTCCGGATGGCGCCACCCGCGATCGCCGGCGCGGTGGCCGGCGCCCTGATCGATCGTGCGGCCCGCGACCCGGACGCCGCGGTCGCGACGGCCGCCGTGGCCGGCCCGGGGTTCCTGAATGTCACCGTGCGCGAGGCGGCCGTCGAGCGCCTGGTCGGGATCGCGCTGCGCGATCCTGCAGGCTGGGGTCGCGTCGCTGCGGGCCCGCGGCCGCGTCACGTGAACGTGGAGTTCGTCTCGGCCAACCCGACCGGCCCGCTGACCGTCGGCAACGCCCGGGGCGCCTTCGTCGGCGACCTCCTGGC
>DASXQE010000089.1:0-6746 GCA_036493155.1 Candidatus Limnocylindrales bacterium | reverse complement strand
AACTGGGCCGACGGCGGCAAGGGCGCCGAGGACCTGGCCGAGGCCGTCTGGGCCGCGGCGAGCGTCGGCGCACCGGACTTCCACCTGCTCTACCCGGACGACATCCCGCTCGTGCAGAAGATCGAGACGATCGCCACGAAGATCTACGGCGCGGACGGGATCGACGTCTCGCCCCTGGCGGCGCGGCAGCTCGCGTCGTACGAGGCGCTCGGCTTCGGGAACCTGCCGATCTGCATGGCCAAGACCCAGTACTCCCTGTCGCCTGACCCGAAGCTCCTCGGGCGCCCGACCGGATTCCGCGTCCCGATCCGCGAAGCCCAGCTCCGAGCCGGGGCCGGATTCGTCACGCCACTGCTCGGCGAGATGCGGACGATGCCGGGATTGCCGTCGCGGCCCGGCGGGGAGAACATCGACATCGATCCGGAGGGCGAGATCCTCGGGCTGTTCTGACAGGCAGTGGCGCCGCGCGCCGCGAGGGAGGCACTTCGCTGGTCGACGAGCGAGCGGCTGCAGCTGATCGGGACGAGGCCGGCGCAGCGGGCGGGTCGCTGCGGGATGCCAGCCCGCAGGTCCGGGGCGCGGTCGAGGCGCTGACGCGCCACCTCCGAGGCCAGGTCATCGTGGCCGGCGCGAGCGGCTACGACGCGGCGCGCCGATCCTTCAACGCGATGGTCGATCGCTATCCGGCGATCGTCGCCCAGCCCGAGGACGCCGCCGACGTCGCGGTCGCGCTGCGAATCGCGCGGGAGCAGCACCTGCCCCTCGGCGTGCGCGGCGGCCGCCACAGCGTGGCTGGCCACGGGCTCGTCGACGGCGGGCTCGTCATCGACCTCCGGAGGCTCCGGAACGTCAGCGTCGACGCGGATCGCCATCGTGCGAGTGCGGGCGGCGGGGCGCTCTGGTCGGACGTCGACGGCGCGACCCAGGCGCACGAGCTCGCGGTCACGGGCGGGACCTTCATCGACACGGGGATCGGCGGGCTGACGCTGGGCGGCGGCCTCGGCTACCTGATCGGGCTCGCCGGCCTGACCTGCGACAACCTCGTCGGTGCGCAGCTCGTGACCGCCGCCGGCCAGACGCTCGAGGTCACGACCGAGCGCGACGCCGAGCTCATGTGGGCCTTGCGTGGTGGCGGCGGCAACTTCGGCGTGGTCACGCGGTTCGACTACCGGCTGTTCGACGTCGGCGCCATGTGGGGCGGCGAGACCGTCGTCCCATTGGGCGAGGGCGCGATCCTGCGGCGCTATGCCGAGACCCAGATCTGGGCGCCCGACGAGCTCACGGCAGCGCTGTACATCGCGCATGACGCGGAGCTCGGCCCGGTGCTGGCGATCGACCTCGCGTGGCTCGGGCCCGAGGCCCAGGGGGAGCGCCTGGCCAAGGCGATCGTCGGTCCGAGTCGCGTGATCGACGGGGGCTTCGCGCCGATGCGCTACGGCGACATCCAGGCGCTCGGCCAGATGCCCTTCACGTATCGCCACTACTGGAAGTCGACGTTCGTGGCGGACCTGTCGACGGAGGTCATCGAGACGATCGTCGAGCACGTCCGCCGCCGGCCCCCGGGCAAGAGCGGCATCCTCATCGAGCCGATCCATGGGCAGGCCCGCCGCTACGGCTTCGACCACGCCTGCTTCCCGCAGCGGACCGCCTTGTTCCACGTCAGCGGGCTCGGCATCTGGGAGGACCCGGCCGACGATGCGACCGAGATCGCCTGGGTCCGCGGGCTGCATGACCGGCTGCTCGAGCTGGGCATGGGCAGCACCTACGTGAACTACACGGCGCCGGACGAGCCGGCCGATCGGGCCGCCTCGGTCTACCCCGCCCCGGTCTTCGAGCGGCTCCGCCGCGTCAAGCGGCGGGTCGATCCGGACAACGTCTTCCGGTCGAACGTCAACATCCCGCCCGCGTAACGGGCGGGCGGCTCCCTAGTGGAGTCCGCCGGTGGCGAGGACCAGCGCCACCACGACCGCGATCCCCAGGAGCACCCCGAGCACGCCGGCGCCCCAGGCCGGGAGGTCGATCTTCTCGACCGGCTCCTCGCCGTGAGCGTGATCGTCGTGGCCGTGGTCGTCGCCGTGATCGTCCATCGAGCCGTGCGGTCCGACCATCCCGTCGGCGGCGTGGTCGGAGCCGTGAGCCGCGTCGTGGGTGGCGTCGGCGGCGGGTGCGGCGTGCTCGTCTGCCATCGGCGGCATCCTACACTCGCCGGGTGACCCGGGACGGCCGGCTGCTGTTCGCGGCACGGGCCGTCCGGATGTTCGGCTACGGGTCGCTCGCGGTCATCCTGGCGATCTACCTCGCTGCCGCCGGCTTCGATGCGACCGCGATCGGGATCCTGCTCAGCCTGACGCTCGTCGGCGACACGCTCGTGAGCCTGTGGCTGACGACCCACGCCGACCGGATCGGGCGGCGGCGGACCTTGCTGGTGGGCGCCGGCCTCATGGCCGCGGCCGGCCTGGTGTTCGCCTCGCAGACGTCGTTCGCGATCCTGCTGATCGCGGCCACCATCGGCGTCCTGAGCCCCTCCGGGAACGAGGTCGGGCCGTTCCTCGCGGTCGAGCAGGCATCGCTCTCGCAGGTCACCGACCCGGCCCGCCGCACGACCGTCTTCGCCTGGTACAACCTCACGGGCTCCGTCGCGACGGCCATCGGGGCGCTCGTCACCGGCCTCCTCGTCGGCGTGCTGCGCGGCGGGATGGGGATGGCCGAGGTCGATGCGGATCGGACCGTCCTGCTGCTGTACGTCGCGGTCGGGCTCGTACTGGTGCCGATCTTCCTGGCCGTGTCCGCGGCGGTCGAGGTCCCGCCCGTGGACATGTCGATCGCTCGCCGGCTGGGCCTGCACAGGTCGCGCGGCGTGGTGTTCCGGCTCGCGGCCCTGTTCAGCCTCGATGCGTTCGCCGGCGGCTTCGTCATCCAGAGCCTGATCGCGCTGTGGTTCTACACGCGCTTCGGGGTCCCGGAGGCGGTCCTCGGCGCGATCTTCTTCGGCGCCAACATCCTGGCCGCGATCTCGGCTCTCGCCGCCGCGTCCATCGCCCGGCGCATCGGGCTGATCAACACGATGGTGCTCACCCACCTGCCGTCGAACGTCCTGCTCATCCTGGTGCCGTTCATGCCCAACCTGCCGCTCGCGATCGTGGTGTTGCTGGCCCGGTTCTCCATCAGCCAGATGGACGTGCCGACCCGTCAGAGCTACACCATCGCGGTCGTCGACCCGGACGAACGCAGCGCCGCGGCGGGGGTGACCGGCATCGCCCGGACCACGGGTGCCGCGATCTCGCCGCTGTTCGCCGCGCCGCTCATGGCGTCGGCGTCCCTCGCCGCCTTGCCGTTCGTGATCGCCGGCGGCCTGAAGATCGCCTACGACCTGCTGCTGTACCGGGGGTTCAAGTCGAGCCCGGCGCCGGACGATCCGATGCGCCGGGTTCGCGGAATCCGGAGCTGAGGGTGGCGGTGCCTGGCCGCCGACCGACCGTCAGGCTCGGCGCCGTAGGCCCGGGCGGCCGAGACGCCACCAGATGAACAGCGCCACGAACGCCACGAAGACCACGACCAGCAGCGTGTCGAACGGCTGGAGCGCGTGCCGCAGGTCCTCCCAGTGGGCGCCGAGCTGGGTGCCCGCGAAGACCAGGACCATCGACCACGGCAGGGCGCCGAGCGTCGAGAACGTGATGAACCTCCAGAGCGGCATGCGAGCGACGCCGGCCGGGAACGAGATGAACGTCCGGACCACCGGCAGAAGGCGCGAGACGAATGCGGTGGCCGGTCCGTACCGCTCGAAGAACCGTTCGGCGACCTCGATCTCCTCCGGCCGGATGAGCAGGTAGCGACCCCAGCGCTCGAGGAACGGCCGGCCGCCCCACGCCCCGATGGCGTAGCCGATGACCGAGCCGATGGTGTTCCCGATCGTCGCCACGATGACGACGACCCAGTACGACCACGGGCCGCCGGTGAGCGGCTCCAGCTGGCTCGGATCGGAGATCAGGAAGCCGGCATACGGCAGGACCAGCTCGGAGGGCAGGGGGATCATCGCCGACTCGATCGCCATCGCCAGGGCCACGCCCAGGTACCCGACGTGCCCGTACAGGCCGTTCAGGAAGGGGATGACGATCTGGTCGATGAACGCGAGCACCGGCGCACGATAGCGGAGCCGGCGTGGAAGCCGCCCGGCACGGGACCGGCCGACTATCCTGCCCCTCGTGCCGGTAACGCTGACGGGGTCCGACCTCACGATCGAGGCGGTCGAGGCCGTTGCCCGGGGCGGGGAGCGGGCCGTGCTGCATCCCGATGCGCGCGCCCGGATGGAGCGGTCCCGCGAGGTCGTCGAGCGGCTCGTCGCCGATGGTCAGGTCGTGTACGGCGTCACGACGGGCTTCGGGGCGCTGGCCGACCGAACCATCGCCGCCGCGGATGCGCCGCGACTGCAGCGGAACCTGCTGGTCAGCCATGCCGCCGGCGTCGGCGATCCGCTGCCCCGCGACGTCGTGCGGGCGATGCTCCTGCTGCGGGCCAACACCCTGGCGCTCGGGTACTCCGGCGCGCGGCCGGTCGTGGCCGAGCGCCTCCTCGATCTCCTGGCCCATGGCGTCCACCCGGTCGTGCCGGCCCAGGGCTCGGTTGGCGCCTCGGGCGATCTCGCGCCGCTGGCCCACCTCGCCCTCCCGCTGATCGGCCAGGGCCGCGCCGAGATCGGCGGTCAGGTGGTCCCGGGACTCGTGGCGCTCAAGGAAGCCGGCCTGGAGCCGCTCGAGCTCGGGGCCAAGGAAGGCCTCGCGCTCCTGAACGGCACGCAGCTGATGACCGCGCTCGGAGCGCTCCTCGTGGCCGATGCCGATCGCCTCATGGCGACGGCCAGCGTGGCCGCGGCGATGAGCGTCGAGGCGCTGCTCGGCACCGACGTCGCGTTCGCCGACGCCCTCCACCAGGCGCGGCCGCATCCTGGCCAGATCCGGGTCGCCGACGAGCTGCGCTGGCTGCTCCGGGACAGCGGGCTCCAGGCGGCCCACCACGCCTCCGGCCACAAGGTCCAGGACCCGTACTCGCTGCGGTGCGCGCCCCAGGTCCAGGGCGCGGCTCGGGAGGCGGTCGACTACCTGCGGCGGGTCCTCGCGATCGAGCTCAATGCCGCGACGGACAACCCGCTCGTCTTCCCCGACGGCGGCGGCGTCGATCCGAGCACGAACGCCACGGGTGGCGGGCGCGTCCTGTCCGGCGGCAACTTCCATGGCGAGCCCGTCGCGATCGCGCTCGACGTCGCGAAGATCGGGCTGGCCGAGCTGGGCTCCATCTCGGAGCGGCGAGTGGCGCTGCTCCTGGACCCGCGGCTCAACGGCGGCCTGCCGGCGTTCCTGGCGCCCAATTCGGGCCTCGAAACGGGCCTGATGCTCCTGCAGTACACCGCCGCCGCGCTCGTATCGGAGTCCAAGGTCCTCGCCCACCCGGCCTCGGTCGACTCGATCCCGACCAGCGCCAATCAGGAGGACCACGTGTCGATGGGCCCGATCGCGGGCCGGCACGCCCGTGCGGTGCTCGATGGGGCCGAGCGGATCGTCGCCATCGAGCTCCTCGTCGCCGCCCAGGCCCTCGAGCTGCGGATGGCCGAGCCGGCGTACCGCGGCATGCAGCCCGGCGCGGGCGTCGCCGACGCGCTCGCGCGGATCCGCACGATGGCGCGCTCGTGGGACGGCGACCGCGAGCCGGGCCCCGACATCGAGGCGGTCACCCAGCTGGTCCATGACGGTGCCTTCGCGCCGCTCGCGGCACCCCCGAGCCTGAGCTCCCGTCCGAGCGCGACCGGCCGCCCGGCGCCAGGCCCGCGGCCACGGGGCACCCGGTGAGCGTCCGCGTCATCGACATCACCGATGCCGCCTCGTTCGGCCGGCTCCCGCCCTGCGCCGACCGGCGCTTCGACCATCGCACCTGCGACTACTGGGAGGACGACGCGCGTGGCTCCAAGGCCCACCGCGCGTCGTGGCTCGCCGACGGAGCCGCGCCGACGCCTCCCGCGGCCAACCGCCTGGGAAACAACCCGTTCGCACCGACAAGCGGTCCGGCGTTCAACCCGTTCGCGCGCGGTAGCACGGCGGCGCCCGGCAGCACGGGGCCCGGCGGCGCTGCGGCGCCCGCCGGCGGCACGGGCGCACGCGCATCCGAGCGGCCGCTCCGGGACCTGTTCGGCGATGCCGACGAGACGCCGATCGAGAACCCCTTCGCCCCGCCGCCGCCGGTCCGCCCCCGCGTCGGCGCGGATGCGCCGCGGAAGCTCCAGCTCCTGGGCCGCGGCCTCGGCGTCTTCGGGAGCTATGCCAAGGTCCTGGAGCTGGACGGGCAGGTGATGGCCTATTGCCAGTTCGGACCCCTGTCCGCCTACCCCCGGGCCCAGCGGGTGCGCGAGCTCTATCCGCGACTGCCCGCGGCGCCGCTGCCCGCCGTGATCACCTGCATCGCGACGACGGCGGAGGGGCGCGGCCAGGGACTCGCGCGCCGCCTCGTGAGCGCCGTCGCGGACGACCTGGCCACGCGCGGCTTCTCGGCGGTGGAGGCCTATCCGGAGCCGGAGGCCGAACCCGATGCGACGAGCGCGGCCCATCCCGGATTCTGGCTCGCATGCGGCTTCGACCTCGCGATCGACGACCCGCGCTTCCCGGTGGTCCGGCGGGAGCTGTGATGCGACGCCGAGCCCACGCGGCGCCCACCGCCTCCCGCCTGGCGACCCTCCTCGTGGTCGTTGCCTCCGTCGCTGC
>DASXQE010000088.1:0-8134 GCA_036493155.1 Candidatus Limnocylindrales bacterium | reverse complement strand
GGCGAGGCCGGCCGCGCTTGCGACGCGCTCGAAGGGGCCGCCCTCGTCCGGCGTCAGGTCGGCCACGATGACGCCGCTGGCGCCGGCATCGACGAGCCGGCGTGCCACGTCGGCCCCATCGCCACCGCCGATGACCTGGTTGGCGTAGGCCATCGGAACGAGCGGCAGCCGCGGTCGCGCTGCGTGGATCGAGCGGACCAGCGCGATCGAGGCGTCTAGCGTCGCACCAGCCCGGAGCGCCACGGCCGACGCGCGCTGGAGCGTCGCACCGTCCGCCAGGGGGTCCGAGTACGGCAGCCCGACCTCGAGGAGGTCCGCGCCGGCGTCGGCGCAGGCGAGCGCCGCGGCGAGGCTCATCGCGGCATCGGGATAGCCCGCGACCACGTACGGGATCAGGGCCGTGCGACCGTCGGCGCGGGCGGACTCGAAGGCGGCCCGGATTCGCTCCGCACCGCCGGTCGTCGTCCGGACCGTCATCGTGGGACCCGCGCGTCGTGCCAGCGGCCGAAGGCGGCGAGGTCCTTGTCGCCACGGCCCGAGAAGCCGAGGAGCACGAGCGTGCCGTCCGGGTCCGGCTCGCCGCTGCCCGGCCGTCCGGCGAGCAGGCCCGGGAGCGCCGCGATCGCGTGGGCCGTCTCGAGGGCCGGCAGGATGCCCTCCGTCTCGGCGGTCCGGGCCATCGCCGCAAACGCCTCGTCGTCGGTCGCGGCCGCCAATTCGACCCGTCCGGCAGCGACGAGCGCGGCGATGTGCGGGCCGACACCCGGGTAGTCGAGGCCAGCGGATGCCGAGTGGGCCTCCAGGACCTGGCCATCGGGGTCCTGCAGGAGCAGCGATCGGGCGCCGTGCAGGATTCCGGGCGTGCCACCCGCCAGCGCGGCGGCATGCCGGCCCGTGGCGAGCCCATCCCCGGCTGCCTCGGCGACCGCCAGGCGCACCGCCGGCTCGCCGATGAATCGGCTCAGCAGGCCGATCGCATTGGAGCCGCCACCGACACAGGCCAGCGCCAGGTCCGGCAGGCGGCCCTCCGCGGTCAGGAGCTGGGCCGCCGCCTCGTCGCCGATCCGGCGCTGGAGGTCGCGGACCATCGTCGGGTACGGGTGCGGGCCCATGGCCGAGCCGAGCACGTAGTGGGTCGTCGCGACGTTCGTGACCCAGTCGCGCATCGCCTCGTTGATGGCGTCCTTCAAGGTGGCGCTGCCACTCGTCACCGAGCGGACCTCCGCGCCCAAAGCGCGCATCCGCAGGACGTTCGGCTGCTGGCGCTCGATGTCCTCGGCGCCCATGTACACGACGCACGGCAGGCCCAGCAGGGCGCAGGCGGTCGCGGTGGCCACGCCGTGCTGGCCCGCGCCGGTCTCGGCGATGACTCGCGACTTGCCCAGCCGGCGCGTGAGCAGCGCCTGGCCGAGGGCGTTGTTGATCTTGTGCGCGCCGGTGTGGGCCAGGTCCTCGCGCTTCAGGTATAGCCGCAGGCGGGCGGGCGCGGTGGGTCCGCGCTTGGCGCCCCCGGCCCTGGCGGCGCCCTCCGCGCCGGCGGCGCGCCCGGCCCTGGCGGCGGCGGCGTCCTGCAGGATCGCGCCGGCGAGCCGATCGGCACGATCGAGGGGCGTCGGCCGGCCGGCGAACGTCTCGAGGCGCTCGCGGAGCTCCGACCAGAAGCGCGGGTCGTCGCGCACCGCGGCGTACGCCCGCTCCAGCTCGAGGAGGGCGGCCATGAGCGTCTCCGGGACGTAGCGGCCCCCGAACGCCCGATCGACGCCCCATCGGCCGGCCCCATCCGCCTCGAGCAGCCCGGCGTCGACCGCCACGGGCCGGACGGCCAGATTGGGCCGGTCGTCGCGCGCGCCACGCGCGCGCTTCACGAACAGGGCCACGCGGACGGGGTCCTTCGTGGGCCGCTCATCGGGGCGACGCGGTCGCTCGACGCCGCCGGCGACGTCGACGCCCGTGACCGCGGCGCCGCGGATCGCCGGCCCGACGACGCCGGGATCGAGGCCGCCGGCCAGGACGACGGGGAGCTCGCGGGCGATCGCGGCCACGGTGTCGGAGTGGATCCTGCGGCCGGTGCCGCCAGGGTGCGGACCGCCACTGGCGTCGAGCAGCAGACGCGTCGCGCCGGCGGCAAGGTGGGCCCGACCGAGCGCGACGATGGCGTCGATCGCGTCGCCCCCGAGGGGATCGGCCGCCGGGGCGTGGAGGACCTTCCAGACGGACCGAGCTGCCCCCGCGGCGCCGTTCGGCGGCTCGTCGCCGCTGAGCTGGATGACGTCCGGGTCGAGCGCCTCGACGATCTGCTGGAGCTCCGTGTCAGATCGATCGACGGTCACCGCCACGACGAGGGGACGGCGGTCGAGCGGCGCGACCTGCCGGACCAGCGCGGCAAGGGCCGCCGCCTCGGGCAGCTCGAGGGCGCGAGGCGTGCCCGGCACCAGGTTCAGGCCGATGGCATCCGCGCCGGCGATCGCCGCGGCCTGGACGCCCTCGGCGTCGCGGACCCCGCAGATCTTCACGAGCGGCCGGTTGGCGGTGTTGACGAGATCGTCGGGGACGGCCCCGGCGTGGACCAGTGCCCGGGCAGCGGCTTCCGGATCCGATGAGCGCACGAGCAGCTCGCCGACGAGCGCCGCGTCGTAGCCGACCGCCCGCCAGGCACGGATCGTCGCGGCATCACGCACGCCGGACTCCGCAACGGCGAGGCGATCGTCCGGAATCGCGGCGCGGAGGCGAGCGGCGCGCTCGGGGTCCACGCCGAGCGTCCGCAGGTCCCGGTTGTTGACGCCGATGATTCGTGCGCCGGATGACAGCGCGGCCTCCAGCTCGCGCGCGTCATGAGCCTCGACGAGCGGCTCGAGGCCGAGGTCGAGCGCCTGGCTGACGAGCCGGGCCAGGCTCGGCTTCGGCTGGAGCCCGGCGATCAGGAGGACGGCGTCGGCACCGGCGGCCCGGACCAGCTGGAGCTGGCGTGGATCGACGATGAACTCCTTCGCGAGCACCGGGACGCTGACCGCCGCCCGGACCGCCTCCAGATCGGCGAGCGACCCGCCGAACCAGTGCGGCTCACAGAGGACCGAGATCGCGGTCGCGCCACCGCGCTCGTAGGCCCGCGCCCGGGCCACGAGGTCGAAGCCCTGGGCGGCGATGGCGCCGGCAGACGGCGACGCGCGCTTGAGCTCCGCGATGAGGTGGAGGCCGGGCGCGGCCAGTCGGAGCGCGATGGGTCGTGGCGACGGCGCGACCGCGAGGGCGTGCCGCAGGCGCACCCGATCGAGGAGGTCCGGGTCGGCCGCCAGATCGGCACGGCGCCGGTTCGCGATCTCGCCGAGGACACCGAGGCGCGAGGCACGATTGCTCGGGCGGCCACGCGCATCGGGCGGCTTCGGCAGCTTCGACGGCTTCGGCGACTGCGGCCGTCGCGACGCGACGAGGGTCACGCCGTCGACCGTGCGGCGCGCAGGCGTCCGAGCAGCTCCGTGGCCCGGCCCGTGTCGATCGTCGAGGCCGCCATGGCGACACCCTCGGCGAGGTCGCCGGCCCAACCGGCCGCCAGGAACCCGGCGCCGGCATTCAGCAGCACCACGTCGCGCGCGGGGCCCCGGCCGCCGGCGAAGACGGACTCGATCAGGGTCGCGTTCGCTCGCGCATCGCCTCCGGCCAGCGCGGACGTGGGCGCCGCACCGAGGCCCAGTCGATCGGCCACGATCCGGCGCCGGTCGATGCCCCGCGGCGTCACGTCGTACAGCACGCCCGAGCCATCGAGGGGCAGCTCGTCGATGCCGTCACCGTGGACCACCAGCGTCCGGTCGGTGCCGAGGCGCTGGGCGACCTCGGCGATCCGGGCCGCCGCTCGCGGGTCACCGACGCCGATGACCGCACGGCGGGCGCCGGCAGGATTGGTGAGCGGGCCGAGGAGGTTGAAGGCGGTCCGGACGCCGATCTCGCGGCGGGTCGGTCCCGCATGGCGCATCGCCGGGTGGAACGCCGGCGCGAACAGGAAGGCAAAGTGGTGATCGCGGAGGTCGGCGGCGGCGGACGCGGCATCGTGGTCGACCCGCAGGCCCAGCGCCTCGATGGCGTCGGCCGAGCCCGCCCGCGACGTGATCGCCCGATTGCCGTGCTTGGCCACCGGCACGCCGCCCGCGGCGAGCACGAGCGCGGCAGCCGTCGAGATGTTGAACGTGCCGGATCCGTCACCGCCGGTGCCGACGACGTCGACGCTGTTCGGCGGCGCCTCGACCTGCACCACCCGCTCGCGCATCGCGGACGCGAAGCCGGCCAGCTCGTCCACCGACTCGCCGCGCATCCGGAGGGCGACGAGCATCGCGGCCAGCTGGGCCGGCGTGGCCTCGCCGTCCATGACCTGGCCCATCGCCAGGCGGGCCTCGTCGAGCGTGAGCGAGCGGCCTTCGACGATGGCCGCGACGGCGGTGCGGACGTGATCGGTCACGGGGCGATCCCCTGCGTGGCGAAGTGTCCGCTCGCCGCGTCGAGTCTCGCGGCCTCGCCCTCGCCCGCCTGCCGCAGGAAGTTCGCGAGCAGATGGGGTCCTTCGGGCGTCAGCACGCTCTCGGGGTGGAATTGCACGCCCTCGAGCGGCAGCGACACGTGGCGGAGGCCCATGACGACCCGATCGACCTCGCTCATGGCCGTGATGCGCAGCTCGGGCGGCAGGGTCGCCGCGTCGACGCACAGCGAGTGGTAGCGAGCCGCCAGGAACGCCGGCGGCATGCCTTCGAGGAGGCCCGCACCGTCGTGGCTCACCTCGGCCGCCTCGCCGTGGACGAGCGTCGGGGCGCGAACGATCGAGGCTCCGAATGCGGCCGCCACGGACTGCATCCCGAGGCAGACGCCGAGGAGTGGCAGCTCGCGCTCCGCAGCGACGCGGACCGCGTCCATCGAGACGCCGGCGGCGTCGGGGTCGCCAGGACCCGGTGAGATGACGATCCCGCGGAGGTCCGCGTCCGGATCCGAGGCGAGCTGCTCCAGCGCGGCCCGGTCGATGGCGTCGTTGCGGACCACGCGGACCGCCGCGCCGGCAGCCTGGAGCGCCTGGACGAGGTTGAAGGTGAAGGAGTCGTAGTTGTCGATGACGAGGATCACGGCCGGCTCCCGGCCAGCCCTCGACGGATGACCGGCGCGACGGCCTCCTCGAACGCCCGCCGCAGGGCCGCGGCCTTGTGCTCGGTCTCGTCGAACTCCGCCTCGGGGCTGCTGCCCGCGACGATCCCCGCGCCGGTGTGCACGTGCGCCCGGCCCTCGCGCAGGACGGCACTGCGGATCGTGATCGCCGTGTCGAGGTTGCCGTCGTAGCCGAGGTAGCCCACGGCGCCACCGTACAACCCGCGACGCTCGCCTTCGGCGCCCGCGATCAGCTGCATGGCCCGGACCTTCGGCGCACCGGACAAGGTGCCGGCGGGGAATACGGACCGCAGCGCGTCGAGGGCGTCGAGGGCTGGCGCGAGGCGGCCCTCGACGTGCGACACGAGGTGATGGACGTGGCTGTAGCGCTCGACGTCCATGTAGCGGCTGACGCTGACGGTTCCCGGCCGCGAGACCCGGCCGATGTCGTTGCGGCCCAGGTCGACGAGCATGACGTGCTCGGCCCGCTCCTTCGGGTCGCGCTTGAGCTCCTCGGCGAGCCGCTCGTCCTCGGCTGGCGTGGCGCCACGGGGGCGTGTGCCCGCGATGGGGTGGGTCGTGAGTCGGTCGCCCTCGACCTGCAGGAGCAGCTCCGGCGACGCGCCGACGACCTCGAACGACGGCACCCGCACGAAGAACAGGTAGGGACTCGGGTTGACCCGCCGGAGCGCCCGATAGAGGTCGATGCCGGTCAGCAGTCGGCCGGTCGCGGGATCGGCGGGCAGGTCGAACGACTGGCGCCGGGCGAGCACCACCTGGATCGCATCCCCCGCGGCGATTGCGCCCTTGGCGACCTCGACGGCACGCACGTACTCGTCATGACCGAGGCTCGTCTGGCTAGGGTCGGCCGGCCCGCCGGCACCCATCGTCGGCATGGCCCCGTGCCCGGGCTGGATCCCGTGGCCGGGCTCGGCCCCGTTGCCCGGGCCGGGCGCGGCTGCGCCGCCGCCAACCTCCGCGTTCGTCGGCCGGGAGGTCCGCTCCAGCGCCTCGAAGGCCGCGGCCTCGGCGATCCGGTAGCGGGCCTCGAAGCCGGGCGCGTCGGTGTGCAACGACGCGATGGCCGACAGCTCGTGGGTCAGGTGGTCGAAGACGAGCACGAGGTCGGACTCGATGAACGCCGCGATCGGGACCCCGATGGGATCGCGCGCCGGCAGCGGCACCGCCGGCTCGAAGATCGGCACCGCGTCGTAGGCCAGCGCCCCCACGGCGCCGCCGGTGAAGCGCGGCATCCCGTCACGTGGCTCGACCCGGCGCTTCGCCACGAAGCGTCGCAGGGCCACGAGCGGATCGGGCGCGTCTTCGGTGGTCGTGGGCAGCTCCGGGTCGTAGCGCTCGACGTCGACCGGCCGGGCCTGGATCGATGCCCGGCCGTCCCGGATCTCCAGGAGCCGGCGCGGACCCACGCCCAGGAACGAATACCGGCCCACGCGCTCGCCGCCCTCGACCGACTCGAGGAGGTAGGCCGGCGTGACCCCGTCGTCCAGCCGGAGGAACGCCCCGATGGGCGTGTCGAGGTCGGCCGGGCGGGTCGCCCGCAGGAGCAGCGTGTCGGCGTTGCCGGCGAGGCGCTTGGCCTGGCCGAGGCTGATGGGGTCCGCGGTCATGCGATTGGGTCCGGCCTCCGAGAATCAAGAACGACCTTCGTCCATCGGGACGAAAGGTCGTGCCTTCCGCGGTGCCACCCTCATTCGGCGATCTGCCGCACTCACCTGACCGACGGATCGGTTGCCCGATCGATCGGCGCTGCCCGCTATCGCTGGCGCTCTGCGCCGGAGCCTACTTGGCGTGGCCGCTGGCGCGGCGATCGGCCGTTCGGTCCGGAGGCTCCCGGGTCCATTCGTCATCGCTTCCGTCCCGGCTTCCACCAGCCGCCGGGTCTCTAGATCGGCCCTCGACGAGTACTCGTCCCGTTCGCAGCCTGTCTTCGTGCTGTGGCGGCGAGTCTGGCAGTGGCTCCGGGGGGCGTCAAGCGCGCCACAATCCCGGGATGACTGCGCGCGTGGTCGTCGTCGGCAGCTGCAACATCGATCTCGTCGCCTACACGGCCCGGGTGCCGGGACCCGGCGAGACGGTCATGGGCGACCGATTCGCGATGGGGTTCGGCGGCAAGGGCGCGAACCAGGCGGTCATGGCGGCGCGGCTCGGCGCGAGCGTCTCCATGGTCGGCGCCCTGGGCGACGACGCGTACGCGGACATGACCCTGGCGAGCTTCGGCCGTGAGGGCGTCGACACGGCGGCCGTTGCCCGCGTGGCCGGATCCAGTGGCGTTGCGCCGATCTGGGTCGAGGCCGACGGGACGAACCGGATCATCGTCGTGCCCGGCGCGAACGGCCTCGTGCAACCGAGCGCGGCCGCGGCGGCGATCCGCTCGCTGGCGTCGATCGATGTCGTCGTGGGCCAGCTCGAGATCCCCCAGGCGCCCACCGCCGCCGCCTTCGCGGCCGCCCGCGAGCGCGGTGCCACGACGGTGCTGAACCCTGCTCCCGCGGCACCGCTCGAGCCGGGCCTGCTCGCGGTCACGGACTGGCTCGTGCCGAACGAGCTCGAGCTCGCGGCGCTCGCCGGCGCTGACATCGCGGACGACGATGCCGCGCTGATCGCCCGGGCGCGGCCCCTGCGTGGGGGCCTCGTCGTCACCGTTGGTGCGCGCGGCGCGGTTGTCGTCCGAGACGGCGTCGTGTCGCGGTTGCCAGCGCCGTCGGTCGAGGTGGTCGATACGACCGGCGCCGGTGATGCGTTCGTGGGCGCCTTCGCGGTCGGTCTCGGGCTGGGGCTCAGCCCGATCGTCGCGGCGCGGCTGGGGATCGCCTGCGCCAACGACAGCGTCCAACGACGCGGCACGCAGGGGTCATTCCCGGATCGGCAGCGCGCCCTCGAGCTGTGGACCAGCACGGCTGCCGGGAGCGCGTCCGCCGACGAGGCCGATGGCTAGCGCGAGACGAGGCCGGAGCCCGCGCAGGGGCCCTGGCTACTCGGCGACCTCGTAGCCGCC
>DASXQE010000087.1:0-22573 GCA_036493155.1 Candidatus Limnocylindrales bacterium | reverse complement strand
ATCTTCAGCGACCACAACGCCTACTGCCTGCCGCCCTGCCAGAACAAGTGCCCCAGCCACATCGACATCCCTGGCTTCCTGAAGCAGAACGCCGAGGGCAACTTCCGCGAATCGGCCCGCATCTTCAAGCGGACGATCCCGTTCCCCTCGGTCCTCGGGCGGGTCTGCCCGGCGCCGTGCGAGGAGCACTGCCGGCGCGACGAGGTCGACGAGGCGATCGCCATCCGCGACTCCCATCGCTACGCCGGCGACCAGGTCATCAAGTCGATGCTGGACGACGACCTGGACCCGCCGCTGCCCTTCGAGCAGCAGCCCGCCACCGGCCGCCGCGTCGCGGTCATCGGCTCGGGACCGGCGGGCATGGCCGCGGCCTACTACCTCCTGATCAACGGCCACGACGTCACCGTCTTCGAGCGCGACCCGGCGCCCGGCGGGATGCTGCGCTACGGCATCCCGCAGTACCGCCTGCCCAAGGTCGAGGTCCTCGAGGCCGAGTACGAGAGCGTGACCCGCCTCGGCGGCAGGATGGTCTGCAACCAGGGCCTGGGTCGCGACTTCACGCTCGACGACCTGACGTTCCAGGGCTTCGATGCGACCGTCATCGCGATCGGCTGCTACGACACCAACAAGCTCGGCGTCCCGGGCGAGGACGCCGCCGAGGTCCTCGACGGCCTGGAGTACCTCCGGACGGCGACGCTCGGGCTGCCGTATCCCGGCCACAAGGGCAAGCGGGTCGTCGTCATCGGCGGTGGCTTCACGTCCATGGACTGCTCGCGGACCTCGATCCGCCAGGGCGCTGCCGAGGTGACACTCGTCTACCGCCGCGACATGAAGGACATGCCGGCGGCCAACGAGGTCCACGAGGCCATCGAGGAAGGCGTCACCGCCATCTTCCAGGCCGGCCCGACGAAGGTCATCACCGACGCCAAGGGCAACGTCACCGGCGTCGAGTTCATCCGGATGCAGCTCGGCGAGCCCGACGCCTCGGGTCGCCGCCGGCCCGAGCCCGCCGCTGGCACCGAGTTCACGATCCCCTGCGACCGGGTCCTCCTGGCGATCGGCCAGGGCCCCGAGCTCGACTGGATCGGGCCTGGCTCGTCCGGCCCCAAGGCCACCAAGAACCGCCGCCTCCAGGCCGATGCCGTCACGTTCGAGACGGGCCGGGACGGGGTCTTCGCCACGGGCGACGTCCGCGTCGGCGCGGCGACCGTCGTGCAGGCCATCGCCGAGGGCCGCCGGGCGGCCTACGCCGTCGATGCCTTCCTGAAGGGCAACGACCTGGCCACCATCCGGACCCGCCAGACGCTGGCCGAGCCGGAGCCGGTGTTCCTGTCGATCGTGCCGTTCACGGCCGAGGTCAAGGAGCCCCGCTACCGGCTCAAGGCCCTCGAAGCCGAGGAGCGCCGCGCGAGCTACGTCGAGTACGAGATCCCGTACTCGGTCGAGGAGGTCGTGGCCGAGTCGACCCGCTGTCTCCAGTGCACCTGCGAGGCGATCGGCTACTGCGACCTGCGACGCCTCGGGATCGAGTACGAGACGACGCTGTCGACGCTCGAGCCGGACCCCAACCACGGCGCGGGCATCCGGAGCGTCAACGCCAACCGGTTCACCGGCATCAACCACGACTACGTCCGCGACGACAGCCACGCGTTCATCCTCCGCGAGCCGTCCCGCTGCATCGACTGCGGCCGCTGCGCCAACGTCTGCGCCGAGGTCGTCGGCGCGGCCTGCTACGACTTCATGCGGATCGGCTTCGACACGCTCGTCACCACACCGCTCGACATGAGCCTGAACGACACGCCGTGCGTGTCCTGCGGGCGCTGCGCCGAGACCTGCCCGACGGGCGCGCTCATGCCCAAGCCTCGCGTCCTCCAGAAGTACGAGGTCGACGAGAGCCGCTGCATCCTGTGCGGCATCTGCGTCGATGCCTGCCCCTACGACGCCCTCCGCGACGGCCAGGAGTTCGAGCTGTCGCACACCAGCCGGTCCGAGCCGATGATCGACCTCATGGCCCTCGCCGAGATCGACCGCGAGACCGAGGTCAGCTACATCCGCAAGGAGCGCGACTGGCTCCAGCGGGCGATCGACCAGGGCCGCTTCCTCGAGGGCAACCGCGTCCTCACGGTCCTGCCCGCGCGCCTGACGACCCACGGCGGCGGTGCCGGCGACGGCACGCACGCCGCGCTCGAGTAGCCGA
This sequence comes from Candidatus Limnocylindrales bacterium, assembly GCA_036493155.1. Lineage (GTDB taxonomy): Bacteria > Chloroflexota > Limnocylindria > Limnocylindrales > CSP1-4 > UBA5189. Next base: position 20,376 of record DASXQE010000087.1, on the reverse strand, counting down.
TGCGCGCCTGGCTCTACCTGATCGCCTTCGCGATCGGCGTCGGCATCGTCATGACCCCGGCCATCCTCGTGTTCATCCTCGAGGGCGGCAACGTCGACGACGCGCTGCTGACGGCCTTTGCGGCCCTGATGCTCCTGGCCGGTATCGCGGTCGTGACGATGAAGGACATCATCCGCTGCGGCCTGGCGATGATCGTGTGCTTCATCGCCCTGGCTGGGATCTACGTCCAGCTCGGGGCGCCCCTCGTGGCCGCAGCCCAGGTCATCGTCTACATCGGCGCGATCAGCGTCCTGGTGCTGTTCGCGATCATGCTGACCCAGACCAAGTCGGGCTCGTCGCAGCTGACCTTCCAGACCCAGGCGGGCTGGGCCGGGGTGGCGGCCATCGTGCTGTTCATCCTCATCGGCGTGGCCGTCGGGGGCACCGCCTGGCCAACGCTCGTCAGCCAGCGCCTGCCGGCCGCCACGCATGACCTGGCGACGAAGCTGTTCAGCGACTACGTCCTGCCGTTCGAGGTCGTGAGCGTGCTGCTGCTCGCGGCGGTCATCGGCGGCGTGTTCCTCGCCAAGCAGGAGGCGCCCCAGGCGCCGACGCTCGACTGGCAGGAGCCGGAGCCCGGCACGCGCCTCGATTCGAGCCTCGGGGACGCCAATGGCTGACACCCTGAACACCTACCTGACGCTCTCGGCCGCGCTGTTCGCGATCGGGACGTTCGGCTTCCTGGCCCGCCGCAACGCGATCTCGATGCTCATGTCGATCGAGCTTATGCTCAACGCGGTCAACCTCGCGATCGTCGCGTTCGGCGCGTTCATCCCCGGCCTCCAGGATCGCGGCGCGGTCATCGCGCTCATGGTCATGGCCGTCGCCGCGGCCGAGGCCACGGTCGGGCTGGCGATCGTCATCGCGATCTACCGCAACCGCAAGACGCCCCTCGTCGACGAGTACGACGCGATGCGCCGATGACGGTCGAGGGCCTCGTCCCGTTCATCGTCGCGCTGCCCCTCGCCGGATTCGTCATCACGGCCGCGATCGGCAAGCGCCTCGGCAAGCGGTCCCACTGGATCCCGGTTGGGGCGATCGCCCTGACGTGGCTCATCGCGATGCTGGTCGTCTCGACCGTCCTGCAGGGCGACCAGTCCATCAGCGTGACGCTTTGGCAGTGGATCCCGGCGCACGGCGTCGGCGGCTCGCCGGACCTCATCGTCACGGCCGGGTTCTTCGTCGACCACCTGACCGCCGTGCTCCTGATCGTGGTCACGACGATCGGGCTGCTCGTCCACGTCTACTCGATCGGGTACATGGCCCACGACGCTGGCTACTGGCGGTTCTTCGCGTACCTGAACCTGTTCATGGTCTCGATGCTCATCCTGGTGCTCGCGGACAGCTGGCTGGTGCTGTTCGTGGCCTGGGAGCTGGTGGGCCTGTCGAGCTACCTGCTCGTCGGCTTCTGGTATCGCAAGCGGTCCGCGTCGCTGGCCGCGAAGAAGGCGTTCCTGGTGAACCGGGTCGGCGACGTGGGATTCGCGCTCGGGATCATGGCGATCTTCCTCGATACCCACACCTTGAACATCCGGGATTCGCTCGGGCTGCTGGCCGGCCCGGGAGTACTGCCCGGCGGGCTCGGCGGCCCCATTCCGTTCCCGATCCCCGTCGCGATCGTGGCCCTGCTCATCTTCGCCGGCGCGGTCGGCAAGTCGGCCCAGTTCCCGCTCCATGTCTGGCTGCCGGACGCGATGGAGGGCCCGACGCCCGTCTCGGCCCTCATCCACGCCGCGACGATGGTCAACGCCGGCGTCTACATGGTCGCCCGGGCCAACCCGCTGTTCGCCGCGGCGCCGCAGGTCATGACGTTCGTCGCGGCGATCGGCATCTTCACCGCCATCCTGGCCGCCTCGATCGCCATGACCCAGACGGACATCAAGCGCGTGCTCGCGTACTCGACGCTGAGCCAGCTCGGCTACATGTTCGCGTCACTCGGCGTCGGGGCCTACACGGCCGCGATCTTCCACCTCATGACCCACGGCTTCTTCAAGGGCCTGCTGTTCCTCGGCTCGGGATCCGTCATCCACGCCGTCCACGAGGAGCAGGACATGCGCAAGATGGGCGGCCTGCGCAAGAAGATCCCGCAGACCTACTGGACGATGCTCATCGGGGCGATCGCGATCTCGGGGATCCCGCCGCTGGCCGGCTTCTTCTCCAAGGACGAGATCCTCGGCGACGCCTTCAAGAACGGGTTCGCGTGGGTCTGGGCCATCGGGATCGTCGTCGCGGTCCTGACCGCGTTCTACATGTTCCGGCTCATCGGCCTGACGTTCTGGGGCGAGAGCCGCGTCGACAAGGCGGTCGAGCCGAAGATCCACGAGTCACCGCCGGTCATGACGATCCCGCTGTGGCTGCTGGCCATCCCGTCGGTCGTGCTCGGGCTGGTCCTCAGCTGGCCGGGTCCGCCGCTCGGGCCGCTGCTCGGCCAGCCGGCCGACGCCAAGGGCCTCCTGGCGACGTGGCTCAGCCCCATGTTCGAGGGCGCCCAGCAGGCCCTCGGCCGGACCGAGGCGGCCTTCCAGATCGGTGGCATCGACGGTGCCCTCCTGGGAGCGAGCGTCGCCGTCGCCGTGATCGGCGTCCTGGCCGCGTGGCGGCTGTTCGGCGTCGAGCTCGGCCCCATCCGTGGCCGCCAGCATCCGGCCCAGGTCCAGGCCCTCACCGCCCGCGTGCCGTTCCTGTACCGGGCGTCCCTCAACAAGTGGTGGTTCGACGACCTGAACAACGTCCTGTTCGTCGTCATCGGCGGCTGGGTCGCGACCGCCGCGGCGTGGTTCGACCGGAACATCGTCGACGGCATCGTCAACGGCATCGGCGCGGTCACCCGCCGGAGTGGCAGCGGCCTGGCGCGCGTCCAGACCGGCCGCGTGCAGAACTACGCCCTCGGGATCGCCCTCGGGCTGCTCGTCATGGCCGGCTCGTACTTCGTCATCGCGGGCGGGCACTGACCGTGGCCGACCGGCCGATGGAGCGCTGACCGATGACTGGTCCGATCCTCTCGCTCGTCATCTTCCTGCCGCTGATCGGCGCGGTCGTCATCGCCTTCGCGCCGACGCGCTGGGCCCGCAACCTGGCCCTCGCGACGGCCCTCGCGACGTGGGTCGTGTCGCTCGTCCTGGCGGCCGGCTTCCAGGCTGGCGTTGCCGGATTCCAGTTCAAGGAGGAGCTCAGCTGGATCCCGCTGTTCGGGATCGAGTACAAGCTCGGCGTCGACGGCCTGTCGCTCGCCCTCGTGGTCCTGACCACGACCCTGACCTGGATCAGCATCCTGGCGAGCTTCAAGCCGATCCAGGTCCGGATCAAGGAATACATGGTCTCGTTCCTGATCCTCGAGGTCGGGATGACCGGCGTGTTCCTGGCCCTCGACACGTTCCTCTTCTACATCTTCTGGGAGGTCGTGCTCGTCCCGATGTACCTGATCATCGGGATCTGGGGCGGCTCGAACCGGATCTACGCCACGATCAAGTTCGTGCTGTACACGCTCGTCGGGTCGCTGCTGATGCTCGTGGCGATCCTGGCGACCGCATTCACCTACCAGGCGGCCCACGGCGGCGCGTGGACCGGGGCCTTCGACTTCGAGGCGCTCCGGCAGTTCGCCGGGACCGGCGGCTTCTCGGACATGCTCCAGCTGCTGGCCTTCGCGGCGTTCTTCCTGGCGTTTGCGATCAAGGTCCCGATGTTCCCGTTCCACACCTGGCTGCCCGACGCCCACGTCGAGGCGCCCACGGCCGGCTCGGTCATCCTCGCGGGCATCCTGCTCAAGCTCGGCGGCTACGGCCTGATCCGGTTCGCGGTGACGCTCTACCCGAACGCGGCGATGACCTACGCCCCGCTGATCATCGTCCTGAGCCTGATCGCGATCATCTATGGCGCCTGGGTGGCCACGGTCCAGCCGGACCTCAAGAAGCTCGTCGCGTACTCGTCCGTGAGCCACATGGGCTTCGTGACGCTGGGAGTCTTCGTGTTCCAGCCGCAGGCCCTCGAGGGCGCGATCCTCCAGATGGTCAACCACGGCCTCATCACCGGGGCGCTGTTCCTGCTGGTCGGCGTGATCTACGAGCGGACCCACGACCGGACGATCGCGAAGATGGGCGGGGTCGCGGCGCTCATGCCGATCTACGCCAGCATCTTCGGGTTCTTCCTGTTCGCCTCGGCCGGGCTGCCGGGGCTGTCGGGCTTCGTCGGCGAGTTCCTGACGCTGTTCGGGACGTTCCAGGTCAATCCCTGGGCCGCCGGTGTCGCGGCCTTCGTGATGATCTTCGGGGCGGTCTACCTGCTGTGGATGTTCCAGCGGTTCGCGTTCGGCGAGCCATCGGCCTTCCTGGCGGGCCTCAGGGACCATCTCCATGACCTGACGCCGGCCGAGGTGCTGACGCTGGCGCCGCTCGGGGCCATGACGGTCGCCTTCGGCTTCTTCCCCGGCATCCTCCTCAACCTGTTCCAGGAGCCGGTCGCGGACACCCTCGGCGCGGTTCGTGGCGCCCACGCGATCCCGATCGATCCGGCCATCGTGGCCCTCGGGGTCGGGTTCGTCGTTGCGGTCATCGTCGTGCGCTTCCTCAGCCTGCGGCCCCGCGCCGACGCATCCGGCACCGCCTCGGGCGCCATCGTGCCCGCGGAGGGCGCGCGATGACGCTCGACGACCTCCGGACGATCGCGCCGTTCGCGCTCGCGGTCGTCCTCGCGATGGCGATCCTGCTCGTCGACCTCATCCGTCCCGGCAATCGCAACGCGGTCCTCGCGACCGCGCTCATCGGGCTGGCGATCGTGGCCGCGGCGACGGTCATCGTGGGCCAGACACCGGGCACGGCCTTCGGCCGCGCCTATACGGCCGACGCACTGACGACCTTCCTCGACCTCGTGTTCATCGGCATCGTCGCGTTCACCCTGCTCTTCGCGCCCGACTACCTGGAGCCGCGCGGCCTGCCGCTGGCCGAGTTCTCGATCGTCCTGGTCTTCGCGATGACGGGCGCGATGCTCATCTCCGCGGCGGGCGACCTGCTGGTCCTGTTCATCGCCCTCGAGCTCATGGTCCTGCCGGGCTACCTGCTGGCCGGCTACCACAAGACCGACGGCTACTCGACCGAGGGCGCGATCAAGTACTTCCTCCTCGGCTCCTTCAGCTCGGCGATCTTCCTGTTCGGGTTGGCGTTCGTGTGGGGCATGACCGGCACGACGAACATCGCCGACATCGCATCGTCGCTGGGGCTCGTCGCCTCGGGCGGAGCGCCGTTCCAACCCGGGCTGGCGATCGGCCTGGCCTTCATGACGACCGGCGTGGCATTCAAGATCGCGGCGGTCCCGTTCCACTATTGGACCCCCGACGCCTACCAGGGCTCCCCGACGCCCGTGACGGGCTACCTCTCGGTCGGTCCGAAGGTCGGGGCGTTCGCGCTGATCCTGCGGCTGTTCGTCGTCGCGCTGTACCCGCTGCGCGAGGACTGGATGGTCGTGGTCGTCGTCCTGGCGCTGCTCACGATGACGCTGGGCAACCTCGTCGCGCTGACCCAGACCAACGTCAAGCGGATGCTGGCCTACTCCTCGATCGCCCACACCGGCTACATGCTGGTGGGCCTCGCCGCCTACGCCGCGGGTCGCGAGGAGGGCCTCCAGGGCCTGCTCTACTACGGCGCGGCGTACTCCGCCATGAACCTCGGGGCGTTCGCGGTCATCGCAGCGCTCCAGAAGCGTGCCGGCGTCACCTCCAATCTCGAGACGTTCGCCGGCCTCGGCCGACGCGAGCCGTGGCTCGGGATCCTCATGACCCTGTTCCTGCTGTCGCTGACGGGCATCCCACCGACGGCCGGCTTCTTCGCCAAGGCCTACGTGATCCTCGCGGCCGTGCAGGCTGCCCAGGCCGGCAACGCGGCGCTCGGCGTGCTCGCCGTCGTGGCGGTCCTGAACGCCGCCGCCGCCGCGTTCTACTACCTCCGGGTGGTCGTCTACATGTTCATGCGGGAGCCGCAGAGCGAGCAGCCGGCACTGCGCCACGGGCGGCTGATGTGGACCGGCCTGGCCGCGGCCTCGATCCTGACGATCCTGTTCGGGATCGCGCCCGGAGCGCTCCTGGACGTCGTCATCCAGGCCGCCCGCGCGATCGCCTGATCCGCTCGCCGCGCGGCGATGCCGGGCCCGTTCGCGCACGGGCCGGTCGCGGCCCATAGCCCGATCGGACCAGTCGGAGCCGGCCAGGCCGTTTGGTAGGCTCTCGCGTCGTGGGCTCCGTCGCCGAGCGTTTCCGCACCCGCCTGCTGCCGGCCCTGCTGCTCGCCATGGGCGTCGCGCTGCTCCTGACCGGCCTGCTCAGCTACACCAACGCGGTCGAGCCGGCGCCGGTTGCCAAGGCGCTCGAGTCCTACCAGCCGCTGCCGACCCTGCCGACCGACATCACATTGCCCGGCGCCAACGGCAGCGACAACCCCGACGCCTCGTTCCCGGCCGACCGGGTGGCGACTCGGATCGTGATCCCGTCGCTCCGGATCGACCTGCCCGTCATCCGCCAGCCGCCGGGCACGGGCGACTTCCCGCTATGCGACGTGGCGATGTACCTGGTGGACCTCGGCCAGCCAGGCTCGGGCCGGGCCACCTATATCTACGCCCACGCTCGCGAGGGCATGTTCTACAACCTGCTCACGGCCTCCCAGGATCGCAACGGCGCCCGGATGATCGGCGCCGTGGTCGAGGTCTACACCAGCGACGACAAGCTCTTCCTGTACCAGATCTTCGAGGTCCGGCGCCACCAGCACGACCTGGCCGACGCGTTCGCGGATGGCAGCGGCAGCCTCTGGATCCAGACGTCCGAGGGCCCCAACAACAGCTATCCCAAGCTCCAGGTCGTGGCCAGCTTCCAGTCGGTCCAGGATGCCAACCCCAACGACGCCCACCCCGAGGCCCATCCGCGCGAGTGCGCCTGACGCGACCGCCTGACGCCCTCGCCTGACGCCCTCGCCTGACGCCCTCGCCTGACGCCCGCCTGGCGCCCTCGCCGCAGGGCCGACCTCCGGACCCTAGATCCAGTCGATCCGCCGCAGGACCACAGCCGCGCCCACGGCGATCGCGACCACCGCGATCGTGACCAGCCAGAAGCCCGCGGCCTCGACGCCGGCGAAGGCGCTGCCCGCCTCGCTCATCCCGAAGATCCCGGCGATGGCGCCGATGCCGGCGAGGATGACGGTCACCCCGGTCAGGCGCTTCATGATCGTCGAGAGGTTGTTGTTGATCGTCGACAGGTAGATCTCGACCGTGCCGGCGACCAGCTCCCGGTCGGTGTCGAGCTCGTCGGTCAGGCGGATGACGTGGTCGTAGATGTCGCGGAAGTAGATGACCTCGGCCGCATCGATGAGCTTCAGCTCGCGGTTCGTGAGCTGGTTCAGGACCTCGCGCACGGGCGAGACGGCGCGCCGGACCGCGATGAGGTCGCGCTTGAGGTCGAACAGCTGCTCGAGCGTCCGCCGGGTGGGCCGGTCCACGACCTGGTCCTGCAGCCGGTCGATGAAGTCCTCCAGCCGGTCGGCGAATGGAAAGTAGCCGTCGACGATGCCGTCCAGCACGGCCCACAGGATGTGATCGGAGCCGCCCCGCAGGATGGGGCCCAGGCCCTGCCGGAAGTGGTCACCGCCGCGCGGGTCCCATGAGCCCGGGTGGGCGGAGAGCAGGAATCCGTCGCCCATGACGAGGTCGACCTCCCGCGGCCGGACCTCGAGCGTGCCGTCGCCCGCCGACTCGGTGGTCTCCAGGACGAAGACGACGATGTGGACGAGGCCATCGGTCGATTCGACCTTGGCCCGCTGGTTGCCCTCGACGACGTCCTCCGCGATGAGGGGATGGAGTCCGAGCACGCCGGCGACGCGACTGACAAGGGCGGGGTCCGGGTCGGCCAGGTCGATCCAGAGTGCCGTGCCCGGCGCGTCGGCCGGCCGCGGCCCGCTGGTCAGCGCCGACAGCGCCGCCTCACCCTCCCATTCGGCCACGCGATCGTCAGCCCAGCGGGCGAGGCGGATGCGGCTCGCGGGAGCCGGGCCGGGCGCAGGACCGTCCGCGCCACCGCGCTGAGCGCCGTGCGCCCCGCCCAGCGGTCGTCGAGCCGCTCGCGCCGGCGCGGTCGCTCGCGACGCCACCCCGCGGGGCTCAGAGCGCGAAGCTGGGCTCGTCCGGCTCATCAGGCGCATCTTGGTCCGGTTTGGCCCCGCCGTCATCGGGATTCGAGGCTGGCACCGGGACGCTGCCGCGCTCGAGGGCCAGGGTCGGCACGATCGCGATGGCCATGACCAGCGCGGCCACGAGGAAGATCCCCACGAGGATCGTCGCTGCCTCGTTCGAGGCCCACTGCTCGAGCGCCTGGACGACGAGGCCGTCATTGAGCTGGCGATCGCGCAGCGCCACCGGGATGAACTGCTTGTATGCGTCGGGCGTGGCATAGACCTGGTCGTACAGGCGGTCGATGACGGTCGAGCCGAACGCCGTCAGCACGGCCAGCCCGATGGCCATGCCGAGCTCGCGGGCGACGCTGACGGTGGCCGACGCCACGCCGAACGCCCGCCGGCCCAGCGCCTCCACGGCGGCCGTCGACCGGGGCGTGACGGTCAGGCCGAAGCCGAGGCCGAATGCCCCGAGGGCCAGCGCCACCTCGCCGAGGCTGCTCGCTGGCGTCCAGGCGGACATCCGCCACAGCGCGACGACGCCCAGCCCCAGGCCGGCCAGCGTCGTCGAGCGCAGCCCCACCACGCGCAGGACGAAGCCCGACCCGAGCGCGCCGATGGCGGTCGTGGCCGCCAGCGAGCCCAGCGCGACACGCTGGACGTCCGGGCCGCCGTACAGGACCCGATCGACGAACACCGCGCCGCCGATGATCGCCGTGGCGAAGCCGTAGCCCGTCAACAGCGACACGAGCGTCGCCGACCCGAAGACCCGTGATCGGAACCACGCTGGCTCCACGATCGGTCCGCCGCGCCGCGCCGCCAGCCACACCCCGGCGACGAGCGCGACCCCGCCGCCGACGACCAGGCCGCCGACGACGAGCCACGGATCGGCGTCGATGCCCGCGATGTGCTGGCTGCCGCCGAGCGTCAGCCCGATCAGCATCGCCGCCAGTCCGGCCGTCGCGAGGATCGCCCCCAGGAGGTCGGTCCGGTTGTGGCCGCGCTCGGTGTCCCAGCGGCCGAACGCCGCCCAGGCCACCCCGAACGCCGCCAGCGCGATCGGCACGTTGAGGTAGAAGACGTAGCGCCACGACGTGTCGAGGGCGCCGAGGAACGGCGGGCCGACGCCGAGGCTCGCCAGGGCATCGGCGGGATGGATCGTGCCGAGGATCCAGGCTCCCACGAACGGCCCCGCCGCCATCCCCAGGAACGTGAGCGCGCCGATCGCCCCGAGCGCGCGCGGCCGACCCTCGCCCTCGAACAGGTGCGACGTGGCGGACGTGGCCACCGGGATCAGCACGCCCGCGCCGAGCGCCTGTAGCACCCGCGCGGCAATGAGCATGTCGAGTGACTGGGCCGAGCCGGACAGCGTGGACCCAAGCCCGAAGATCACCAGCGCCGCAAGGAACGGCCGGCGCACGCCGAACCGGTCGGCCAGCCGGCCCGCGACCGGCATCGTGATGACCGACGTCAGCAGGTAGGCGTTGATGATCCAGGACGCCTTCCGGAGCTCGGTCCAGGACGCCAGGTCGACGACGATCGCCGGGAGCGCAACCGCCGTGACCATGAGCTCGAGGCCGGTCAGGAACACCCCGATCCCGAGCACGATCAGCAGGGCGATCGCGGAGCCGCGGGTCACGGCCGCGAGTGTAGGTGGCCTCGGATCGCAAGACGCCCGTCCCCCGCCGCTCCGTGGTCGTTGGAGTGGCTGCAACTCCGGTTCGCGGAAGGTCAGGCGGACGTGGTCGCCTCAGACGCTCCTGCCCAGACGCCGCCGCCAGATTCGGTCGATGACGCGCCCGCGCGCGCCCCGGGCGACGCGGCGGTCCCCGCCGGCAACGCCGGTGACGCGGGGGCCCCCACTGCCGACGCGGTCGTCCGGACCGTGGGCCTGACTCGCCGCTTTGACGACGTCGTCGCGGTCGGCGGGATCGACCTCGTCGTCCGACCCGGGACCGTCCTCGGGGTCGTTGGCCCGTCCGGCTCGGGCAAGACCACCACGATCCGGATGCTCATGGGTTCGCTCGCGCCGAGCGCCGGCGAGGCCTGGGTGCTGGGGGAGCGGCCGCAGGCCTTCACCGCCCCGACGCGCGAGCGGATCGGCTACATGCCCCAGTCGTTCATCCTGTACCCCGAGCTCACGGTCCGCGAGAACGCCGACTTCGTGGCCAGCCTGTATGGGCTCTTTCTGTTCCGACGGCGCCGCCGCGTCCGGGCCGTCCTCGAGCTGCTGGGCCTGTGGGACATGCGCGACCGGCGGGCCGCGAAGCTGTCGGGCGGTGAGCGTCGGCGCCTCGAGCTGGCCTGCGCCCTCGTCCACGAGCCGGTGCTGCTCGTGCTCGACGAGCCGACGGCCGGCGTCGATCCGATCCTGCGGCGGACGATCTGGGACGAGATCCATCGCCTTCGCGACCGCGGCGTCACCTCGATCGTCACGACCCAGTACGTGACCGAGGCCGAGGAGGTCGACCAGGTCGCGGTCATCGCCCGGGGCCAGCTCGTGGCCCTCGATTCGCCCGGCGGCCTGCGCCGGCGGGCCCTCGGCGGCGAGGTCATCGAGGTCGCGACCGCGGCAACCTTCGACGCCGCCGCGCTGGCCGACCATCCGGGCATCCGCAACGTCCGCCAGACCGGCCTTCGGAGCTTCCAGGCCGTGGTCGACGACGCCGGCTCTGCCGCTCCCGTGGTCGTCGAGGCGGTGGCCGCCGGTGGCGGCGAGGTGGCGTCGGTCCGCGAGCTCAAGCCGACGTTCGAGGAGATCTTCGCGGCCCTGGTCGAGGAGCCCGTCGAGGCGCCGTCGGACGAGGTCCAGCAGAGCCCGCCCCAGGTCATCGCCGCGTGAAGGCGCTGCTGCGGATCCTCGCCCTCGTGGGCAAGGAGCTGATCGAGGTCATGCGCCGACCGGGCGCGGTCATCAGCCTCGTGCTGGGGCCGTTCCTCATCCTGGCCATCTTCGGCTTCGGCTACCACGGCTACCGGCGCGACCTCCAGACCATCGTCGTGCTGCCGGCCCAGTCGAACATGACGACCGATCCCCAGGAGTACGACTCGCTCGGGGCGACGGGCGTCCGGGTCATCGAGGTCACGCAGGATCGCGGCGCCGCCGAGGACCGCCTGCGATCCGGCGCGGTCGACCTCGTCGTCGTGATCCCCAGCGATCCCGTGGCGACGCTCAAGCAGGGCCAGCAGGCCGAGCTGGCCGTCGAGATGAACCAGGTCGACCCGGTCCAGGCCAACTACGCGACGTTCATGGCCCAGACGCTCACCGCCGACATCAATCGCGAGATCTACCGGCGCGGCGCGGCCGAGGGCCAGGGCTATGCCCTCGAGATCGGCGGCCAGGCCGCCAAGATCCCGCCCGAGGTGATCGCCTCGCCCACCACGGCGAAGGTCGTGAACCTCGCCCCGATCTCGCCGGCGATCGTGGCCTTCTTCGGCGTGGCGGCGCTGGCCCTTGTCCTCCAGCACATGTCGGTGACGCTCCTGGCGCTGTCGATCGTCCGCGAGCGGACCGGCGGCGCGATGGACCTCTTCCGGATCGCGCCCATCCGGGCGACCGAGCTGGTCATCGGCAAGATCGTGGCGTTCGGGATCCTCGGCGGCTTCATCGCCGCGATCTCGATCGGGTTGCTGTGCGGCCTGCTGGGCGTGCCGCTGCTGGGTTCGCCCGCCCTTGTGGCAGCCACGATCCTGCTGCTGCTCGGGGCGTCCCTCGGGTTGGGCCTCGTCATCTCGATCATCTCCGACTCCGAGCGCCAGGCCGTCCAGCTGTCGCTGCTCGTGCTCCTCGCCTCGATGTTCTTCAGCGGCTTCGTGCTCCGGATCGAGGAGTTCGACCCGATCGTTGGCAGCGCTGCCTACCTGCTGCCCGTGACCCACGGCATCGCACTGCTGCAGGACCTGTTCCTGCGAGGCGCGCCGCAGCACACGTGGCAGCTCGGCGCGCTCGTCCTGATCACCGCCGCCCTGCTGTCGGTGAGCTGGCTGCTGCTGCGTCGCGAGATGCGTCCGGCATGAGCGCGTCCCGCAGCGCCGGGGTGAGCGCCCCGCCGGCGACCAATCGAGCGATGGGCCGGGTCGTCCTGCCCGGCGCGAGCCAGCGCGTCGGGTCGGCGCTCGTCGTCTTCGGATTCGTGGGCCTCGTGCTGCTGGCGGCCTGCCTGGTGGCGGTGGCCGCGTCGGTCGCGCCGCTGCTCCGCGGCGCATCGGCCCTCGAGAACGAGCGGGCGGCAGCGCTGCAGCTGATCGGACCCGCAGCCGATTCCCTCGAGACCACCGCCGACAGCGCCGAGCACGCTGGCACCAGCCTGGGCCAGAGCGTCGGCGCCGCACGCGAGGCCGCCGGCGTCACGGGCCAGCTGGCCGACGCGCTCCAGGGCCTCGCCGCCTTCTCGTCCGCCTTCGCCGACACGGCCACGCGCTCGCGGGCGCTGTCCGACGACCTGTCGCGCACGGCCGACTCGCTCGCCCAGAACCAGACCGACAGCGCGACGGCGTCGAGTCAGCTGCGGACCCTCGCGGATCGACTGCGGCAGCTGGCGGAGCGACTCGGGACCGCGGACAGCCCGCCGACCGACACGCTGGCCGGGATCGCGATCCCGCTGGCGATCGGGCTGGTGTCGCTGCTGCTCCTGTGGCTGGCGGTCATTGCCGGGGCCAGCATCTGGCTGGGCCGCCGGATGCGCCGCGTGGCGGTGCAAGTAGGAGTTCCATGACGACGCCGCCCCGTGAGTGACCGACGGCCGATTAGCGCTCATGAAATCGCGGCTGAGCGGCCTAGGAGCGATTCGATGACCGCGAGCCGCTAGGAACGCCGGCCTACCGGAACAGGCCGCAAGGCTCGCTGCCGAGACGAGCAGCAGTCTGAAGACTCTGGAGTTAATCCCTGCGCAGTCGCTACTCCCGCATCAAGAAGGCTCTCCTGGGACGCTGAGGCCTTCCATAGGGCGCTCTGTGACATCGTGGCTGCGACCCTCCTTGTCGTGGAGGTCTACCTGTCTCACCGCGTTGGGCCGGGTTCGCTGCGCGCCGCCGCGTCCCCGCTCGCCGTTCCCCCTGCGCTCAAGCAGCACTCTGTCGCGGCTCGTCAGGTCCTGTGGTAAGGAGTCGTCGGCCAACCTCAAGCCATAGCTCCTCGCGACTGAAACGACGGAGTTGATCGCAGGGCCTGGCTCCGGCGCTGCCCCCAAGACCGCACGACCCTCGTCCCGACGGACGTCGCCACCGAATGAGGCCTGGACGCCACTTGTGGCGGACGCCTGCAGCCTTCGTTTTGGTGACCGTGCTGACGCTTCCCGGTCGGGCGCGCAACGATCGGCGTTCTTTCGCAGATTTCGAATGAGTACAAGTGGCCGATCGGTGCGCCCCACATCGGGAGCAGCTGGCGCCCGTCGGAGCTTGACCCGTATGCCCCGGAGGGTTTGAGAGCGTCTGCGTTCCGATTGAACGGGCCGTCGCGTGGCCGTGTTTCCCCAGAGATGTCTGCTGTTGGCGTCGTGGTCGCTCGGTACACTGTCGACGCCGAGTGATCGGGTACCTGCCGAGCTGGGGGCGCCGCGCTGAGAGCCCTCCCAGCTGTGCCGACGGGAAGCACATGCGGAGGGCGAGGAATGAAGCGACAGCTCGCAGGGGCCGCGTGTGCGGCAATCCTCTCAGTGGTCGCAGTTCCGGCCCGAGTCGGGGCCTTCACATAGGACACATACAACGGGCATTACACCACGGAGTACCCCGAAAACATTACCTGCGTCTCCGCCAGCGCCCTTACTGAGTCGAACTATGCTCACAACGTAACGACTGGGTACTCTCACACCACTGCGCAGAGTTGGTACAACCTTGTTCGGTCGTCGACGCAGGATTTCCACGACAAGTACAACTACACGGGCATCGAACCGGGGCTCGATCCGCGCGGCTGGGCATGGCTCCTCTGGGATCACCGCGTCTCGGGGTACGGCTACCACGACTACTGGAATACGAATCAGACAACGGTTAACCAGTGGCTCACCTACGACGTTCGTGACACGTTCGAGCCTGCAGGCGTCATCGTCTTTCGCGGGATTCACGCGATCGACGTGATCGGCTTCACGTCGACCGCTGACCCGGAAGCCGGCCCATACACGCTGAACGGGTTCTGGGTCGCTGATCCCTGGTACGGCGGCACGAACACGACGCACACGGAGCCCGATGGTGGGACGATCGGACTGCAGCCCGACACCTTCATCACGGTGTCAGCCTGGAACTCGGGCTACATGCTCCCTTACCAGGACAGCAAGTACGAGAACCTGCACGGCAACACGATCTGGCACGGCGCGTACACCGTCGTTCTCCGCACGGTCAACGGGACGCAAGAGCCGACGAAGACGTACGACACGATGCCGCAGAAGTTCAGTGACACGTTCGGCGGCGCCGCCGCGATCGACCCGGGCCTGCCCGCCGACCCGGGGTACGGCCTCGACTACCAGGCAGCGGTACAAGGGGGCATCCAGTCGAACCTGCTCGATGTTGAAGGGCCGCTCGCCGGGAAGCTTTGGCACGTGACGGCCGGACGGCACGTGAGCGTGACCTCCATGAGCGCAGACATCGGGAACTTCGACCTGGTCGAGGTCCGCAACGAGGGCAAGACGGTCGCGATCGCGTGGCTGACGCACGGCATCGGTGGTCTCCACTTCGCCGGCCTCCAGACGCTGTATGCGGGAAACGCCCTTCCCGATGGCGCTGCGGCCGCGGGCGCGCTTCACGCGAGCGGTCACGCTGCGAACGGCCTTCATCTCGCGTGGGAAGCGTCGAGTGCAAGCTTTGAGCCCTTCAGCCCCTTCTGGGTTGGAACCGACGGAGACGGGTCGTCGCAGGTTCTGACCCCAGAAGGCCAGGTGGTCGCACTCGCGAGCTTGAACCTCGGCAAATAGCTCCGGGCTACGGGACGGTTACGAGCAGGAGCGGTGCGGCCTGGTCGGACGGACGGAGGATGCCCTGCTGGCCATCAGGCGACCAGAAGACACTGTCGCCGGCGCCCGTCGCGATCGAGGCGCCTGTCGGGCTCGTCACGACTACCTCGGACGTCCCGCCGTTCGGGTCCTCGGTCAGGAGTGCCACGGCACCGCTTGCAGCGGCAAATCCAAATGAACCCGAACCGACACGCGCGGCGGCGACCCCGGTTGCGGACCAGGCCTGCAGCGGGCCGGGCGCCGGATACGTGGACGCGGCCAGAAGGAGGCGGTCGCCGGGCAGCCACGACAATGGCAATCCGATCGGCTGGCGCGCCACGATCTGAGGCTGGCCACCGGCAGTTGGCACCACGGCCTGGCCACAGTCGTAGCCATCGCCGAGAACAGCGCAATTCAGCGCGAGCCATCGACCGTCAGCGCTGAATGCCGGCGTGTATTTCGGATCCGCCTTGAGGCCAGCGATCGTGTTTTCACGCAGGCTCGGGTACTCGACGAGCGACAGCGGCGCGAGCTCCAGATCCGCCCCCAACAACTGAGGAACGCCGGACGAGACGAGGAGTGCCGAGCCATCCGGGGACCACCCTAGGGGCTGGCCCTCGAGAGCCTTGCTCGCTTGGCCTTGACTCCAGATGACGAAGGTGTGACTTCCTGCCGGATGGTCGGCGTCCGCGGGCACCAACGCGAGCTCGCCGCGGCCGCTGCCCACGAACTCAAAGGTGTAGTCCCCTGGCAGCGCAGTGCTCGTTCCGTCCAGAGTGACCAGGGCGATCGCCCCGAAGCTTGCGGAGTTCGCCGCGGGCGTCCATGTCGCAAAGGTCCGGTCATCGAGCCAGCCGGCAGCGGTCGAGGTGCCGACACGCAGGAGGACGTTGCCGGCAGAGTCGAGGAGCCTTGTCCCATCGGCGCCCGCCAGCAACAGATGACGCGAGTCGGGGGCCCAGGCGACCGTTGTATCGGCCTCGTTGGGGACGCTGATCTCGCTTGACGCCGACGAGCGAGGGCTCGGTTGACTCGGGGAGTTCGACGCGACGATCGGAGGTCCCGAAGGCGCGGATTGCGGACCGGCCGCCGCGACGCGCAGACCGATGAGCACCAGCACGACCAACGCGCCCGAAAGGGCCGCCGTCGGAGCGAATTGCGCCGCGGCGCGGGCCGGCCGGCGACGCACCTCGACATCGGCCCATTCGTGCCGGCTCAGGGTGGAAGCAATGGCGTCATGCGCCTGCGCCCGTGCGGTGCAGTGTTCACAGCTGGCGAGATGGCGCCTCTGGGAGGCGGTAAGGGCATCGCCGCCCCCGTCGACGTTCCGGGCCAGGCTCTGGTCAGTCAGGTGGCCGAACGGCTTCATCTAGCGCGACTCCCAATAGTCGACCAGGGCACGGGCAAGCTGGCCTCGGGCCGCATACAGCGTTGCGGCGACAGTTCCGCGTTTGATGCCGAGGCAATCGGCGGTCTGCTGCTGCGAGTACCCAAGTCCGTACACCAGCGCGAGTACAACGCGCTGACGCTCGGGTAGCCGCTCAATGGCGGCCGCAAGATCGATCCCGAGGCCGGGTTCGATCGGGGCGAACACGACGTCTCGGAGCTCCTCGTGCCGACGACCACGCGAGACGCGCCGAGCTGTCTTCCTCGCGGCGATCCGGCGTAGCCAGGCGCCGAGCCTTGCTGCGTCCCTGAGGGCACCGATGTGGTCGCGTGCATAGAGGAGCGTCTCCTGGGCGATGTCTTCTGCATCCGGCCCGGCCCCAAGGGCGCGACACAGGCGCACGAGATCGCGGAATTGGTGTCCGTATTGCTCGTCGAGCAGGGCACGTTGGCCACCAGGACTCGTCAACAACAACTCCATCGCCCGGTAGTGGACCTGACCCTGCTGGAATGTTTAGTCCAGTCGGCGTCTGCCTGCCGCTCGCGGTACTGGTCGTTCCACGATCCCGTCTGGCGGCAAACCCTGGACTGCGACGCTGAGGCAACGAGACGCGACTGGGCAAGCTCGCCGTTCATGCCTCCATCGTAGGTGCCACCCCGGCACCCGCAGGCTGCTTGCTGGTGAACGAGGCCGTCGCGTTGGCGGCTTGGCTAGCATCTGGCGCGATCTTCATCGCGCGCGGAGGGCTCCGCGCTTCGCTTGTGCCGATGGTCCTGACATTCCAGCTGACCCGGGAGGATCTATTTCAGGCCGCTTGGGTCGAGGTAAACCTCAGGGGGTTGGAGCCTTCTGGGCACTCGAGTCCGAGATAGGCGCTTCTGCGCTCGCGTGCGGGCGCGACGGGCTGCGACGAGCCCGACCCACACGGCCGACCTAGCGAGTCGCTGGTCCTACCTCCGCCGGCGGCGTGGGCTGTGGCTGGCCGACAACGGCGTTGTCGGTGCCCAGAAGCATTCGTGCGGTTCCCGGATCGCTGACGAGAGTAGACAGCCATTCTGGCCCTGGACTAGCCACCGCGGGGGGCATGGCCTCGAGGTCGCTCCGCACCGTCACAAGGTTGACGGCACCAATCGGCACCGCCTCACTGGTGACCGCCACAACTGGCGCAGCTAGAAGCGCCGCCGCCCGCGTCCTGCTGGCCCGCCGACGCCGCCAGACGAGGAACCCGCATCCCGCGCCCCCAACGACCGCCGCGCTCGCGAGCCCAAGCCGGATCGCTCCGGCGCCTTCCGCGTCGGCGATGATGGAGCCAAGGGCCCTCGCCTCACGGGCCGCCGACGTCGCGTCACCTCGCCGCAGGGCGGCCGCTCCGGACGCGTACACGGGCGATGGATCGGTTCCGAGGAGGCCGATCGTGGCGACGAGATCGGCCTGGTCGAGCTTTCGTTGGGCGGCAGCCAGAGCGTCGGCCGCCTCCTGCTCAGCCTTTGCCGACGCGGCTACCGCGTCGAGGTCCGCCTGCGTCGTTGCGTTCTGCCAATCGTCATGGATCGGGCTCGAAAGGGCGTCGCCGTCTGGAACCGCCGTGGAGGCCTCGACGAGTGCCTGATACCCCTCGACAGCCGTTCCGATTGCACGGCTCGCACGGGTGAAGTCCCAGCTCGTGAGCGGGGCCGTAATGGCCTCCGGCATCCTCCAACCCGTTGTCGTGATGAGGTCGTGGTACGCGGCTCGTGCCGAGGAGCGGGAGGCGAGCGTGGTGCCGTCTGTAGCGACACCGACTTCGGCCAACTGCTTCTGGGCCAAGTCGAGATCCGTTTCCCCGGCTGGGATCATGCCGAGCTCGTCGACGGCATCGAGCCAGGACTGCCAGGCGGGTTGACAGCGGCGGCCCATCAACCGATATTGATATAAACCTCGGTTGATCCGTCCGGCCGCGCCGGACCCCCCTGACCAGCCCCGCTCGCGCCAGACCGCCGGCGCCCTCGCCAGTTCGGAGCTCTGCTTGGCCCCCTCGCCCGCGCACTTCCGCGCCACGCTCGCCGCCGTCGTCGACCCGCCCGACGAGCTGCGTGCCCTGCGCCTCGTGCACAAGGCCCTGGCGGACGTGAACCGGCTCCGGATCGTCCAGCACCTGGCCGGCGGGGACGCGACGGTGTCCGAGCTCATCGAGCACGTGGGCTTGAGCCAGCCGCTCGTCTCGTGGCACCTCGCGCGACTGCGACTGGCCGGACTCGTCGAGACGCGTCGAACCGGTCGCGAGACCGTCTCCCGCCTGATCCCGGAGGCCTTCGACGCCTTCGCCGAGCACCAGCGGCGCGTCCTGGGCCTGGCCGGCTTCGGCCGCGCCGCCTCGTCCGGCACCACCACCGCCGCCGCGACCGGCTCCGTCACCGCAACGAACGCGCTAGCCGAGGAGGCCGCGTCGTGACCGGCTCGCTGGTCTCGCCGGCCACGCGCCAGCGGGTTCGCGACGCGGCGGTGCCGATCGCGAGGGCCATGGGCCGAGTCGGCCTGACGCCGAACGCCCTGACGGTCATCGGCTTCCTGGGCACGTGTCTGGCCGCGGTCGCCGCCTCCCAGCAGGCGTGGCTCGCGGCGGGCGTCCTCGTCCTGGCCTTCGGCGTCTTCGACCTGTTCGACGGCGCGCTGGCTCGGGCCACGAACCGGGTCAGCCGCTTCGGTGCCTTCCTCGACTCCAGCCTCGACCGGTCCGGCGAGCTCGTCGTCTACCTGGGCCTGCTGTGGGGCACGCTCGATCTCGGGCTGTGGCTGCCGGACATCCTGGTCGCTTGGGCCATGGCGGCCTCGACGATGGTCAGCTACACCCGCGCCAAGGCCGAGAGCCTGGGCTTCACGCCCGGAACCGGCATGGCCGCGGTGGGTCTCGCCCCGCGCGAGGTCCGCCTCGCGATCCTGTCGGTCGGGCTCATCGTCGCCGGCCTCCTGCCGGGCGTCCCCGAGGACACCTCGGGTGGTGCCGGCGGGGCCGCCTACCCGTTGTCCGGCATGGCCCTCGACCTGACCTTCGGGCTGATCGCCATCCTCGCGACGATCACCACCATCCAGCGAATCCTCGTCGTCCGCACGCAGGCGAAGGAGGGCTAGCCGGCCAGCGGACGTCCGATCCAGTCGACACCACCCCGCATCCACCACCCGACCCTCGCCACCGTCGAGGGCCACGAGCCAGCAAGGGAGACACGAGCCACATGGCAGACAACGGCACGAACGGCAAGAACGGCCACAGCGCCAACGGCGCCAAGCCTGCCGGCACCTGGGCCGGCGCGAAGCGCAAGGACGGCAAGATCCGCGTCGCGATCGTCGGCGTGGGCAACTGCGCGAGCAGCCTCGTCCAGGGCCGCTACTACTACGAGAACGCCAACGACGACGACTTCGTCCCGGGCCTCATGCACGTCAACCTCGGCGGCTACCACGTCCGCGACATCGAGTTCGTGGCTGCCTTCGACGTCGACAAGAACAAGGTCGGCAAGGACCTGTCCGAGGCGATCTACACCAAGCCGAACAACACCTACGTGTTCCAGCAGGTCCCGCACATCGGTGTCACCGTCGAGCGCGGCATGACCCACGACGGCCTGGGCAAGTACCTCAGCCAGATCATCGAGAAGGCCCCTGGGCCGACGGCCGACATCGTCAGCATCCTCCAGGAGCGCGAAGTCGACGTCATGGTCTCGTACCTCCCGGTCGGCTCCGAGGAGGCCACCAAGTGGTACGTCGAGCAGGCCCTCAAGGCCGGCGTCGCGTTCGTCAACTGCATCCCGGTGTTCATCGGCCGTGAGCCGTACTGGCAGCGCCGCTTCGCCGAGGAAGGCCTGCCGATCATCGGCGACGACATCAAGAGCCAGGTCGGCGCGACGATCAGCCACCGCGT
>DASXQE010000086.1:0-21385 GCA_036493155.1 Candidatus Limnocylindrales bacterium | reverse complement strand
GACCGCATCGGCCTTCCGATGATCGAGGCGGCCGAGCGGGCCGGGCTCCTCAAGCCCGGCGGGACGATCGTCGAGCCGACCTCCGGCAACACCGGCCACGGCCTCGCCATCGCGGCCGCGCTCAAGGGCTACCGCTGCATCTTCGTCATGGCCGACAAGCAGTCGCCCGAGAAGCAGGCCTTGCTGCGGGCGTACGGCGCCGAAGTCGTCCTGTGCCCGACGGCTGTCGAGCCCGAATCACCGGAGTCGTACTACTCCGTGGCCGCCCGCCTCGCCCGCGACATCCCCGGCGCGTTCAAGCCCGACCAGTACTGGAACGACGCCAACCCCGATGCCCACGAACGGACGACCGGTCCCGAGATCTGGGACCAGACCGAGGGCAAGATCACGCACCTGGTCGCGAGCGTCGGGACCGGCGGCACGATCTCCGGCATCGGGCGGTTCCTGAAGTCGAAGAACGCCGCCATCCGGATCATCGGCGCGGATCCCGAGGGGTCTGTGCTGTCCGGCGACACAGCGCGGCCGTACCTGACCGAAGGGGTGGGGGAGGACTTCTTCCCGGGCACCTACGACCAGACCGTCGTCGATCGCTGGGTCCGGGTCTCGGACCGGGACGCGTTCCGGATGGCGCGGCGAATCACGCGCGAGGAAGGCATCCTCGCCGGCGAATCCTGCGGCACGGCGGTCCTGGCCGCACTCGATGAGGCCCGCCGCCTCATGGCCGAGGGCGGCAGCGCGGCCCGCGATGCCGTCATGGTCGTGATCCTCCCGGACGGTGGCCGGAACTACCTCTCGAAGCTCTATAACGACGAGTGGATGCGGCAGCACGGGATGCTGGACACGCCCGGTTCCGTGGTCCGCGTCGGCGACCTGCTGCGGCGCCACCACCGCGACGACGAGCGGCCACCGGTCGTGGTCGCCCGGACGACCCAGCGCGTCGAGGCTGCCATCGAGCAGCTCCAGGAGTTCGGGATCAGCCAGATGCCCGTCTCCGAGCGGCCCGAGGGGGACGAGCTCGCCGGCATCGTCGGCTCGATCAGCGAGAAGTCACTGCTCGACCGCGCATATCGGGACGCTGCCGTCGTCGATCGCACGGTCGGCGAGGTCATGGAGCGGCCCCTGCCGACGATCGAGGTCGATGCCAGCCTGGACGAGGCCTTCGCGGTCCTGTCCGATGGTGCCGCCGCGCTGCTCGCCGTCCGAGCCGGCCGTGCCGCCGGGGTCGTCACGAAGCTCGACCTGCTGGAGTTCCTGTCGCACCGCGCCGGGTAAGCCGCCACCACTACGGGGCGCAGGCCGCGTGGCGCCGGCTACGAGGGGCTCGGCGCGGGAGACCAACGTACATCACCGACGAGCCAGTACCGCCCGGTCCGGCACGGCGCCGGAATTGCCGATGCAAGTTCCGATTGAACCGTCGTCCCGTCGTACTCGCCGCCGCCCAGACCCACGGCGTCACCGACCGTCGCGATCACGGTGCCGCTCTCATCGAGGACGTTGGGGCCTGATCGAACGGTGCCTGGCTGCCAGATAACGAGCCACGTTGCACCCGTCGGGGGATCGACCAAATTCAGGCAATCTCCGGCGAGCACGAGCTGACCGTCCTGCAGCGCTGCCGGACCGGCACCGTTCCAATCGATGTGCGTCGGCAGAGACGTTCGAATGGTGCCGGCGCAGGCGTCGAGGAGCACCGCTCCGATCGTCAGAAGCGATGGCCCTATCGCCTTCCCTCTGTGATGCGTCACCGGTCAACCGTACCCTTTGGAACTGAGCTCGCTAGCAAGGCGGCGCGTGGAGCGAATTCAGTGTTGGGCCGTCCACCACTCGCGGAGCGGCTCGGTCGAGGCCCCATAGCCGGCCTCGACGATCGGGCGAACCCGGTCGAGATCGAGCATCCGCCACCGACTCACGGGCGGCTGGATCAGCAGATCGGGGGGTTCCGCGGGGAGCTGCCCGCGAAGGAACAGGCCTGGAACGGCGACCGTGCGCTGGAGGAGCTCGCCGATCCCCGGGAGCGACCGTCGATTGCGGCGGTGTCGGAGTCGATCCCACAGGACCCGCCAGCCCGAGAGGTGCTCCGGGAACGCGGCCCCGGCGCCGGCGTCGACCTGCGGCGAGACATCGACCGCGATGACCCGGCCGCCACCGTTGAGGCTGCGCATGACCCCGACGGGCAGGGTGTCCAGGAGGCCGCCGTCGATGAGGAGGCTGCCGCCGTCGTACACGGGCGGGAGGATCCCCGGCAGCGACGAGCTGGCCCGCAGCGCTCGAGCCAGCGAGCCTCGCCGATGGATGACCGGCCGGGCCTGGGTGATGTCCGTCGAGACGCAGAAGAACGGCCGCCACGTGTCCTCGACCTGCACGTCGCCGTGTGTCGAGATAAGGGCCCGGCTGATCCTCGCGCCGCTGGCGAGCGAGACGAGCGGCAGGGTCACGTCGAGCAGCCGGCCCAGGTGCGCCAAGCCGTCCTCGATGCGCGCGGCCGCGCGCCCGCGGGCCACGAGCGCACCCACGATCGCCCCCATGCTCGTCCCCGCGACCATGTCGATCGGGATTCCGAGCTCCTCCATTGCCTTCACGACCCCGACGTGGGCATAGCCGCGGGCTCCGCCGCCACCGAGGACGAGCGTCACTGCGCGGCCGGAGAGGATCCGGGCGACGCGAGCCAGGTCGGCCTCGTTGCCGCGTCGGAGGTGGAGGTGCTGGTCGACGTCCCGAGCATCGAGCCAGGCCGCTGTCCCGCGGGGTTCCTCGAGCTCGGGCGGCTGGAGCAGCAGCAGCGTCCGGCGGGGTGCCCCCTCGGCGGACCATCGCCCGGCAAGGCTTGCCTCGACCGGACCGGGGGTGGGGTCGCCTGTCGCGTCGGCGACGGCGAGGATGTGGTCGGCCTGCCGGAGGCATTGCTCCGTCCAGGGCGAGCGTTCCGGGTCGGTGACGTACAGGACGAAGTCGTGGGACGCCTCACGCTCGTCCAGATAGTGGTGGGGCGGGACGCCGCCGCCGATCCAGGGCACGTCGCCGGACCCGACGACGAGGACGCGACCATGCTCGGCGAGCGAGCCTTCCAGGGCCCGGGCGAAGGCCGCGGCATCCACGCCGGAGCCGGCGATGACCGCGAAGGTCGCGGCGCGGTCGGCGCTATACAGGGGCGCGGTGGCGGCTCGCTCCATGCGGTCGGCCAGCTCCGCCATGATCGGGACCCCGGCCTGGGGGACCGTCGTCGTGAACCACCCAACGAGCGCGCCATCGAGGCGGGCGACTTCCGAGTCGCGAATCGCCACGACGGTCTGGTTCCGGGGCCGGCGGGTCAGCAGCCCAGCCCAGCCGATCGGCTGGCGTCGCCCGATCTCCTCGATCCGACCGGCGCCCCGGTGGCTCGGCGTGGTGATGACGCGGAGCCGGCCCGACAGCACGATGTAGGCGGCGTCGCTCGCGTCACCCGGGCGGAACAGGACGTCACCGCCGGAATAGCGCTCGAACTGCATCCGGCCCACCAGCGCGTCGAAGAGCGCCGGCGGCAGCGCCCCGAACAGACCTGACAGATAGCCCGCGAGCTCGCTCCGTCGAAGGCGCTGGACGCTCGACGCGAGGAGCCGGTCGACGATGTCCGGATGGTCGGCGGTCAAGGCGGCCAGGTCCCGTCGCTCGATCGCGGCGACGCGGATCGGCGTCATCGCGGTGGCGGTGGCGGTTCGCAGCGTGCCGCTCAGCACGGCGACTTCGCCCACCACTGCCCCCGGCCCCAGGTCGGCGAGCTGCTGCCCGCCCGCCTCGAGCGAGACGGCCAGCGTGCCCTCGAGCAGGATGAACAGCTCGTCGGCTGGGTCGCCTTCCCGGACGAGCACGGCTTCGGCCGGAAGCTCTCGGGCGGTCATGACGCGACCGATCGCGGCGATCGCTTCCTGGCTCAACCCGGCCAGCACGCCGTTCGAGGCGATCTCGAGGTCGTGTGCCGAGACCGGAGCTCCTTCGACCATCGCCAGGCAAGTCTACGGAGCGAGCGTGGCCTCCCGCTGGCCCGCCTGCCCCAACGCGACGGACGTCAACCGTCGGGCCGAGTGACTCGGACCGCGCGACAGCTACGTGGAGCGCGTCGTGGATCCTATGCTGGCGCGGTGGTTCAGCCACCCGAGCGCGGGCTGAGGTGGCTCGAGGAGGTCAGCCCCCTGGAGGTCATTGGTGCCTGAGCAAAGCGGTCGTGCCGTCGCCGAGGCGTTCATCCGAGCCCTCGAGGCGAAAGACTTCGACGCGCAGATGGCCCTCCTCGCCGACGACTTCGTCGATGAGATGCCGCAATCGCGCGAGCAGATTCGCGGGAAGGCCAATTGGCGCGCCGTCATCGACCACTATCCGGGCGGTGTCGGCACGATCGACGAGAAGAGCCGGCAAGTCGCCGGGGCCGACGATCGCTACGTGATGACCCCGAGCTTCAGCATCCTCCGGATCGAGGGCTCGGGCAATGTCTTTACCTACTCGGGCAGGCTGACCTATGCGAACGGAGATGATTGGCACATCATCGCCATCGTCGAAGTCCGCGACGGGAAGATTGCCAAGTCGACGACCTACTACGCGGCGCCGTTTGAGGCGCCCGAGTGGCGAGCCGCCTATGTCCGGCGCTACTGACGCGCACCCACCGGGACGCGCCGGCGCGTGCACCCACGTCGGCAGCCTCGATCCGAGAGGCCCTACCGGAGCGCCTCGTAGTGGAGGAGGATCTCCTTGTTCTTGCCGGGCTTCGTCTCGACGAGGCTGAGCGTCGTCTGGCCGCTGGTCATCGGGCCCCAGTAGCGAGGGCCCTTGCCGTAGACGACGGGCATCACGTAGAACCAGTAGTCGTCGGCGAGGTTGCGGCGGAGGCACTCCCGGACGACCGCCGGGCCACCCTCGACCATGATGTTGCCGCCCTGCCGCTCCCGCC
Organism: Candidatus Limnocylindrales bacterium; assembly: GCA_036493155.1. Lineage (GTDB taxonomy): Bacteria > Chloroflexota > Limnocylindria > Limnocylindrales > CSP1-4 > UBA5189. The sequence goes on along the minus strand of DASXQE010000086.1, from coordinate 16,470 downwards.
GCAGCTTCTCCAGGATGTCGCCGAGGTCACCGCCCAGGATCCGCGAGTGCTCCCAGTCGGTGGCGGTGAGCTTGTTCGAGAGGCAGACCTTGTCGACGCGGTCCAGGTAGCGCCGGTACTCGAGCAGCCAGGCCGGCTCGGTCGGATCGAGCGCCTGCTCGGACCACGTCCGCTGATGGCCGAGGAAGGACCGCCGGCCCATGACGACGGTGGTGACGTCGTCGAACCGGTCGTACCACAGGTTCCGGAAGAGGGGATTGGGCTCGGTCGAGGGCGGACCTGACGTCGGATAGTCCGGAAACGCACCCCGGCCGTCCAGGGTCATGTAGACGTTGGCCGTGATCTTCCGCATGGCACCGGAGCATACGCACGGGCCTCGCCGATGGTTCGGACCGCGACGGACGCAGCGCGCCGGCTGGGGCGGAACGATGGCGCGACCGAGGGCCGCGCTGCCCCGCGCCATTCGCTACCGTCGAGTGATGCCCGGCAGTGGAGTTGGCAGTGGCGTTGGCCGTGGAGTTGGCAGGACGCGCCCCGTGCCTCGCGATCCCGACTTCGAGGAACGAGTCCGCGGCAGCTTCGGCCAGCAGCGGCTCATGGCCACGCTTGGCGCGCGCATGGTCCACTTGTCCCCAGGCGCGGTCGACCTCGAGATGCCGTTCGCGGCGGAGCTGACCCAGCAGCACGGCTATGTCCATGCGGGAGCGATCACCGCGCTGGTCGATTCGGCGTGCGGGTACAGCGCGCTGAGCCTCACGCCGGCGGGGACCGAGGTGCTGACGGTCGAGTACAAGGTCAACTTCCTGGCGCCCGCCCGTGGCGACCGGTTCGTCGCCCGAGGTCGAGCCGTCCGCTCGGGGCGGACCGTGACCGTCTGCTCGGGCGAGGTCATCGCCATCACCGGCTCCGCCGAGGTCCCGGTCGCGGTCATGCTGGCCACGATCATGACGATCCCGGCATCGAGCGGCGCCGCCGCCGAAGGTTCCTAGGAGCGCGACATGTCCGTGACACGCGTGCAGTTCTTCTCGATCTCGCTCGATGGCTTCGGCACGGGTGTGGGCCTGAGCCTCGAAGCCCCGTTCGGACACGCCGGCAACCGGCTGCACGAGTGGATGTTCGCCACGCGCTGGTGGCACGAGAACGAGGGCGAGCCGGGTGGCGGATCCGGCATCGACGACGCCTTCGTGCGGCAGTTCAGCCAGGGCATCGGTGTCGAGATCATGGGCGCCGGGAAGTTCGGGCCGCCGGGCTGGCAGGACGATCCAGACTGGAAGGGCTGGTGGGGTCCCGATCCGCCGTTCCACACGCCCGTCTACGTGCTGACCCATCACCCGCGGCCCTCGATCGAGATGGACGGTGGCACGACGTTCCACTTCCTCGATGCGCCGCCCGCCGAAGCCCTCGCGGCGGCTCGCGAAGCCGCAGGCGGCCTCGACGTCCGTCTCGGCGGCGGCCCGACCCTCATTCGCGAGTTCCTGGCCGCCGGGCTGGTCGACCAGCTGCACGTCGTGGTCGTGCCGATCCTGCTCGGCCGCGGTGTCCGCCTGTGGGACGACCTGGAGGGCCTCGAGCGCGACTACGAGCTCGAGGCCACGGCTTCGCCGAGCGGGGTCACGCACCTGAGCTTCACCCGCAAGCCCGGGACCAAGTCCGGGACCTGACGCGCCGCGGCGTCACTCGCCAGGTGGCGTTCACGGCCGGGTCCTCGCGCCCTACGGCCCGAACGTGCCCTGCAGGTCCCAGGTCCAGAGGTGGTCCGGCCCGCAGCCGTCGATGCCGCAGCCGGACTCCTTGTACTGGCCCGCGAGGTGCCAGCCCGGATCGATCCGCGGGTAGTCGAGCACGTCGACCCAGTCCCGGACGGTCTCGAAGGCGTAGCGCGGGCTGCCGGCGACCGTCGTGAACACGTCCGTGGTCGGCGTCACGCTGATCTCGTACGACCCGTTGTGGCTCGGGTTCGAGGCGTCCGCGACAATCAGGACGAGGCCATCGGCGGCGGTGGCCGGGCCAAGCTGCATGGTCTGTGAGACGCCCGCCACGGTCCAGACGACGGAACCGCCACTGATCCCGTAGCACACGACTGCGCCGTCCTGGTTGCACTCGTCGGCCACGGGCAGGCGATCGAGCGTGGCCGTTCCGCGCCAGGTGTCGACGCCGTTGTCGCCGGCGATCGTCCCGCTGAAGCGGTCCGGGTAGGCAGCCGTCGACGCGGGCGTCGCAGACGGGTGCGAGGTCGGGGCGCCCCCGCCGGCGCCAGCACCGCCCGCGCCGGCGCCGGGACCGTTGGCGGCCGGCGCTGGCCCGCAGCCAGCCACGATCTCGGCTGCGGCGACGAGGGCCACGGCGAGACGTGCGATCGCCCCGGGTGCCACGAACCGCAGTCGAGGCTGGCGTCGGAGCGGAAGCGCTGCCATCGCTCGATCGTGGCGAGCCCGCCGCCGGCCGACATCGTGCAGATGCGCCAGTTGGGCCGTTACGGGCGGTATGGCGCAACTGGACGATGACCGAGCGCGGTCCCCACCGGAGCATCGCTTCACCAGGAACGGAGGGAGCCGACGGTGAAGGCGGTCGTGGCGGTCGGGTTGCTCGTGGTCGTTGCCGCGGGCTGTTCGGGAGGCGGCAACGGCGGAGGCGGCAATGGCGGCGGCGGCAACGGTGGCGGCAACGGAGGCGGCGGCACGAGCGGCCAGCCGACGGCCGCCCCGAGCGTCGCCAGCGGCACCTGGACGGGAACGATCACGCGCCAGCTCACGGTCGTCCGAAGCGAGCCGGGAACCCAGGCGACGGAGACCTACCAGGCAAGTGTCGACATCGTGGGGTCGTCCGGCGGGGACGGCGGCTGGGACCTCGTCGGGGTCGGAACCGTCCAGGCGAGCTACACGAGCGACGTCGTCACCGACACCGACAGCCCGCTGGGCCACTGCCATACCCACTACACCGACACCGTTCCGGCAGCCCAGATCGGCGGCGCTGCGACGGGCGGCCTGAGCGTCGACGTGCTCTTCGACCTGTACGTGGACACCATGGGCGGGGAGCTCCCGCAGACGTCCGTTCGCGACGATTCGGGCTGCTTCGGCAGCAACCAGACGTACAACGACCCGTGGCCGGTGAGCTCGATGCACATCTCGGCGAGCGGGCCGGTGACGGATCCCAGCCACATCACCGGCACCCAGCGGGATCCGGATGGCGGCACCACGACGTGGGACCTGCGGCTCGCGCCGTGATGGCGCACTTGCCCGATGACGGCAACGGTGGCGCGCTCCGAGGATGGCCCACCGGCGCCCGGCCTGCTCCAGATCTGGTGGGCCCGCGCCGGCAACTCGAGGAGGGCGTGATGGCTCCCAGGTCTTCCCTCGCCGCGGCACTGGCCGTGCTGCTGCTCGTCGCTGCGTGCGGCGGCAGCGGGAGTGCCGCGCCCGGCTCGTCGAACGCTGGCGCCGGACCCGGTGGCACGAGTGCCGCGCAGGCATCACAGCCGTCGGGCGGCGAGCCCACCGACTCGGCGGCCCAGCCGACCGATGACACCGGGACCGGCAGCAACGGCTCCTTCACCGGCAGTGCCTGTGACCTCCTGACGACCGCCGAGGTCGAGACCGCGTCGGGCCGACCGAACATCACGACCGCGGAGACCAAGGCGGGCGACTTCGATGGCCAGGCCCAGTGTGGCTACACGTCGAATGGCCTCGTCCCGGTCGCGATCGTGACCGTCCTGAACGCGAACGCCGACGTCGAGCCCGACGCGATGCTGACGATGCCCCAGTCGAAGCTGCTGACCGTCAACGGCGCCAAGGCCTACTGGGTTCCGGCGGCCGGCTTCGAGGCCTTCGTGGTGAAGCACGGCTTGATCGTCGCGATCGCGGCTATCGGGCCCGGGGACGCGATCAGCGACGCCTCGGTGATGGCCCAGGCGCTCGTCCAGCCACTCGCCGACCGGATGCCCTGACGGGCGCGGATCGTGGTGATGAGCGCCCGCATCCGCGGGCTGGCCGCGTGGTTCGTCGTCGCGCTGGTCGCACTCCTGGCCTGGGCGCCCGCGCCCGCTTCGGCGGCGCGGGCGCCTCAGATCAGCTACGCGGCGATCGCGACGCCGAGCTTTGCGTCGCTGTGCTCGGGGCAGACGACCGAGTTCAGCGTGAGCGTCAGCCGGACGACCGCCGTCAACGGCCAGCTGTACTCGGCCTGGGTGACCGGTGGCAAGGTCATCGGCGCGGTCGCGGACGAGCGCATCGCCACGATCGATCCCGGAGACATGCCGCAGGTGGTCGCCAGCGGCCCGGGCAATTGGGCCACGTTCATCGTGACGGGTCAGAATCCCGGCCGGACCACCATCGAGTTCGACATCTTCTCGACTGGCGAGGAGCGCCGCGTCGGCGGTGGTCATCCGCTCCGGCCGGCCACGGTCACGATCGAGGTGTCCGACTGCTGGGAGGCCTACACGAGTGGCCTCGGCACGACCTTCGTCCAGGCGGACATGGGCGATCTCACCGAGCCGTTCTTCCTCACGGGCGTCACGCCGAACGTGGCCGGCGTGGATACCGAGAGCCAGTTCATGTTCTTCCTTCCCAGCCCGCAGGACCGCCTCCACGGCAGCTACGCCTTCATCGATACCGCCTGGGCAGCGCTCGGTCCGTCCGGCCGCTGCATCGCCTTCATCAGCGGGCGGTACGACGTCGCGTTCTACCCGAGCCCGGACAACCCGATCGAAGCCGACCTGCTGCTCAAGGGCACCGGGACGTACGTCTGCCCGGGGTTCGCGCTGCCGATCGACTACAGCAACCACACCGGCTTCCAGATCGGCATGCGTCCGAGAGCGCCCGGACCGTGACGCGCCGCCCGCTACTCGTCGGGGTCGTTGGCGTCAGCCTGGCGCTCGCTGTCGGTGCCTGCCAGCCGATGACCTCGCCGACCGGCTCCACCGCCTCCGCAGGCACGGCCGGGCCCGGCGGATCGTCCGTGGTCCCTGACGGGGCCTCGAGCCAGCCCGACGGCAGCGCCGGCCCGGTCGCATCGACCGGTGCCGAGGCATCGGTGGCGCCGGGCGCCCTGGGCATCGGCTCGGGCCCGTTCTTCCTGTCGGACCCGCGGTCGGGCCTCGACGCCTTGCCGGCCTACGAGGAGACGCTGACGATCGCCTTCAGCGGAACCGTCGACGGGGCGCCGCGGCAGTGGTCGACGACGCACCGCTTCCAGCACACCGCCACGCCGGCGATGTCCATGCTGACGATCGAGGCCGGCGTCGGCGTCGGCGCCCCGGTCGAGGATCCCGTCCTGGTTGCGGAGGGATCTGGCGCCATGTACGAGCAGGCCGCGGCCGGTCCGTGCATGGGTCGTCGCCTCGATCCGACGCGGTCTCGCCTGGCCGAGCTCGAGCCGGCCGCCCAGATCCCGGGGCTCATGGGCGCGGACGAGGCCGGCTCGGAGTCCCTGAGCGGGGTCGCCACGAAACACTACCGGTTCGACGGTCGAGCCATCCTCGAGGGCGCCGGGCCGCAGACGACGGGTGACGTCTGGGTCGCCGCGGCCGACGGCTCGGTGCGCAAGTACGTCCGCAGCACGACCGCCGATGCCGGTTACTTCGGTGGCGGCATGGCCGGGACGATGACGTGGACCTATGGGCTTCGCGAGCTCGACGCCGCGACGCGCGTCGCGCTGCCGAGGGCCTGCCAGCTGGACGTGCCGGTCATGAGCGGCGCCACGGACCTGCTCGTCCTGCCGACGTATGCCGGGTTCGACACGAGCTCCACCGTGGCCCAGGTCGCCGCCTTCTACAAGGCCCAGCTGCCGCCGGCGGGATGGGCCTACGCCTCGACGCCGGTCACGAGCAGCACGCAGGTCGTGCTGACGTTCAAGAGTGGAGCTAGGGTCCTGAACGTGATCGTCACCGCCGCGGCAGCGGGCCGGCGGGTCGACCTCGCCCTCGTCGGCGGCTGATCGGCGATCCACGCTCCGAGTCGCGCCGTCTGCGATCATCCGCGGCGTGAGCGAGCGCGAGGCCCCCTCGAAGCCGCACTTCGACACGTTGGCGGTCCACGCCGGCCAGGAGCCCGACGAGCTGACGGGCGCGGTCGCGCCGCCGATCTACCAGACCTCGACCTTCAGGCAGGATGGCGTGGGCCGGCCGCGCGGTGGCTTCGAATACGCCCGGACGCAGAACCCCACCCGCCAGCGGTTCGAGCGGGCCGTCGCCGAGCTCGAAGGCGGGGGCGAGGGCATCGCTTTCGCCTCGGGGTCGGCCACCACGGCGGCGATCGCGGATTTCGCTGCCCACGAGGACGAGATCGTCGTCGGCGACGACGTGTATGGCGGGACGTACCGCTACCTCGAGCGGGTCCGCAAGGCCAGCGGCGTCACGACGAGATACGTCGACCTCGCCGGCAATCCCGACTCGCTCTGGGAAGCCCTGACCGACCGGACGCGGCTGGTCTGGTTCGAGAGTCCCACCAACCCGCTCCTGAAGGTCGTCGACATCCGAGCGGCGGTCGAGACGGTCCGCGAGCGCTACGCCGGGGCGGCGAGCCGGCCGCGCGTGGTCGTCGACAACACGTTCGCCTCGCCCGCGCTCCAGAACCCTCTCGACCTCGGGGTCGACATCGTCTTCCACTCGGCCACGAAGTACCTCGCCGGCCACAGCGACACCGTCCTGGGCATCGCGGTCACGCGCGATCCCGAGGCCGCCGAGCGCCTGCGCTTCCTGCAGAACGCGATGGGCGCCATCCCCGGGCCGTTCGACTGCTTCCTGGCCCTGCGCGGGCTGCGGACGCTGCATCTCCGCGTCGCCCGTCACGCCGAGAACGGCGAGCGGGTCGCGGCGTTCCTCGCCAGCCGCGACGACGTCGAGCAGGTCATGTACCCGGGCCTGAGCGAGGGTCCCCATGCCCACGGCCAGGCCGAGATCGCCTCCGGGCAGATGCGCGCCGGCGGCGGCATGGTGTCGTTCGTCCCGCGCGCCGGCGGGCCCCATCGCCGCACCGCGCGCGAGCGGGCCATCGCGATCTGCGAGGCGACCGAGCTCTTCACCCTCGCGGAGTCCCTGGGCGGCGTCGAGTCGCTCATCGAGCTGCCGGCCGTGATGACCCACGCCTCCGTGGCGGGCTCGCAGCTCGAGGTCCCGGAGGCGCTCGTGCGCTTGTCCTGCGGGATCGAGGCCGCCGACGACCTCATCGAGGACCTGCGCCGAGCCCTCGACGGCGCCTAGCCGCTGTGTGACACCGAGCGGGCGGCGACTCAGGTCGTCTCGGCGGCGCGCAGAGCGGTCTGGGCGCGGGACCGCGTCCCGAGCTTCGCGGCGGCATTGGCGACGAGCGACACGACCGTCCGGGAGGTGATCCCCAGGCGCGCCGCGATCTGGCGATTGGTGAGCCCCGCGCCGACGAGCTCGATGACCTCGCGCTCGCGCGCGGTCAGCGGCCCGGCCTCACGACGAGGAGCAGATCGACGAACCCCCGCCAGGCGCAGCGACCGACGGATGCGGCCCCGGAGCGAGACCCAGGTCGTGCCCGCGAGCGCCTCGGCGAGCTCGAGCGCCACCCGGGCCTCGGCAACGCGACCCGCGCGCCGGAGGGACTCGCCAACGGCCCAGCGGCATCGCAGCTCGCTGCGGCGGTGATACGGCGCGAACGCCTCCGCCGCGTCGCTGAATCGGCGGGCTGCGGCGTCCGGCTCGCCGCTCGCGAGGAGTCGGATGGCCTCCCGCTCCACGATCGTCGGCAGGTGCTGGCGATGGAGGCTGCGGGCCGGTGCGCCCATCGGCAGCAGCGGACGATTCATCTCCAGATGGGCCCAGTCATGGGTCACGTACATGAAGGCCATGTCGCCGTAGTCGGCCTGGCCGAAGCGGGCGAGGAAGGCGTCGGTCAGGGCCAACGCCCGACTGGGCTTGCCGTCCGCCAGCGCGAGCTCGGCCTCTGCCCAGAGCAGGTCGAATGACCCCTCGATGTCATCGGGCGCGATCGCCAGGCCGGCCGCGATGACCTGGTGCGCCGCCTCGATCCGTCCGGTGTCGACCATCGCAGCGGCCGTGAAGCCCGCCGTCATCGTGCGGTCGCGCCGCCCGATGGATTCCGCGAGCAGCGCCTCGCCATCGCGGACGGCTCGCTCCGGGTCACCGTGCGAGTAGACAAGGGAAACGAGCGAGGCTCTGATGGTCTGGCCGAGCGCGAGCATGCCCTGCTCGGTGGCCCGGGCAGCGGCTGACGCACCGATCTGGATTCCGAGCTCCTGGTCGCCCGACTCGTGGCTGGCCACGAGCAACTTGTCGCAGAAGAGCTCCTCCGCCAGGTCGCCGACACGGCGGGCCTCGGCCGCGGCCGCCTCGTACAGCCCGACGTACTCGTCGAACGCCCCGCCGACGATCGAGATCGCCACGCCCAGGACTCGCTGGGCAGCGGCATCCGGGAGGCCGCTGGCGCGCGCCGCCTCGAGGGCCTCGCGGGCGAGCGCGACCGCACTCGCGCCGTCGCGTCGCAGGGTGACGATCCAGGCGCGGTCGACGAGCAGCCGCGCGGCGAGCGCCGAGCCGGGCTCGGCCAGCCCGATGGCCGAGTCGATCGCGGCGAGCGCCGCGGCGGAGTCGCCGTGGCCATAGCGGATCTGGGCACGGATCGCCTGGCGCCGCACCGCGAGGTCGCCCGTGGCGCCCTCGTCCGGTCCGAGGGCACGCTCGGCACCGTCGGCCAGTCGCACGGCGATGAGGGCCTCGGCCGCCTCGACGCGCAATCGCGGCGCATCGGGGCCGTCGGCGCACTCGGCCGCGAGGCCCAGCAGCGCCGCTCGGAGGCCCGGCGGGCTCGAACCCGCAGCGGTCGAGGCGACCTCGAACGCGCCAGCCCGATCACCTGCCGCCATCAAATGGCGAGCGCGCGTCGCGGGATCCCCGGCGAGGCGGGCGACGGCCCGGTGGAGGGCGGTTCGGCGCTCGTCGGCCAGGCCTCCGCCGATGACCTCGGCGATGAGCGCGTGGCGCATGGCGAACGCGCCATCGATCTCCTGCACCAGGCCCTGTTCGACGAGGCGAGCGAGGACCCGCGCACGAGCGGGCGACGCAATCGGCACGTCGGCGACGGCGAGGAGCTCGAGGACACTTCGTTCCCGAGGGTTGAGGCTCCGAAGGCGGTGCCCGATGGCCAGGGTGAGCGTCGTCGTCACCCCGGCCCGGGCCAGCTCCACCACGAGCAGCGGATTGCCGCCGGAACGTTCCACGAGCTGGCGCGAGTCGCCCGGGCTCAGCTGCGGGCGCCAACGCCGCGCCAGCTCGAGCGCGTCGGAAGGCAGCAGCGGGTCCACGCGGACCTCGGTCATGCCCGCGCCGCGCGCCGCAGTCAGCGCGGCCCGCGTGCCGGCATCGCCGGTCCTGACGGCGGCGAGGACCGGCACGCGGCCGGCGAGCCGGTCGAGGATCGCGAGCGTGGCGTCGTCGGCCCAGTGGAGATCGTCGAGCACCAGCACACCGTTGCCAACGCGATCGACCACGGCCAGCGCGACCGCCGCCGGGTCACGCTCCGACAGCGGTCCAACGGCGCGGGTCAGCGGCAGGTAGGGGATGAAGCTGAGCATGCCCAGCGCCCCGCCAGTGGCTGCTGCCGTTCCGGCCGTGGCCGCGGCGAGGAGGGTCGACTTGCCGATCCCGGATTCGCCGACCAGCACGGCAGCGCCCCGGCGCTCGAGGATCGCTCGCAGGGCGGCCACTTCCGCGGCCCGGCCGACCAGGCCGTCAAGAACGTCGGCCGCGGGCGACTCGCTCAGTCGATGGCCCGGTTCGCGTCGAGCCAGCCGAGGCGGCGGGCGGCGGCGAGGGCCTCGGCGGTGTGCTCGGATCCGAGGGCGCGGCGAGCGGCATCGAGCCGGCGGTCCGCGGTCCGGCGCGAGAGCCCGAGCTCCGCCGCCGCTTCGCCGAGGGTCCAGCCCTCGGCCAGCAGGCGCAGCAGGCTGCGCGCCTCGTGGTCCACGGGCGCCGGCGGCGGCGCGTCGGCCGGTACGTGCTCGACCGGTCCGAGCCGCCGGAGGTTGTCGACCAGCCGGTCCGTCGCGTCGCGCGGGATCCGGGCCAGGATCACGACGCCGGCCCCGCCGACCGCCGCGCGCAGCGCCAGCACGGCGTCGTCATCGGACGTCACCGCGCCGTGGCAGACCACCTGGCCCCGCGGTGCCAGCCAGCCCGCGACCGGCCGCCAGCCGGCGGTGACCGCTCGGCCCAGGGCGTGCCGGGCGTGGTCATCCGCAGCCGGATTCGCCGCCTCGACGACGACGAGCGGCGCCGTCATCGCGTCGACGTCCCGGGTGCCGCGCACGCCCACGCGACACGACCATTGGGATGTCGTGGACCGAACATGCCCTCCCCGCCGTCGGCGCCAGATCGCCGCCGTCGGCGCGCGCATCGTGGCAGCCACGGGCTCGCGAATCAATCCGATGCGGGCCCGCCGCGAGGCCGCGGCCCGTCGGGAGCGCCGCCAGACCTGTCGCCGCGCTGCAACGCCGGATCGCAACCGTCCCGCAACCTGGGCATGGCCCCGGTGGTAGGATCGCGGCCACGACTGCGGAAGCCGACTCCGCCGGCGGCGAACCACGGGCCTCGCCCGGTTCTCCCTCGGCGTCACGCGCGGCCGGTCGGGATCGATCACGGCGTCCGGCTCGACCGGGACGTCGGGACAGGAGACCGACCCTACCATGACCGCAACGCGCACCCCGGCAGCGACCAGCCCGTCCGACGCCTCGTCGGCGCCCGTGGCTCGCATGATCCGCCGGAACCTCTCGACCGCCGAGCTGTACGAAGCCGCCATCCGCGAGGGCGACGGCGTCATCGCGGCCAACGGTCCGCTCGTCGTCCGCACCGGCAAGCACACCGGCCGCTCGCCCAAGGACAAGTTCATCGTCCGCGAGCCGTCGAGTGAGGCGAGCGTCTGGTGGGGCGACGTCAACCACGAGATCAGCGAGGCCAACTACGATCGGCTGCGGTCGCGGCTGATGGCCTACCTGCAGGATCGCAACCTCTACAGCCAGGACCTGTTCATCGGCGCCCATCCGACCCACCGCCGGTCGCTGCGGGTCTTCACCGAGACGGCCTGGGCGAGCATCTTCGCCCGCAACCTGTTCCGCCGCCCGACGCAGGACGAGCTCGAGGGCTTCGAGCCCAACTTCACGATCATCGACGTCCCGTCGTTCCAGGCCGACCCCGAGACCGAGGGCGTCCGCAGCTCGACCGCGATCCTCGTCCACCTGAAGCGGATGGAGATCATCATCGTCGGGACGATGTACGCCGGCGAGATCAAGAAGTCGGCGTTCACGGTCATGAACTACCTCCTGCCGGACGAGGGCGTGCTGCCGATGCACTCGTCGATCAACGTCGGCAAGCAGGGCGACCCGGTGGTCTTCTTCGGGCTCTCGGGGACGGGCAAGACGACCCTCTCGGCGGACCCGGAGCGGAGCCTCATCGGCGACGACGAGCACGGCTGGGGCGAGGGCTACAGCTTCAACTTCGAGGGTGGCTGCTACGCCAAGACCATCCGTCTCTCGCCGATGTACGAGCCCGACATCTTCGCCACGACGAAGCGCTTCGGGACGATCCTCGAGAACGTCGACATCGATGCCGTCACCCGCGAGCTCGACCTCGACAGCGAGCGGATCACCGAGAACACCCGGGCGGCCTATCCGCTCGAGTTCATCGGCAACGCCGACCCGACCGGGGTCGCGGGCACGCCGCGAAACGTGGTCTTCCTGACCGCCGACGCGTTCGGCGTCCTGCCGCCGATCTCGCGACTCACGCACGAGCAGGCCGCCTATCACTTCATCAGCGGCTACACGGCCAAGCTGGCCGGCACCGAGGTCGGGGTCAAGGAGCCGTCCGCGACGTTCTCGGCCGGGTTCGGCGCGCCGTTCCTGCCACGCCACCCCGGTGTCTACGCCCAGATGCTCGTCGAGCGCCTGGAGCGCTACGACGTGCCGGTCTGGCTGGTGAACACCGGCTGGACCGCGGGCCCGTACGGCGTCGGCCACCGGATGGACATCACCCACACCCGGAACATGGTCCGGGCGGCGATCAACGGCCAGCTGCAGGACGTCCCGACGGTCATCGATCCGATCTTCCGGGTCGCGGTCCCCACGGCCGTGCCCGGGGTGCCCGCCGAGGTGCTGCAGCCGCGGGGCACCTGGGCCGACCCCGCCGCCTACGACGCCGCCGCGCGCAAGCTCGCCAGGATGTTCCACGAGAACTTCGCCGCGTACGCGGAGGGGGTGACCGAGGCGGTCCGCGATGCCGGCCCGATCGAGGTCGATGCGGACGCCGGCGGCAGCGAGCTCAAGAAGTCCGCGCCCGGCGAGGGCTGAGGAGAGTCATGGGACGCAGCAAGGTCACCGTCGTCGGCGCCGGCAATGTCGGCGCGACGGCCGCGCAGCGGATCGCCGAGGCCGGGCTGGCCGACGTCGTCCTCATCGACATCGTCGAGGGCCTGCCCCAGGGCAAGGGCCTCGACCTGGCCGAGTCCGCGCCTGTCATCCCGCACGATGCCCGGATCGTCGGCACGAACGACTACACCGACACGGCCGGGTCGGACGTCGTCGTCATCACCTCCGGCATCGCTCGCAAGCCCGGGATGAGCCGCGATGACCTCCTCTCCACCAACGCCGGGATCGTGCGCTCCGTCGTCCAGGCCATCGTCCAGCACTCCCCGGACTGCATCCTCGTCATCGTCACGAACCCGCTGGACGCGATGTGCCACATCGCGCTCGAGGCGTCCGGGTTCCCGCGCGAGCGGGTCATCGGCATGGCCGGGGTCCTGGATTCGGCGCGGTTCCGGACGTTCATCGCGATGGAGCTCGGGGTCTCCGTGGAGGACGCCCACGCCTTCGTCCTCGGCGGCCACGGCGACACGATGGTCCCGCTGCCGCGCTACTCGACCGTGGCTGGCATCCCCATCACGGAGCTCATGACCCCGGAGCGCGTCCAGGGCCTGGTGGACCGCACGGCGGGGGGCGGGGCGGAGATCGTCGCGCTCCTCAAGACCGGATCCGCCTACTACGCCCCGGCCGCGGCCGCGTTCGAGATGGTCGAGTCGATCCTCAAGGATCGGAAGCGGGTGCTGCCCTGCGCGACCTACCTCACCGGCGAGTACGGCGTCGACGGCCTGTTCGTCGGCGTGCCCGTCGTCCTCGGTGCCCGCGGGATGGAGCGCGTCATCCAGATCAAGCTCACGCCCGATGAGGCGGCGGCGTTCCAGCGCTCCGCCGCCGCGGTTCGCGAGCTCGTGGACGCGATGGCGGCGCTGGCGGCCAAGCCCACCGCCTGACCAGCCCTCGGCGAGGGCGGACCAGGGCGCGGGCGGGCGCGCCGTGCGGTCGGCGCCGCGCGGCCGTCGATAGACTCACGCCGTGCCGGTCGGTGTCATCACCTTCGACTTCGATCCCGTCGTCAAGCTCGGCGACAGCGCATCCGTCCGCCTCGAGACGCTGGCGCTCGCGGTGGTCCTCTTTCTCGGGCTCCTGCTCGCAGCGGCCGTCGCTCGCCGGACGCCGGCGCCCGGGTCGGCCGAACCTGCCGGCACGCTGCGGGCCGACGACCTGGTGTTCATCGTCATCGGTGCCGTCCCCGGGGCGTTGCTCGGCGGGCGCATCGGGTACGTCCTCGATCACCTGCCGTACTACAGGGACAACACCGGCGCGATCACGGACTTCAGCCAGGGCGCCCTCGGCCTGACCGTGGCGGTCCCGCTGGCGATCCTCTCGGGCGGCATCATCGCCCGGCTGATCGGCGCGCCGGTCGGGCGCTGGCTGCATGCCACCGCGGTGCCGCTGCTCGCGGTCCTCGCCATGGCGAAGCTCAGTGGCGTCCTCGGGGCTACTGGCCAGGGGCTGCCGGCCACGCTGCCGTGGGCCACCGCGTATGCGGGTCCTGGTCCGTGGGGCTCCCTGGCGCCGGACGTCGCCTCCCACCCGTCGCAGGTGTACGAGGCGGTGCTGATCGGCCTGGCCATCGTCGGCCTCATCGCGGCGGGTCGCCTCGGCGTGCTCGCCCGGGGCAACGGCGGGGCGCTCTACCTGGCGCTCGGCCTGTGGGCCCTCGCGCGGTTCGTGGTCGCGTTCACCTGGCGGGACCCCGTGGCGATCGGGCCGCTGCGCATCGACCAGGTCCTGTCCCTGCTCGTCGTGGCCCTGGCCGCGATCGGCCTCGTCGAGCGCAGTCGAGCGCCCATCCTGACCGAGGGCTGGGCGACGGGCGAGGCGCAGCCGGGGGCGGCCGAGTAGGACGCGGTATCGTGTCGGCCATGACTCAGGTCGTCGATCCCGCCACCGACGCCGCCCGCGGCGGCGCCCCCTCCTCGCAGGCTGCGGGTGCGCCTGTCGATCACTGGATCGGAGGCCGCCGGGTCGCCGGCACGTCGGGTCGTCGTGGGCCCGTCTACGATCCCGCGACCGGGCGCCTGGCGCGCGAGGTCCACCTCGCCTCGGTCGAGGAGGTCGACGCCGCGGTCGCCGCGGCCAAGGCGGCGTTTCCGGGCTGGCGCGCGACCTCGCTCTCGAAGCGCACCGAGGTCATGTTCCGGATCCGGAACCTCGTGGAGGCCCATCGCCACGACATCGCGGCCCACCTCACGGCCGAGCACGGCAAGGTCCCAGCGGATGCCCTGGGCGAGGTTGCCCGCGGCCTCGAGAACCTCGAGTTCGCCTGCGGCATCTCCCACCTCCTGAAGGGTGACTTCAGCGAGCAGGTCTCGACCGGTGTGGACGTCTACCAGATCCGCCAGCCACTGGGCGTCGTGGCCGGGATCACCCCGTTCAACTTCCCGGCCATGGTCCCGATGTGGATGTTCGGCACGGCCATCGCCGCCGGCAATGCGTTCATCCTCAAGCCGTCCGAGAAGGATCCATCGGCCTCGCTGTACCTCGCCGAGCTGCTTCGCGAGGCGGGCGTGCCCGACGGCATCTTCAGCGTCATCCAGGGCGACAAGGTCGCGGTCGACCGGATCCTGGACCACCCGGACGTCGCCGCGGTCAGCTTCGTCGGCTCGACCCCGATCGCGCGGTACATCTACGAGACCGGCACGAAGCACGGCAAGCGCGTCCAGGCCCTCGGCGGCGCGAAGAACCACATGCTCGTGCTGCCCGACGCCGACGTGAACATGGCGGCCGACGCCGCCGTCTCGGCTGGCTACGGCTCGTCGGGCGAGCGCTGCATGGCCATCGCCACGATCGTGGCCGTCGGATCCGTCGCCGACCCGCTGATCGAGGCCATCGAGGCCCGGCTGCCGAAGGTCAGGATCGGGCCGGGCACGGACCCGGGCGCCGAGATGGGTCCGCTCGTGACGAAGCAGCACCGCGACAAGGTCGCGTCGTACCTCGACTCGGCGGCCGAGCAGGGCGCGACGGTCGTGGCCGACGGGCGTGACCACCCGCTGTTCAAGGATTCGGACGGGTTCTTCCTGGGGCTGTCGCTCATCGACGGCGTGCAGCCCTCGATGGACTGCTACCGCGACGAGATCTTCGGGCCGGTGCTCACGGTCATGCGGGTCGGCACGTACGACGAAGCCCTCCACCTCATCAACGCCAACCCGTACGGCAACGGCACCGCGATCTTCACCCGCGACGGTGGCGCCGCCCGGCAGTTCCAGTTCGACGTGAACGTCGGGATGGTCGGGGTCAATGTCCCGATCCCGGTGCCCGTCGCGTACTACAGCTTCGGCGGCTGGAAGGCGTCGCTCTTCGGCGACCTCCACATGTACGGTCCCGAAGGGGTCCAGTTCTACACGCGGTCCAAGGTGGTGACCGCGCGCTGGCCGGATCCGTCGACCTCGAAGGTCGACCTCGGCTTCCCGCGGACCCGGTAGCGCAGCCGCCCGGGCCGCCCGACCGATGTCGCTGGCGATCGTCGGCGCCCGCCTGCTCGACGCCCGCTCCGAGACGCCACTCGACGGCGACACCCTGATCGTGGGTGACGATGGCCGGATTGCGGCCATCGCTCGTGGCCGAGGCGAAGTCCCCGCGGACGCCCGCATCGTCGACGCGGGCGGGGCGACCGTCGTCCCGGGGCTGATCGACTGCCACGTCCACTTCAGCGGCGTGCACGAGCGGATCGAGGACTCGGTCGCCCGCAGCTACACCGAGACCGTCGGGGCGATGCTCCGCGCCGGCGAGGCCTTCCTGGGCCAGGGCGTCACGACGATCCGCGACGCCGGCGGCGCGCCGGCCGGGCTGAAGCGGCTGTTTGCGAGCGGCTTTCCCGGGCCGCGCCTCCAGGTGAGCGTCAGCCCGCTGTCGATCACCGGTGGCCACGGTGACGGCATGAGCCCGTCCGGCATGGTGCTGGATGGCGACCGGCCGATGTCCGAGATCCCGCCGAGCCTGGCCGATGGGCCGGACGAGGTCCGCAAGGTCGTGCGGGCCAACATCCGGGCCGGTGCCGACTGGATCAAGACGTTCTCGACGGGCGGCGTCTACTCGATGATGGATGGCCCGGGCGCGGTCCAGTATTCGGTGGCCGAGCTG